>JAZKSW010000072.1:0-2785 GCA_036625875.1 Minisyncoccota bacterium
ACGTGTCCCAAATGAAGAGAACCGTTAGCGTAAGGCCAGGCCGCTCCTATGAAAATGTTTTTGTTTTCTCCCATTGCTATTAGTATAGTTTATTAAGGGCTTTTCATCAAGGTTAATTTGACATTTATTTTCTAATGTGATATTAAAAAGATAACATTAACAAACCATAAGGAGGTAAGAATGAAAACCTTAAAAATAGAGATGGACAGAAGAAGATTTCGCGAGTTGGTATTGGCTATTGGCATTATTGATGACCAATGGTTAAAGAAAGAACGAGGACTCGGTTATTATCCTACCTATTTTGATCTGAACAACCAAAGCGCATTAACCTTCAGAGAGTGGTTGGATGATACGGAAAGAGTTCTTGCACATGAACATGGAGCAATTAATCTTTTACCCTTTTTCAATAAGGAAACGTTTGGCGGAAACGCAGCAGAATCAATAATGTTCATGATGACCTATCACAGATTGAACAAGGATTATGACAACATAGAAGGTTTAAAAGAATCCATAACGATGGAATCCAACGAAAGACTGATGGATATGATTGATGCCGATTGGGACGAAATAAAAGAAGCTACAATTTTGATGGTAAATGATTTAATAGAAGAGCAAGTCAGGCCGTAAGTATAAAAATAATTGATTTCAAAGCACCGAACCCATCTGGTAGTAGGTGCTTTTTGTTTTAATAAAAAATTGCCCCGCAATAAGCAGGGCAATTTTTATTCTTAACCTTCCGATAACTTTCTAGAAAAGATTATTCGGAAGATCCAGGAGAAGGTCCCTTTGGAGGTTTCTTAGAAGGTCCCTGACCGGGGCCTTCATCTGATCCGAGAGGGCCTTGGCCTGGTTTGGAAGTAGGTCCTTTATCTGGTTTGGAACCCGGTCCCTTAGAAGTAGGACCTTGTTTTTCGCTACTGCCCGAAAGCAGGTACCAGATGGCAAGACCTACTACTACTATACCTATAATGATCCAGATCGTGGTTGCAGCCATGGCTTAAAAATATAATTAAAGAGTTTTGACCTTTTACTTGTATTTAATTGCTTTATTGTAGTATATCAAAAAACAGCTATAGTTAATTGTGGAAAACTTAAGACCTTCGCTCTTCCGCATAGAATCCACTTAGCGAATTTAATTTTAAGCCGGATTTAAAATTATGAGGAGTGTAGTGTATTTGCGAAAGCAGATACATAATATTGACGAATAATTTTATAATATGGCCAAAATTGATTCATTTGCTTTGCAAAAAGCTCATAATTAAACAATCTCTTTGTCGCTCCTCTTCACTGTAGTGTGCTTCCGCAACTACACTTTCATTCGTCGCTTCGTGAGAATTGAATTAATTCTGAGCTTCTAAGAGAAGTCTATGCGGGAAGGCGAAGGTCATACCCTACTCTTTTGTCAATTCTTGCTCCAATTTGTAAATATCACCCGCTCCTAAGATTGTTAATAATTGACCCTCTAGATTTTTTGATAAAAAGTCTTTTAATTTTTCTTTGGGAACGTAAACTACGTTTTCTTGGTTTATTGCATTGACTAGTTCCTTGCTGGTTATTTTTTTCTTTTCTTCTCGACCCGCTACTTTATAAATATCCGTTACTATTAATTTGTCAATGGTTACTTCTTTTAAAGTTTTCACGAACTCATCGAATAAATTAGTGGTACGGGCTGCTTGATGAGGTTGGAAAACAGCCCATTTTTTTTGTTCCGGGAATTTTTCATCTGCTGCCTCCAGCGTGGCTTTTACTTCGGTGGGGTGATGAGCGTAATCGTTGATAACGGTGATTTTCTTTCCCTTCAATTTTCTCTCTTTGATATCAAAACGTCGCCATACTCCTTTAAAACCGGATAAAGCCTTGAAACTTACCTCGTCGGGAATATCCAAAGCTCGGGCAGTTTGAAGAGCAGCCAGCGCGTTGGCAACATTGTGTTTTCCTGGTATTTGTAGTATATTTTTAATTTTTTCCGATTCTGGATTTTGTAGCGAAAAAGTTTGAGTTCTTTTGTGCTTTAATTTTTTAGCATTGTGGTCGTCTCCATTTATAATCAGTTCACCGTGTTTGGGTAAATGAGTTGTAAATTCACGGTAAGCATTAATAATATTTTCTAAGTTTTCGTAACAATCCAAGTGATCTTCTTCGATATTGGTCACGGTCAATATTTCAGGGTAATGTTCTAAAAAGGATCTGTCGAATTCATCCGCCTCAATAACCAAATAATTGGATTCTCCTATTCGGCAATTTTCATGTTCTAATTGGTCGAACTTGGTTCCGAGTATAACAGTGGGGTCTAAGTCCGCTTCTATTAAAATGGAAGCAACCATAGCGGCAGTAGTGCTTTTTCCGTGAGTACCGGTAATTGCTATCGTAAAGTGCTCTTTCGTTAATTCCCCCAGTGCTTCAGCGTAACTTTGTGTTGTTATTTCTTTTCTCTTTGCCTCCTTAAGCTCTTCATTATCGTCGTTAACGGCTGCAGTATAAATTACGCGGTCAACATCCGAAGGTATATTGCTAGGATCATGCTTTATGTAGACCTCGATTCCTTCCTTTTGTAAAGCATCGGTTATCTCTGATTGTTCTAAATCGGAGCCGGTTACTTGGTGGCCTTGGGCAAGGTAGTAACGAGCTAACGCAGATAACCCTATTCCGCCGATACCGATAAAATAAATATTCATTGAAGTTTCATTGACTTAACTACCGAATATTCCGCTCCCGAAGATTTTAATTCACTTTCCATTACTTCAAATGAATTGACGGGAACCTTCATTGAAATTTCTTCATTGAT
>JAZKSW010000073.1:0-2728 GCA_036625875.1 Minisyncoccota bacterium
TGGATACCATAGACAACGTTAATGAATTAAACAAATGGAGGGATCTCATATCTACTTTGAACGAAGATCAATTAGATAGGGTATTCCAAGATAAAATCGCCACGGAAGGAAGTAAAATTTTAATACAAAATATAATTGCGAATGAAAAGAAGAAAAATGAAGAGGATCAAAACTGGGAATCAATAATAAAATCTCTAAATGATCTTGAACGAGTTTCAAAAGAGTGGGGTTTTAGTTTGATGGCAATAAGGGCAGCAAGGGCCAAAATGGAGATACAGGTAGAGTCATTTGGTGATTATGAAAAGGCTTACGAAATAGGAAACCAAATGTTAAAACAATATCAGGAAGACCAAACAGCATCTCTTATTATCAATACTTATAAGGGTAAATTGATGGTTGAGCAAAGGGATTATCAAGAATCCCATAGTTGTTTTGATCGTGCTTTGTCCAAACTCACGCACCAAATTCTGCCCCAGGATCAAATAGAGAGCTTCATGACAGCCAGTAAAGTAGCTGCCAAAAATGGTGATAAAAAAAAGGCTCTAGATTATCTACAAAGAGCAGAGGATTTAGCTCAAAAAAGACCCGATATTTATACTCTTGATCGTGTAAAAGTGCTTGGAGAGCTTACAATTGCGTTTATTGAAAAAAGCGACTTTGAAAAAGCTTTCACCTATGCTGAAAAGGGTCTAAATTTACTGTTAAATAACCAATTTCAACCGGAAAACCTTTGGAAGGCGATATTTGAAGCATTCGGTCATGTTTCGGTTTACTTAACTACTTTGATAACAACGGGTGAAGCTCCAGCAAAAATACCTAGCGGAGAAGAGTACGCAAAACCAGAAATAGGTATATTCATCGACCTAAACGAAGAACTAGAGGATTACTATAGAAAAGGTGAAAAGGCATTTGTCACAGTACATATGAGTACTATTGCTGGAGCACTTGGTTATTTTGATAAAGCAGGGGAGTGGGCCCTACTCGGTTTAAAAATTGCACGAAAAGAAGATAATCACAAGGCTATTTCTCCTTTAGGAAACTTTGCAATCCCACACCTACTAAACAAAAACCATTTCAAAGAAGCCTTTTCTCTGATACTTGAGTGTTCTAAGCATTTCTTAGCTACAGGATATTTACGGGAAAATGGTGAAAATTTTCTTTCTGCAGACTTTAAGCCTAATGAAATATTAAAAAAACACGATAACAATAGATCACGCTTGGACTACTTTTTAATAGACATAGGGCTGTTACCGTCACTTTTTGAAATTATCCTTTTGGCCCTAGAAAGTAAACAAGAAGGTAAAGAAAAGGCAATAGAGGCAATAAAGTTTATTGAAAAAAGCGAAAAGGAAATCTCAGAATTTACATCTTGGCAATTATTCCAAGATGTTGTTGCAAATTTATTCGACGAAGATACTGGAATCGAATACTTTCAGCATTTAGAAAATGAATATAAAGAAAAAAACAAAAAAATGCATTTGATATTGGTGAAATTAGCGAAATCTTACTTCTATAAATCTGAACCAGTATTGGCACTTAAAGAGCAATTGGAAATTTCTATAGATTTAGTTTCACGCTATGAAAATAGGAAGCTATATAAGGTTTTAATGGAACTTTTCTTCCTTAAATTTTGGCAAAAGGTATTTCATGAAGAAAAATACCAATACTTCGGGAAAAGAAAGTTGACTAAAAGAAAATTGGATAGATTAGAGAACTCAAACCAAAAAAGCAGAATTAAGGAAACACTGAAAACTGTTAGCTCCTCTATGATAAACTTTAATTTGCCCCAAGGTATTCTTGAGGAGCTAAACGAGTCAGATTAAATATAAAATGTATTTTAAGAATAAATTTATTTCCAAACAAAACTTATTGCCTATTAAGCCCCCGCCAGCCTTAAAGATTTTTCACTTACGACCGCTTGGCTTACTCGCACTATTAATTCTGTAGCAGCCTCCCGGCCTGGCGTAAAGGACACGTCTTCGCTTAAACGTTCCAGCCCGTTCCTCCTTGACCCCAGTCCGACCCGGCTGCGGCCTCGCTCAGAAGCGAGTAAGCCAGACTCGCCGTAATTGTGTCGGCTTTGAAAGGCGACTCACTAACATGAATAAAGTAAAAAGTGACGCACGCTTGGTGGCAAACTACGAAGTCTATGCCAACCAGACGCTGCTGGTAAACGACCTGCTGAAAAACGGCACCATTACCTGGGACAAGGTTTACAGCAGAAGAAGCGGCAACGACAGAAAAACGGAGATATTCGAGTGGTGGCTCGTATCAAACGACTTGGCACGCATGTTAAAGGACCAAGAGGAGATAGTCATAGAACAATACAGCTGCAACTGGTGGGGCAGGACGACCACCGGACAGGCAGTCCACATGGATGAAGTTTTTAAAGAAGTTGCCGCTTCCTACTTCCCCGAACCCAAAGAGGATCCGACCCGCTTTGGCGCCAGGGGGTAGTACTTATAGGACGGGGCAGTTCATGCTGTCCCGCCCTTTGTTCTTTTTTCCTCATAATAACAATTCCACGCCTGCTGTAAAGTTCGTGAAAAATCTTCCGGCTGGCTGCCCGGCACGCCCCTAAACCCCATGTACAGAGGATATGTAAGTATTTCGATTTAACAGAAACGAAATACTATGCTATAATGAAGAGTAGCTGGAATCTCTCCAGCTACTTCTTTTTCTTTCCCTTATAAAATGACCCTTTCCTCTTCCCGGCCGACCCGTCCTG
>JAZKSW010000074.1:0-2715 GCA_036625875.1 Minisyncoccota bacterium
ATTGGGTAGGGTGAAGTAAAAGGTAGTTCCTTCCTCCGGTTCTGACTCGAACCAAATTTCCCCATCATGCGACTCAATAATATTTTTAGTTATAAACAAGCCCAAGCCCGAACCTTCGGTTTGTTTGTGAGTAGCATTGGGAGCTCGGAAAAATTTATTGAATATTCTATCTTGTTCTTCTTTGGGAATCCCAATACCATTATCTTCAACAGAAAATTGTACCTCTTCTTCTCTTTGTTCAATAGTTACTTCTACTCTTCCTCCTTCCGGGCTATAACGAACAGCGTTATCAACAAGATTCTTAATGGCTAACCTAACTTTCTCCGTGTCTACTTTGACCGATGTCGGTTCTTCCGGTTTATCAAAAACCAATTCAATGTCTCCCTTGGTAATTTCCTCTTCCAAGTTGCCCAATACTTCTCTCACAAGATTTTCTAGAGAAGTAACCTCAGGCTCATAAACATACCTACCCTCTTCAATACGACTCACATTTAAAAGATCTTTGATCAGGCTTATCATTCTTTTGTTACTCTTATATGTTTTTTCAACAAATTCTTTTTGCTGATCGTTCAATTCACCGAGTTCTTCCTCCAAAAGCATCTTTAAGGTCCATTTGATGCCCGACAGAGGAGTTCTCAATTGGTGTGCAGCTACTGAAACAAATTCAGTTTTCATGCGTTGAACTCTCTTCTCTCGGGTAATATCGTGAACTAGCACCAAAGTCCCAATCTTTTGAGCTCGAGTCATGGGTACTGTAGTAACCTCTACAATTAAACCTTCTCTTAATTTAAGTTCTTTTCGTCTTATCTTCTTAAGGTCTTCACCTGTCAATTCTATTAACTGGGATAAAGGACTATCTTTTAATTCATTTAATTTTTTACCTACCACATCGGCCTCCTCCATGTTAAAGAATTCTCGTGCTTGCGGATTGATAGAGGAGAGCTCTTTGTCGCTGTTAAAGAAAAGCACACCTTCGGGAAGGTTATCCAACATTGCGGCATTCTTATCTCTTTCTTGTTCTGCTTCATCCTTGGCTTCTTCTACATCCTCCAAAATATTCATAAGGGCCTTTCTTGATTTTCTCAAGCCCTTAGTGCGCCTCCTTATAATCTCTTCTCGTTTTTCTGCTAACTCTCTCAGTTTCTTAGTTCTTGATTTTACTTTCGCCTTAAGGCTTTCTTGGGCTTTTTCTAATTTCTTCTTTGATTCTTCTAACTCTCGTTTAGTCTTTCTTATCTCGGAAACTTTATTTTTCAACTTTTCTTTTGTTTTTTCCAGTTCTTTGGTTCTTTCTTCTACTTTTTCATCTAGGTTTTCGTAAAAATCACTGACTTTTTCGGCCATTCGGTTAAAACTTTCTGCTAGCATACCAACTTCATCCCTTCTATCCAAATCTACTCTGAATTCAAGATTACCGGATTCTATAGCTTCAGCTCCTTTTCTTAACTTATTGATAGGGCTAAGTACGGTCCTTCGTAATAATAAATAAAGAATTATTATTAATTGCGGAATAACAGCAAGAATACCGTATATAAATCGCTTCTGAATTTTAGAGATCATTTGTTCCGCCTGCTTAAGGGAAAATTTCAAATGGTATACCCCAATCCTTTGATTACCCACATAAACCGGGGAGATAACACGCATCATTTTTTGGTCCTCCGAGGAAAACGTTTCAGTTAATAGTTCTCCGTCTTGAAAGACAGAAAGACTTTTTTCACTAACTTCTTCACCGATTAATTCTTGATTACTAGAACCTATTATTTCTAAATTTGCTTTTTGAGGTAGAGCTATATAGGCTTCAACAAGTGTCGGGTTCATCCTAACTGCTCGGTCAGTATCTGCCTGAAGAGCTTCTGTATTATTTACTTTTTCTCTGGTATCAATCCTTGCATCCAATGACTTAGCAACTTCCATCCCCAAATTTCTCTGTGAATTGTACAATAAATCCCTTTGACTACTTACAACTAAAAAGGCTAAAGCACTTAGAATAACTACCACTACTACCGTAACAGCGAATAAAATTTTCAGTGTAAGATTAACCTTCATTTTCTTGGGAATTATTTTCCTCTCTACATTGCTTCAATTTTTTCTTAAGTTCTTTTATTTTATCTTTTAGTTCTATCATTTTCATTTCTCGTCCTACTGTTAAACGATGGAAACGTTCCAGTTCACTAACCCTTTTTCTTAATTCTTGAGTGCGCTTTTGAACTCTGTCCTCTAATTCCTGATTAAGTTCTCTCAATTCTTTTGTTCTGGCTTTTACCTGTACCTCCAAGGATTTCTTAGCTTCTTTTAACCGCTCTCTTGACTCTTGTAGGTTTTCCGCCATATGATTAAGGGTTTTTGCCAATTCTTTTGTTTCACCGCCGGTACTAACTTCTATCCTATGTTCCAAGTTTCCTTTACCGATTTCTTCCGCCCCTTTTGTTAAAGAGCGAATCGGACCCGTAACTGTTACTGCAATTAAATAAGCTATTATACTTCCTGCTAAGGTTATCAAAAAGGTAACTACACTTCCGTACTTGAAAATAGCCCTTCTCTGAACAGCTATTTCCTCCAAAGAAACCGTTACTCGAGCAAAGCCAACCAGTTTATTATTCTGATCATCATTTCTGCTCATTACCGGAGTATAAAAGTTATAAACATCTGTACCCTCTTCAGTTTGCCCTTTAGTTCGTAATTGACTACCATTCTCAATAAGGTTCTCTCGAACAC
>JAZKSW010000075.1:0-2668 GCA_036625875.1 Minisyncoccota bacterium
GATGATAGTTGTTGTTCCAATTTCCGATCTATTTCTTTTAATGCATCTTTTGAGTTCAAAACATCTTCTAACTTGGATAAGAATAAATCCATATCATTTGAAAAGGCTTTTTTTCCTACAGTTAGTGCAATTAAGGACGGTATGATAAGTTCAGGGCTTTGTTGTAAGTCACATCTCTTTAATTTATTTTTCATATTCTCTGCTAAAGAATCGAAATCCTTTCCTATACGCTCATATACCCCTACCTGATAACTTCTAATTAGTAATTCTAAAACCTCAGATATTGCTTCAGGTAAATCTTTATCCTTCCAGATGCTAATTATTAATGGATAATTGGATTTTAGCTGTGACAATTCTTCCTGGGGGTAAGAGTAAATCTCTCTCAGTGCCTGTAATAAAACCAAACCAGCTTTTTCAAATTCATCGGCCTCATAAAAATGGGTAAGGGCTTGCACTCCTTCCTGCATATTTATTGGGCTTTTATCTAATATTTCTTCTGCAAGTACAGCATGACAGTTTTTAGATTCTTCCAAATTTAGTAAACCATCACCAATCTTTTTTACTAATGATGAGACCTTAAATTCATCTTCTGACTGTTTTTGGACCCATAACCCTTTCAATCGATTGAATTTTATTCGAGGAACAGAAATTTTTGGTTCTATATCAGCAAGTCGCTGTACTTTTTCGAATGTGAAACTATCTTGGATCAGGTTTAGTCTACCAAGCAGTTTCCGAACATTTTCATCTTCGATAGAATTAAGTATTTTGTTCAGAGTTTTTTCATTAATTTTCCCTACATAATCCTGCTCAAGAAATCCTTTTGAGGCTTTTTCCATATCCCAATTGTTTCTCTCTAGAAATCGAAGTATGGCTTGCAAAAGAACCGGATGCCCGCTGGCCCATTCATTAATAAAAGTAACTCTGTTTTTCTCTAAGAAATTTTCTGGAGGTTTATAAGAAAGCAATAATTCTCTTGCTTCATTGTCTGAAAAGGGAGGACAGGTTACCTCAACCATATTTTCAATTGGCTTGTCGATGAAACGAGAGATTTTGTTGGCGAGCGTCATCAAAAGGCTTATGTTTTCTCTCTCACAAATTGCAACAAAATTTTCTAAAAAACTTCTGAACTCTACATTTTCATCAATCGCCGGCAAGTCATCGACAATTAATAAGGTATTGTCTGCTAATTTATTGCAAAATTCTTTTATAACACCTCGTCCAAATAATTTCTGCGAAAAATTATTACTAATATACTTTCTAGCAAGAATTTCTATTTTTGCAAAAGATTTGGTCGCAGACAAATCCTTTAGGCTAATCCAAATTGTTTCCTCTTTTTCTTGCCGATATGATCTTGCTATTAAGTTGGCTAATGTAGTTTTGCCTATACCAAATTCACCGTCTATCGCTAGAACCGTGTTATCTTCGATCTTTTTAGTTAGTTTTTTTACTAGCTTTTTTCTGTTTGAGTAGGGATCGCTCATTTTCGGTACTGTACTATCAACCTCGGCCCAAATTCCTTGAAATTTAATTGGGTTTTTAAATTCCGTACTTATTTGGTTTAGAAGTTCTTCAAGTTGTAAAAGCTTTGAGCTAAACCTTTCTTCCAATGTGTCTATTCGATCTTCGTTAGACTTCATGCGTGTAATCGCTGAAGAAATTTTCTTATCTAACTCATTCAGAGAGGGGGAGCTAGCTAGCTTCTCCAATTGGTCTAAAGATAGTCTCTTCAGTCCTTTTTCTGATAGTTTTTTAATAACGTAGAAAAATATTTTTTCAAATAGTTGTTTTGCACCTTCATCTGTTTCTTTTAAATCATTTTTTACTATTTCTTGTTGTAATTCGTTAGTTTTGATGTCCAACTTGGATTGGGATGTACTCCACTCAAATTTTGAAAAGAAGTTAAGTTGGTCTCGTAAATCTTTGCTATCTAGGAAGTTTTTGAATTTTTGCCAATCTTCTTGACTACAATGTGTAGGTTTCGTAAGAGCCAAGAGAGCTTCATTAAGGTTTTTCATGAAATTTAATGTTTCGTCGGTGACTTTACCTCTCAAAGATTTCCATTTTTTTAAGGCAGGGGGGGCGTTTTCATATATGGGGGGTTTTTCTCTGCCAATTTTCGCAGTCGTAGTAAACAAAAATTTTAGATCGATTTCCTCATTTTCAGTATAATGAATGAATGAATCAATTAAGAACTTTTTAATTTTGTTGTTGTTTAGCGTAACATTTTCCTTTAGAGACTTAACTTGCTCTAAAGTCCGGTCAACCCCATTTTCTCCTTCCTTCAGATTGGAAGCAATTAAATCAATATCTTCGCCCCTTTCAAGCTCCAATATTTCCCCTTCCTCAAGATCTAGCCATCTATCGATAGTTATATGAATTTGGTAGTTGAAGCCACGGATTACTGCACTGGCATCATTGGCTAGATTGGCACTGAATTTAGGCATGGTAAATATTCCTTTTTTGCATTTAAGTGGAGCATGATCCTATTTCCCAAGCTTACTACATCAGACGACTTGATATAGTTAAGTAAAAAATACAACAGCTTTTAGAAGCGTATAATAAGAAATCAAAGAGAATTTCCAATACCTACCAACAAGCAGTTTAGAAAATTATTTTTAACTAATCAAGATTAGCAAATACTCAAGAATCAATTATTAATGTGAATTTA
>JAZKSW010000076.1:0-2661 GCA_036625875.1 Minisyncoccota bacterium
ATTAATTATTATAAATTTTTTCGATACCTCTTGAAAGCTGAGACTGTTTTATCAGTACTATTTGGCATCAGTAATGTAAGAAAGCAAAGAAAATCTAATTTCCTTTAATCTCGTCTAGTAGATCACTAAATTCATCTTCTCCTATCTCTTCTTTAATGTCTGAAAGAACACTTAAGTCGATTTTCTCTTCAGGGTAGCCCAGTTCCTTGAATATTTGCAAAGCTATTAGCGTGAATTCAATAGCTTCTTCATATTTTCCCTGCTCTTTAGCAAGCTGACCTAGTTGTCCATAGCTCTTGGCCACACCCCTCCTGTCACCCAACTCCTTAGCTATCTCCAGGCTTTCCTCGTAGTAATAACGGGCCTCATCGTAATTGCCCAGGGATTGAGCAAGCTGCCCTAGTTGATGGAGGCTCTTGGCCACACCCCTCCTGTCGCCCAATTGTTCTTCTGTATTTAATAACTCTTGTATTGATCGCTTTATCTCCTTGTAAGTTTTTTCATTAAAGGGCTCTTCGATTTGCAAAACCATACTTTCATTCAAAAAGTCAGGAACATGTATATCGCCCACTATTATTGGAAGTATCTTTATTTCTTTTCTAATTGCCAACTCAACTTCTCTCCAGATCCATTTTGATTCCCGCACCTTGTTAGAATTGATTACAAATAGCATAATATCTGACTTCTCTAATGCATCCTCAATTTTTTTTAACCCATAGTCTCCTGTTTGAACGTCAAGAGCAGCATCAAATACTACATAATTATCTGATTTCAATGTAGAATAGAGTTTTCTTACGACATCAGAAGATTCGTCACCTAATGTATGGGATATGAAAATATTAAGAGAACTCTCAAATTTTTTTTGCCTCCACTCCTGAATAACATAAATTAAAACCAATCCAATTAAACTCGAAGAGATGCCTACTACTGTTGTTAGAAATATAGGTTTGAGATTGATTTCCAATTTTAGTATAAACCAAATGATAGTACCTAAGAGTATCACTATGTTTAAGAAAGCGAAAAGATACTTTCTATTTTTCATACAAACCCCTTTAAATTCCTATTAAAATTAGTGAAAAGAGGAATATTGCTACCAATAATTAAAGGGAAAACTATTCCAAAAGTCTTGTTTATCTCTCCGTTATCGTTCCAGCCATACTTGCTTACCAAGAACGAGGTTAAGAACAGGGAGACTAAGAGAATCAACATTAATATTGGGTAATAAAGTATTCTTCCTCCTAGCATCTGAAGTTTTTCTTGAAAATTTTTCCCAGAAGTAAGAACTCTACTTATCAGGGAGACGTTATATGTCAATAGATTTATGAACCCGATTAGTCCAATTTCTAGCCCAACGGCTAGGTCTTCTTTTTTTACAGTACTTTGCGGGTTATCCTTTTTTAGTATATTCAAAAAAAAGCTACAGAATATAGCAAAAATTGGAATAACAAAATATAAGAGTAAGTTCGAGTTTTGTATTTTAATCATATATAACTTTCATTTGAATGCACTAAAACGGAAAATGGTTTTGTGGCATCTAGCTATCTAATAAAATTTCCTATAAATTAAGATATACTGTAAAATTTTAAAGTAAAACATATCTTTGGGCAATTTTTAATAAGCATAAAGCACTTCGTATTGTGGCAATGTCATTATTACTGTACCGGTTAGTAAAACTGTATTCGGCTAAATTTCTAATTTAGCGCTGTTTAATCTCAACCATTTTTTTCTTTCCTCGTAATCAGGAAGCACTGCCCCAACTGTATTCCAAAAACCACTTGTATGATTTTTATGCTTAAAATGGGCTAACTCGTGGACAATTACATAGTCCTGAATCTTTACGGGTGCTAAAACCAATTTCCAGTGAAGGGCAATCACTTCGTCCTTCAATTCGCCCCATTTCCTGCTCGAATCCAGGATATTTACTTCAACTTTTTCAATGTCCAGTTTCCGGGCATATCGCTTCGTTCGTTTTTTAAAGTTATTCTTAGCTCTTTTCTTATACCAGTTGAGTAGTGAATTCTTGATTTCCTTTCTCCGCTGGTCCTCACCAAGACTCTCTGGCGCAGTAATGATAAAAAGATTGTCTTTGAGGTGGACCTCTACCCCGTCAGTCTCTTTCAAATCAAGCTTTAGCCTATATCTTCTCCCGTTATACAACAATTTTTCACCACTGTAAAACTCCTTCTCTCGGGGCGAAGAGCTTCGTTCTTCCAGACCGGATAGCTTTTTTAAAAGCCAGGGCTTTTTGTTTTCTAAAACCCTCTCAATGTCTCCATCGTTTGCAGTAATAGGTGCTTTGACTATCAATTCCTTATCGGAAGTAAGCTCAATACCTATCGTAGAGCGGTTTTCGCTCCAGGTAACTTCGTAAGGAAGGGTAATCTGGCCTATGTGTAATTCATTTTTAGTCATAGTAGTTCTCCCGGGCAATCTCGATTAGCTTATTTACGAGTGTATCCAGAATGTTTTTGTCCAACTCTTCTAGTTCCTTCAGTAGGTACAATTTGACCTTTTTTCTCATCTTCTGCTGGACTTTTACCTTCCGCTTCCACTCCACTACCATCTCTTCTTTTATTAGGGAGACGATATCCTTCGTTACATCGGTTAGATCGAGATCTTCGGGTAAGTTCTCTTTGTCATCATCCAGCGAGGCCTCAAGCA
>JAZKSW010000077.1:0-2585 GCA_036625875.1 Minisyncoccota bacterium
CCGATGATGGTTCAATCACTACTACTTCCGCCACTTGGAGCTTTACCACTAACTACGCTCCTGATAATCCGATTAACCCTTCTCCTCCCGATGAAGCTGACTTGGCCTCTTCTTCGACAACCACGTTAAGCACTTACGTTGATGATGACGGAGACTCTCTCATCACAAACTTTTATTTGGACGGAGCCCAGAAATGTTCCAGCAGTTCCGTAACAAGCGGAACCAGGATCAGCTGTGATGTGGCGGTTACCCCCGGCAATTCCTACAGCTGGTATGCTACCGCCGAGGACCAGTGCGGAGCAGTTACTACTTCCAGCACTTGGAATTTTGATATTCTTACAACGATCAAAAACTCGCTTCAGTTTGACGGTAACCTCAAGTTTGACGGCAACCTGAGGTTTGATCAAGGAGGATAATAGCTAACGAAAAGAAGGGTGTGGGTTTGAATCAAAGGGACGCTTGAAGCCTCCTTTGAGAAAAAAGAATGACCAGACAATTAAGATAATTTAAAAAAAGGAAACATTTACTACATCGTTAAAAGGGGAGTAGGTTCCCAGGAGATTTTCAAAGACAAGCAAGATTACAGCCGCTGCAGTCTGGAACTTGAATTTTGCAACAACAAATCAAGAATAGATCTCTGGGAAACGATAACCGGCACTAACAAAGGAGGGTCGGAGCGTCCTTTGGCTGAGCGGGCGGAAGGACGCACGCAACGAAAAAGGAGAACCTTTAGTGGGTTTACTTGGTTTCGCCTTAATGCTCAATCCATGCATTTAATAGTAAGAGAGATAATTGATGGTGGCATTTCAAGGTACATGCAGAAATTGGGAGGATATAGCACTTATTTCAATAACCGCTATGATGGAAGAGGCTCACTCTCTCAGCGCTATACGTCAGTGTCCATAGAAATCGATGAGCAGTGGGAGCCGGGTTGGAAGCAGTTTCAGGTGAAAAACAAAAAGAGAGTACTTGAAAAATTAAAGCAATATCCCTGGTCCACTTATCCTACTTACATTGGCAAGAACAGATTTTTGGATAGCATTAATAGAGATTTTTTCTTGGACTTTTTTTGGAAGCGAGGAGAAATGCAAGCAGGTTGTAGAAAATTGGGTAGATTACAAGGCGGCGGAAACTGACTTTGAAAGACTAAATCATGAATAAACCAAACAAAAAGCACAGCACGGGTGTGCTTAAGAAGATGAAAGATTTTGTGCTTGATGTTTTGTATCCGAAGCAGTGTGTGGGGTGCGGGAACGAAGGTTATTATATATGTAAGGAATGTGAGAAGTTTACTACGGAAAACAATTTGGTCTGCCCCGTCTCCGGCAACAGTAGTTTCATCGGAGAAAGGTATAGTGATTTATAGCCCGGACGGATTGGTAAGCATCTGGAACTACGACGGTATTATAAAAAGGCCTACGTCATTCTGAAAATATAACGGGTTATTAAGGTTGTATTTCGGGCTGTTTTTGGTATAATACAAGTAATAAAATAAGCAATTAAAAACCATGGCAGAACAAAAATCTTCTTCTAAAATTTTAGATAAAATTATCGAAAGCAGTATTTACTTATCAGTGTTTTTAATACCGCTTTTCTTTTTGCCTTTGAGAGCTGGTTCCTTGGACTTTCACAAGCAAGCTCTGCTGGTGTTACTGACCATGATCGGCTTGTCCGCTTTTGTGTTGAAGGCCTTGGTGGGAGCAAAGATAAAAATTGAGCGAACCTCCTTAAATTACTTGGTTTTGTTCCTGGTTATAGTGTTGGGTATTTCCACTGTTTTATCGTGGAGTCCGAGTCAAAGTTTTTTTGGGCCGGTGCAGTTGGCTTCTTCCGGTCTCCTAACTTGGTTAACATTGGCAGTGTTTTTCTTTTTGGTGATAAATTATTTTAATTCCGTTGAACAGGCAGAGAAATTGGTATACTTAAGTTTGGGATCAATTTCGCTGGTAGGTTTGTATAGTTTCTTGCAAGTTTGGGGGCTGTTTACCTTGCCCTGGAATTTTACCCAAGCCCGGTCTTTTAATCCCGTGGGTAGTGCTAACTCGTTGGGATTGCTCATGGCATCCGTTGTGCCTTTGGTAATAGCCTTGTTTTGGAGCAAGAAAAAATCTTGGTTCAGAATTGGCCTAACCGTCCTCGGAGTTTTAAGCGTTTTGCTTTTGATAATAATTAATTACTGGGTGGTTTGGGCCGGCTTGGCGGGGGGAATGATTGCTTTGATTATTTTCTTGCAAACTTCTCGAAGAGTTAATGACAGCTGGGTGGTAGTCCCCGTAGTTTTATTGGTGATCGGATTCAGTTTTGTTTTAATCAGGCCCGTTATTCCGGGTTAGCCTCGCTTGAATCCGGAAATATCTCTTCGCTTTCGGACCGCCTTTGACATGAGCAAGCAGATAATTACCGGCAGCCAAGAAGCATTCAGAGCTTTAGTGGGAACCGGTCCGGGTACTTTCAATTCCATTTATAATCTATTCAAACCCGAAGCAATAAGCAGTTCCAACTTTTGGACCATTGATTTCAGGAATTCCGCTTCGCAAATGCTGGGCTTGCTGGGAACCACCGGCATTTTAGGGATAGTGGCAATG
>JAZKSW010000078.1:0-2503 GCA_036625875.1 Minisyncoccota bacterium
AATGGTTAAATTACTGGATGAGATGAAAATTGAAGGTTTCAAGGCAATAGATTATCTTAACTTGAAACCAAGCTCGATAAATATCATTACAGGTAGAAACAACACGGGAAAAACATCTTTATTAGAAGCAATTAATTTATTCGGTGACCCTTCTTCGTTGAAAGATTTTAAAAAAAACTTCAGTGAAATAATAAACAGAAATTCCAGTCAATGCCGCATTAGAGGTAGTTTGTTTGAAGAGAAGAAAGAACTGAACATTAAACCACCTAGAAAAGACCATATATTTCAATATTTCATACAAGGTTACGCAAGTTTGTTAGAAAGCTACCTTGGGACCCCCTGGTATTTTCGGGGAGGCGAAAAAAATATTTTGGAGGAAAAAGAATCCAGAAGTAATATCGCTGAAAAACTAAAGGAAATTTTGAAAAAGCACCTGGAATTAGAAAAGGTGGAAAAAGCCTTAGATGATTTCATGGTAATTTCAATTGATAATAATAACTATCCCTTCTTTTACCCCAGTGAAAAAAGCAGAGGAGTCATATCAGATAAAAGAGGCGTTATCTTGAATGAACTGAAAGAAATGAAATTGATTAGGGATAATGTCGAAGACGAGGAAAGGTTTATAATGAGGCTACTTGACTTCCCGTCTCCACTTGGAAATCCAGGATTTTTTATCGAAACACCTCCGACGAGAAAGGAGTTAACTTTTATTAAAGATGCAAGCCTATCAATTAATGATATAGATAAGGAAAAATATGCTGTTAGGATAGATAATATTGAAGATTTTTTAAAGGAAAAGAATATTGTCGAAGATTTAAAAGATTTCAATCTTGAAACTCTTGTCTTCGAGGATGATAAAGGTAAATATTCAGTACCTTTTCAGTTTATGGGGGGCGGTTTTAAATCCATAATAGGCTTTTTATGGAAGCTTAGTGGGGACAAAGACATCAATATAGTATTACTTGAAGAACCTGAAAACCATTTACACCCCGGCTATATTAAGGAGGTTGTATCGTTTCTAATAAGATTGGCGAAAGAGGAAAGTATTCAGCTGTTTATAACAACACATGATACTGACTTCATAAACGAATTACTGGGTGAAGAATTGGATAAAGGGGAGAAGAATTTTTTACGTGAAGAATTTAATCTTCTCCAACTAAAACCTGGCGGGTTCGCCGAAAAATTTAATTATAAAGAAGCGAAAAAACACCTTAAAGAACTAAGTATTGATCTAAGAGGTGTTTAATGAAAGACACGGCCGTTTTTTGTGAAGGCAAAAATGATATAAAGTTTTTTGAGAATATTCTAGAAAAATATGACAATACTATTCATTATGCTACATTCAAGGGAGAAGAGGTGAAATATGAAAGATTAAATAATAAAGAAACGGAATATGTCAGGAACTTCCTGAGATATGATAGACAAAAATTCCTTATTAAATCAGAGGGCGGAAAACCCAATTTAAAGACTGCCTTTGCTCATTTTGCAGCCTATCTATCCCAAACAAATACAAGAATGGTAGTCATGACGGACACAGACACTAACCAAGAACATAAAGACTCGCTACATAAATTTACTGACGACATAAAGGAAAAATTTAATTCTGGGCATAGAGAATCTACGGGCCACACGCTACAAACTCTGGAGAATATTAATCGAAAGAATAGTTATCTTTTGTCAAAACAGAGTTATATTTTAAACAGAGAGGGAGAAAAGGAAAGTGACTTTATTACTGTAGCCTGGAGAGAAAGTTTAGAATCGGTAGCTGGGGTAAAAGAGGATTATTCTGATGCCGAAGAGAAAATTGAAAATTTAGCACAAAACAGTGCTATTTCAGATTTTTTTAAACAAATAATTTTTTAGTTTGAAATCCAACCTTCACCTCAACCCTAGAGTTTTTCAACTAAAGTACCACTTAGAAAACCTCACCCATTCAACAACGCCTTCGTAAAAGCCTTCTGCGGTTCGTCGTAGAATTTGGGATCGGTATCGCTTAACAGGCCTTGTGGTATATTCGGAATATCCTTTGAATTCTCCAAGGGAAGAAAGACTGATTTTGCTCCGTTTTCGGACAACAGCTGCACTTTGTCGGCCAAGTTTTGAACCTTACCGACTACCCCACCGATAGACAGGTCTCCAAGCACAGCTAGTCCCTCTATCAGCGATTGATCGAACATAGCCGATAAAATACTCACAAGCGCAGCAATACCGAAGGAACCACCTAGCTCCCCACCTAATAGGGGCGAAAGCTGTATGTGTAAATCGATGCCGTCGAAAGACTTGTTTTCGGGCAGCATTCTTTTGCTATTAGCCTTGATGTAGTTCCGAGCTGTTTTTACTTCGTTCTTGATATCCGTTTTGTTAGTTCCCGTAATCTTTAACTTGCCATTACCGGACATGGCTTTACACTCTATCCTTATCAAGGCCTGCCCTTCCTCTTTTTCACCGACGGTATAAACAGTTCCCGGCGGCAACGGATCGGGGGAAATAAGTTCCGATCCCC
>JAZKSW010000009.1:0-15876 GCA_036625875.1 Minisyncoccota bacterium
CGTTATTATTACCCCTCATGCCCGGGAGTTTATGGAATTAGCCGATAAACCCATTAAAGAATCCGATGTAAAAGTAGTTAAAGACACCGCACTGAGACTGGAAGACGTTATCTTGCTAAAAGGAGAGAATGATATTATTTCCGACGGCAACAAAGTGGTGAAAAACAAAACGGGCTCCCCTTATATGACTACGGGAGGCACCGGAGATGTTTTAGCGGGAATCTGTGGAAGTTTGCTGGCTCAAGGAAATGACCCCTTTACCGCTGCTCAAGGTGCTGCTTTTATCAATGGACGAGCGGGGGAAATGGTAGCTGAAGATAAAGGTCCAAGTTTATTAGCTACTGATCTAATAGAAGCTATACCTCAAGTTATTAATTATGCGTGATTTAATAATTATTGGAGCAGGACCGGCCGGAATCAGTGCCGGTATTTATGCTGCTTGGCAACAATTGGATACATTAATTGTCAGCAAAGAGATAGGAGGTCAAATAGCTACCAAGGCTGTTCCTATTGAAAATTACCCGGGTTTGAAAGAAATTCCCAGCACCGATTTAATTGGCAGACTGCAACAACATTTGGAAAAATTCGATGTTGAGATAAAGATGGAGGAAGTTAATGAAATTAATAAACAAGATTCTCATTTTATTATTCAGACCGATAAAGAAGAGCTAGAAGCCAAATCGGTGATTATAGCCACCGGAGCTGACCCCAGACCCTTAGAAGTTCCCGGAGAAAAGAAACTTATCGGTCAAGGGGTTAGCTATTGTGCGGTTTGTGACGGTCCGGTTTACAAGGGAGAAGAAGTAGTAGTAGCGGGAGGAGGAAATGCTGGTTTTGAAACAGCCTTGTTTTTATCTAAATATGTCAAGCACGTAACTATTTTAGAATTTTTACCGGAGGTTAAAGCTGATAAAATCAACCAGCAACGCAT
The DNA here is from genome assembly GCA_036625875.1 of Minisyncoccota bacterium. GTDB lineage: Bacteria > Patescibacteriota > Minisyncoccia > Minisyncoccales > JAZKSW01 > JAZKSW01. Next base: position 932 of record JAZKSW010000009.1, read on the forward strand.
TGAGAGAAAAGACTCCGTTGAAGTAATAACTAATGCCGAGCTCAAAGAAATTAAAGGAGAAGAATTTGTCGAATCGGTAGTTTATGAAGATCGAGAGTCCGAAGAAGAAAAAGAACTGGAAGTGAAAGCAATCTTCATTGAAATCGGAAGGCAGCCAGCTACTGCTTTTGTCAATGATTTAGTTGAATTCAATGAGGAAGATGAAATCATTGTAGATAGAGATAACGGAGCCACTAAAACGGAAGGTTTGTTTGCGGCCGGCGATGTGACGAATGTTAAATTCAAACAAATAGTGATAGCTGCCGGACAAGGTGCAAAAGCCGCTTTGGGTGTTCATCAATACCTGCAAAATGAATAAAGGACTAACAATTATGGAATTATTGTTGGTGATAGCTCTATTGATCCTAGGTGGTATTTTAATTAAATTTCGCCTTGGTCAAGTGGAAAGAAACAATGAAATAGAAGAGACACAGACCGATTTAAAAGAAATAGAAGAAAGTATTGAAGAATTATACGACGAAACGGGAATGGATCCCGGTCATATTTCTCGGGAACCCTGTGTACGTCATGTTGAGCTATTGTTGGAAGATTGTAGTGCAGGTCTAAAATGTACGGATGGAGCTTTTTCTGAATGGGACGGTCCCTATTTAAAAGAAATACCGGAAGATTCATGGGGAGGTAGCTACTACTTTGATGCCGATTATCTATGCCAGAAAGAAACAACAGGTTGTGAAGATGTCCCCAATACCACTAAAGTACGAGCTATTCTTTCGGGAGGTCCCGACAGGTCTTATAAAACCACTCAAGATAATATTATTAAGATTATTTGCGAATAAAATTTAATTAATATGATTATAAAAAATATAGAGGCGCGTGAAATTTTAGATTCAAGAGGAAATCCTACCGTTGAGGTTGAATTAACAACCGAGGCCGGTGTTTTTTACGGCAAAGCCCCCTCTGGAGCTTCTACCGGAAAGTATGAGGCCTTAGAATTGAGAGATGAAGGTGATCGCTACCACGGTAAGGGAGTTAAGCAGGCAATTGAGAATGTTAATGAGATAGCTTCAGAATTAGAGGGAAAGGAAGTTTCTTTTGTGGAAGCGGACGAGAAGTTGATAAAAATGGACAGTAGTAATGATAAATCGGAATTAGGTGCAAATGCAATTTTGCCCGTTTCAATAGCTGCCTGTAAAGCGGAAGCAGCTAGCAGGGGAATTTCCGTCTGGCAATTGATTGCGGATGAGTTTGATGCGGAAGCTCAAATACCTCGGCCGTCGTTTAATATTATCAACGGAGGAACACACGCCGGAAACGGTTTGGATATTCAAGAATTCATGATATTGCCTTCCGAGGAAGACTTTAAAGAACAAATAAGAAAGGCTTCGGAAGTTTATCACACCCTGAAAAAGATTTTAAAGAATAAGTTCGATGGTCTGGCTACCAATGTAGGAGATGAAGGTGGTTTCGCACCTCCTTTGAGGAAGACCGATACCGTACTAGACTTAATAGGAGAAGCCATTGAAAGAAATGATTACAATATGGATTTGGGTCTTGATTCGGCCGCCTCCGAGTTTTACCAAAAAGAAGAGTATAATCTAGAAGGAACTACTTTTACACAAGAAGGCCTTCTTAAGTTTTATGAAGAACTTATTGAAAAATATGATTTAATCAGCATAGAAGATCCGTTTGCCGAAGAAGATTGGGAGGGCTTTATGGGAATTACAGATGAGTTAGGATCCGAAATTAATATTGTAGGAGATGACTTGTTGGCCAGTAACGCTCAAAGGGTAGAGGAAGCTAATAATAAGGGAGCTTGTAATACTCTTTTATTAAAACCCAATCAGGTGGGTACGATAACGGAAGCAATTAAATCCGCTCAATTGGCTCAATCTTTTGGTTGGGAAGTTATGGTATCTCATCGTTCCGGTGAAACTTGTGATCCCTTTATCGCTGATCTTGCCGTAGGTATCGGAGCTGATTATATTAAGGCGGGAGCTCCAGCCAGAGGGGAGCGTGTAGCAAAGTATAATCAGTTACTAAGAATAGAAGAGGAACTATAAGAACCTCGCAAGCAGAACCTTGAATTTTCTCACTCACTTTAAGAATATAAATAAACTAATTATTTAATTCTTTCATTCGTTCGTAAATATGAATATAGCATTAATAGTTATAGATGGATTGGGAGATCGTCCTATTGCGGAATTGCAGAACCAAACTCCATTAGAAGCAGCTTCTACCCCCAATCTTGATAGTTTTGCCGAGCAAGGCTCAACCGGCTTGGTGGATACCTTTTACTTACCCGATCAGGGTTACCCCCGTTCAGATACTTCCCACCTTGCCTTATTCGGTTATAATGCTCAAGAAGATTATCTAGGCAGAGGTCCTTACGAAGTGGCGGGAATCGGAATGAATCTTCAAGAAGGAGATGTAGCATTACGAGCCAACTTTGGAACCGTAGATGATGAACTCGTTATTAAAGACAGAAGAGCGGGAAGAATTTCTGAAACCCAAGAGTTAGTAGATGCCTTGCAGGAGATTGAAATCAAGGGAGTGAAGTTTTTAATCAAGAAAGCTTACGGTCATCGAGCAGGATTGATAATGAGATCCGATAAAAAATTATCCGCTGCAATTACCAACGGAGATCCTCATCAAACCGAAGTTGAAGTTAACAGAATAGAACCAAAAGAAGACTCGGAGGCAGCAATGTTTACTGCGGAAGTGTTGAATGATTTCCTAGAAAAAGCTCATAATATTTTAAAGAATCATTCTTTTAACAAAAAGAGAGAAGAAGAAGGAAAGTTGCCCGGTAATTATTTATTGGTACGGGGAGCCGGTCAGTTAAAAAACGTTGAAAGTTTCTCGGAAAAGTACGGACTTAAATCTGCTTGTATCGCTGGAGGAGCACTTTATAAGGGAGTTGGAAAACTCATAGGTATGGATTTAATAGAAGTTGCCGGTGATACCGGTTTACCGAGCACGGATTTGGAGGCTAAGTTTGAAGCAACAGCTCGTAATGTCGGTAAATACGACTTTGTTTTTACTCATGTTAAACCGGTAGATAATTTGGCTGAAGACGGTAATTACCAAGGGAAAAAGAAATTTATTGAGAAAATTGACAAAGCTATTAAACCGGTGTTAAACTTAAACAAAACACTGGTAGCGATAACCGCTGATCATTCTACCTGTTGCGATCTTAAACGACATTGCGTGGATCCGGTTCCTCTTCTGATTCATGGAGCCGGGAAAGATGAAGTAACTAAGTTTTCCGAGAAAGCATGTAAGGAAGGTGCATTAGGTAAACTAAAACAGAAAAAGGTAATGGATAAATTATTAGATTTATCAACTAAAGGTTAATTTAAAATTAATTTCTAACTAAATTTATTATAAGCGGAGCTTCTATTTACTCGCTCGCTTAAAAAGATTAAAATAACCAAGATTCATTTTAATTTTCTCACTCACTCGTAATTATGTTTGATTTAAATGACACTCAAAAGGATTACGTAATTCTTGGCTTGTTGCTTTCAGTGTTGGTTCTCATTGGTGGATTGTTCTATTTCTATCAAGGTGGAGCAGCTTTTTCTACCAATGAACTTTCAGCAGAGGAAGCCAAGACCAAGGCAACTCAGTTCATTAATAACAACCTTATGGGTGAAGGGCAAAATGCAACCGTCGAAAACGTAACTACTACTGATTCGCTATATAAGATTGGATTAAAGGTAAGTGGTCAGAAGTATAATTCCTACATGACTAAAGACGGTTCTTTGTTGTTTCCTCAGGGTTATGAAATGACTGATGAGAACCAAGATCAACAAGACCAGAGTAGCCAGGATCAGAACAAGGAGATTCCTCAAAAGGAAACTCCGAAAGTTGAGTTATTCGTACAATCGTTCTGTCCTTACGGTAACCAGGCAGAAAATACAATGAAACCGGTTTATGAACTCTTAGGTGATAAAGTAGATTGGAATGTTAATTTCATTGCTTCTGAACAGAACGGTAGCTTTGATTCTTTGCACGGAGCCAAAGAGGTAACCCAAGATAAACGAGAACTCTGTGTGATAGAGAACCAAGGCTTAAGCAAGTGGTTTGATTTCGCTACTTACGTTAATGAAAATTGTGGCAGCGAAGGAAACTGCTGGGAAGACGCAATTTCAAATGCAGGTCTTAACACTGCCTCGGTAACGAGCTGTGTTGAAGGAAGCGGAGCTGATTATCTCAGTGAAGACGCAAGCGTTACAAGTGAAAGAGGTGTCTCTGCTTCACCTACTTTGTTCATAAACGGAGTGGAAAGCCAAGCAGTTTACGAGTACGGCAATCCTAATGCTTATAAAGAGGCAATTTGTTCCGGATTTGAGGACAAGCCCGCAGAATGTGAAGAAGAACTTGAAGGTACGAGTAACTCTTCCAGTGGAGGAAGTTGCTAACCAAAACAACATTATGACTGATAAAAAAATTAAAGTCTATTCTACACCTACCTGTCCTTATTGCGTTACCCTGAAAAGATTTCTAGAACAGAATGATGTTGAGTTTAAAGATGTTGATATTTCGGAGGACGAAGAAGCTTTGGAAGAAATGAAAAAGAAATCCGGGCAGAGTGGAGTTCCTGTTGTTGAGATAGGAGATGAGGTAATTGTAGGCTTCGAAAAAGAGAAAATCAAAAAACTTTTAGATCTATAATACGTTTATACCATAAGAATCTGCCTTGCGGCAGAATCTTCTAATCACTCATTCGGCGGAGAAAGATAAATACAAGTAATTACTTTCTTCGCCTCAATCAAAATTATGCCTACTAAAATTGCAATTAATGGTCTGGGCAGAATAGGTCGCCCCAGTCTTAGGATGGCTTTGGAAAACCCCGAGTTGGAGGTAGTAGCCGTTAATGATTTAGCTGCTCCCGATACTATTGTTCATCTGCTTAAGCATGACTCTGTTTACGGTAATTACGAAAAAGAAGTTAGTTATGACGGCGATAATTTAATTGTTGACGGAGAAAAAATAGATTTTCTTTCCGAAAAAGATCCTTCTCAACTTCCTTGGGATGAAAAAGATGTTGATGTGGTTTTGGAATGTACAGGTGTATTTCGACATTTGGAGGATGCTCAGAAACACAGAGAGGCTGGAGCTAAGCAGGTAGTAATTTCAGCTCCCGGCAAAGGTGGCGACATCCCCTCCTATGTTCTGGGAGTTAATGAGGATAAATTTAGTTTGGATGATGAAGTAATAGATATGGGGTCTTGTACTACCAATTGTTTAGCGCCCGTGGCCGATGTCTTGAACCGAGAGTACGGTATTGACAACGGTTTCATGACCACCATACACAGCTATACTTCCAGCCAGAGCCTTCTTGATCTTCCTCAAGAAGACTTAAGGAGAGCCAGAGCTGCTGCTGAAAATTTAGTTCCTACCACTACCGGAGCAGCTAAGGCTATTGGTAAGGTTATTCCGGAATTGGACGGTAAGTTGGACGGAATGGCAGTTAGAGCTCCCACTCCCGTGGTATCTTTGTTGGATGCTGTTTTTGAATTGGGGCAGGATGTTACGAAAGAAGAGGTAAACGAAACTTTTGAGAAGTATGCTCAAGGAGACCTAGAAGAAATTTTAGACCTGGAACATGAACCTTTGGTATCTATGGATTTTAAGCAGAATTCACATTCGGCTGTGATAGATGCTCGTTCTACGCGGGCTAATAAAAACTTGGTTAAGATTTTAGCTTGGTATGATAACGAACACGGATATGCACGAAGATTAGTGGATTTTGCAGAGTTTATAGGTAGTAAACTTTCTCAGTAAAACTTAAAAGCTTTAGAACTGTTGTATAGGGACTATTTATGTTATTAGATTTTGAAAAAACAAAAAGTTTACTGAAAGAATACAATTTACCTCTTTCTGAGTCAAAGAGTGTTTCATCTTTTGATGAAACCTTGGAGTTTATTGAAAACTTTCCTGTAGTATTAAAAGTTATTTCATCGGAAATTTTACATCGTACAGAAAAAGATTTAGTTAAAACGGACATTGAAAATAAAGAAGAACTAAAGAAAAATTACGAGTACTTGGAGAAAAAAGCTGATAAATTAGAGTCATCCAAAATTGTAATCCAAGAACAAGAAGAAGGTTTAGAATTAGTTTACGGAATGAAGAAGGATGAAACCTTCGGGCCGGTTTTAATGTTCGGTTTGGGAGGAATTTTTGTTGAAGTTTTGGAAGATGTTTCTTTCGGCATAACTCCCGTTGGTAAGAAAGAAGCAGAGGAGATGATTAGAAGAATCAAAGCGTTCAAAGTTTTAAAAGGATTTAGAAACTATCCTTCTGTAAATCTGGATAAAGCGGCTGAGTTGTTAGTAAATCTTTCTGATTTAGTTGAAAATGAAGAGTTGCAGGGTGTTGATTTTAATCCTGTATTTGCCAAGGGTAGTAGTTTTAAAATAGCTGACCCTAAAATTATTCTCTAATTCTCAAGGTTTATGGATTTAAATTCTCTCTTTGACCCCAATTCAGTTGCAGTAATAGGAGCTACCGATAAGGAAGATTCAGTTGGACTTGAACTTTGTCGGAACTTGATGGAGAGTGATAGAAATCTCTTTTTTGTTAATCCCAATCGAGATGAGGTTTTGGGGAAAGATACTTATGAATCCGTTAAAGATATAGATCAGAAAATTGATCTGGTTATAGTTGCTGTACCGGCGGCAATAGTACCCGAAGTAGTTGAAGAGATACCGGAAAATACGGGCAGTGTTATTATAATTTCTGCCGGCTTCGCAGAGAGTGGAGAAGAAGGCCAGAAGAGACAGGAAGAAGTTAAGCAAATATTATCTCAAAAGAATATTCCTTTATTGGGACCTAACTGTTTGGGGATAATATCTCCTTCTACTAATTTGAACGCTAGCTTCGCTCCGGCTACACCTCAGGAGGGGTCCGTAGCGTTTTTATCTCAATCCGGTGCTCTTATAGATTCTGTAATAGATAAGTCCTTGGCGGAAGAGTATGGATTTTCAAGTTTGGTGTCTTTCGGGAATCAAGCGGATATAAATGTTCGTGATTTGTTAAGTCATTTTAAGAAAGACGACGCAACTAAAGCAATAGCTCTTTATATAGAAGGAGTAAAGAAGGGTAAAAAGTTTATTGAAAAAGCCAAGGAAGTTGTTAAAGAAAAACCGGTTGTAGTTTTAAAATCTGGAGTTACTACGAAAGGTAAAGAAGCAGTTGGTTCTCATACCGGATCCCTGGCGGGTGATGCTGAGATTTACGAAGCAGCTTTCAGGAAGGCGGGTATCTTTCAGGTTCACACTATTGAGCAGTTATTGCAAACTTCTTTAACCTTGGCCGAACGACAACCTTGTGACAATAATATAGGTATTGTGACCAACGGAGGTGCTTGTGGGGTAATGGCTACCGACTGGTGTGAAAAGTACGGAGTGCAATTAGCTGAGTTAAGTGAAGAAACTTTAGATAAACTTGATGATTCTGAAGTAATGGACCCCGCTTTTTCAAGAAGAAATCCTTTGGATATTGTAGGGGATGCTTCTTCGGAAAGATACAAAGTGGCTATTGAATCCCTATTGGAACAAGAAGACATTGAGGGATTAATTGTTATTCAAACTTTGCAGGCGATGACTGATGCTGAGAAAAATGCCGAAGTTATTATTGAAGCACAAAATAGTTACAACAAGCCTATTTTACCTTGCTTTATTGGAGGTAAGATGACCAAGCCCGGGGTAGGATTACTTACGAAGAATAATATTTTTAACTTTTCAGAGCCTAAACGAGCAGTATTGGCTATGAAAGCTTTAATTCAACAGAATAACTTTAACTAAATATGCTAAAAGAATTAATCAATCAACATTACGCTGATAAAGCGGAACAGAGAAATAAAGATCATTTTTACGTGAGTGATGCAGGTAAGTGTCCCCGCAAGATTTACTTTAAGTTTAAGGATTATCCTCAAGAAGAACCCGATGGAAGAGCGATGAGAATTTTTGATTACGGTGATTACACTCACTTGCGTTTAAGTAGTGTATTAACCAGTATGGGTATAGTACGAGGTTTGGAAGTAGATATACCTCCTCAAGAAGATGTAGGAGGTAGAGCTGATGCCATAGTTAGTGTTGATAATGAATTGTATGTAGTGGACTTTAAAACCATTTCACATTTCAGCTTTTCCAAGTTGGATGGACCCAAATCCGATAATGAAAAACAATTGCAGTTGTACATGCATTACTTTGATATTGATAAGGGTATTTTGTTGTATGAAGACAAGAACAACCAAGCAATTAAAGAGTTTGTGTTAGAGTACGATGAAGACATGGTAGAAGAAGTGCTTGGGAAATTTGATATGTTGAAAGATTATATTGAAAGAGAAGAAGTACCACCCATTCCCGAAAACATTGAAGATTGGAGATGTAAATATTGTAATTTTCAAAATGCCTGCAAGAAAGTGGAAAGTTCCAAGTTTGATAATCCTACAGAGAAGCAAGGAGGACAAGACAATTTTTCATTTGATGAGTAAAAGATTAAAAAGACAATTTTATACTCGGGATACTTTACGGGTTGCTAAGGACTTACTGGGTAAAAAACTGGTTAAGGGAGATAAAAAAGGAAAAATAGTTGAAACTGAAGCTTACATTGGTCCGCAAGATAAAGCCGCTCATTTTTACCAAGGCAAGAAAACAGAACGTAATAAAGTGGCCTTTAAACAAGGCGGCTTTGTTTATATTTACCTTTGTTACGGTATTCACTGGATGTTGAATATTACCACGGACCAAGAAAACCCGGAGTGTGTTTTAGTCAGAGCCTTGGAGCCCGTTGATAAGGGAGCTAGAAAATTGTCCGACCGTAAGGGAGGATCGCAGCTTTGTTGTAACGGGCCCGGAAAATTAACCGACTGGATGGGATTAGACAAAGACTATTATGGTGAAGATTTAGTTGAAAGTGAGAGATTATGGTTGGAGGATGGAGATCAAATTAAAAAAGACCAGATTGTATCTGATCGAAGAATAGGCATAGATTACGCCGAGGAATGGGCTGATAAACCTTGGCGATTCTATATTAGTGGTAATGATTATGTTTCAGCTTAACTATTAAGGAAGGAATTTCGGTAAAGAGTTTGATTTTTTAAAAAGTAAAATGCTTTCTGGGCTTCGTTCCAATACCAATTTTGGAAATCCGAACTAAGATAATTCACCATATTGATTTGACTTCGGTTGTCTATACCGGAGATTTTTATTTTGTTGCTATTTTTTAGATTGAAAATCAAGTGGTGTGAACCGAACCAGGATACTTTTTCAATTTGAGAAGAGAAGCGGTTGATAAAATCTTTATCGTACTTTTCTTTTCTGGGTTGTCCGTATTGCTTGTTTAAATAAACAACATTGATTTCGTAGTCTGAAATTAAAGCAGCCTTTTGAACGTGCGGAGAAAATTTCACTCTGTTTACATCAGAGGCTAACTTTTTAAATTCTCCTTCTTCGGTTAAGGAATACAATAATTCTCCCGCTTTTATCAAAGTTTTTCCGCCCTCTCTTAATATTTTATAGTTTTTCTTTTCAATCGGTAACGCTTCTTTACTCAAAGTGGATTGAATACTTCCCGAGAAGTCACTTTGGTGGATCTGACCACTTGATGACAACCAAAAGATTCCTTCGGGGGTGAGTTCGTAATCCAAATAGTGCATGATAGTGGGGGTGGGTTTTGAATCCTCCTCACTATAATCTAATTTTAATAGTCCTTCTTTTTCATTGCGGGTATAAAATATTTTTGTGGGATCGTCGGGGTTAAAACTTATTCCTTTTGCATCGGAAGGCAAAATTAATTCTGTTTTTTCGCCTTCATGTAATACGAAATAATTATCGGAAGTGTTGACCAAAATTCTTTCCGATTCAGGACCCCACTTTATAGAAGAAGAGGTGGGGAATCCGACCTCTTTGGTCGTGTCTTCTTCAAAGTTGTAAATATTTAAAGATTGTTCTGTATCTTGATAAATAAGTTTTTTATCATTGGGAGCGAACTTAAAAGAGTGTAAGTTTTCTATTTCTTTCTCCAATTGAGGGGATTTGGGAACCATCAGTATGTTCTTGGCTTCGGTTACTTTTCCCTGCTTGACTTTCATCTTTTTACTCCAGGGGTGGAATCCTTCTTCTTGAACATTGACTTCATAAGTTTCCGGATGTAGGGCATTGATGTAAGCTGAATAGGTCCAACCGTTAACCTTCTTTTTTCGTTCTCCGTTTAAGTAGACTTTTGCTCTGACTTGAGGTTTTACTTTGAAGGAGAGCCCTCCGGTTTTAACCACTTCGTTGTCATCAAAATCATAACGATACCCTTCAGAATAAAGAAGGGCCAAAGGAGCGGCGGCAACAAAGAATATCAGAAACAATAAGAATAGTAATGAGTGTAGTTTATTTGGCATAACTTACCTTATTTTACTACAATGAACCGTGGTAGTAAAGGGTGATACCGGGTGGACTTTAGGGTGTTAGTGTGCTATTCTTAAAGAGAAGTTAATTAATGCCATATTATGTCTAAATTTGTTATAAATGGTGGTAAAAAATTAGAAGGCTCCATCGAGGTCAGGGGAGCCAAAAATGCTACATTTCCTCTTTTGGCAGCCTCTCTTTTAACCGATGAAGACTGTGTTATTAAGAACGTGCCTTTAATTGAAGATGTATTGAAAATGATTAAAATTTTAAAGAGTATTGGGGTGGATGTACAACAGCCCGAAGAGAGAACTTTGGTTCTAAATGCCAGTGGTTTGAACCTTGATAAAGTTAAAAAAGATTTAGTAAAAAAATTAAGGGGATCAGTTTTATTTTACGGACCCTTGCTTGCGAGATTGGGTGAATTAGAACTTCCGCCTCCCGGTGGTTGTTTAATAGGAGCCAGACCCATTGATACTCATTTGGATGCTTTTGAGCAGTTGGGGGTGAACGTTGAGCAAGAAGGTCAAACTTATAATCTTACCAAGGAAAGAGAAGGTAGTACCACCTGCGTACTTAATGAAATGAGCGTAACCGGAACTGAGAATGCTATTTTGTTGTCTGCACTTTCTCCCTATGAGACTACTATTAAAATAGCTGATTTAGATTATCCTGTACAGCAATTACTTACCTTTTTACAAAAAATGGGAGTAGAGGTGAAAACCGGACACCACGAAATCACCATTAAGGGCAAGGAAGATTTAGAAGGAGCTGAACACACCATCATGTCCGATCCGATAGAAGCAGGAACCTTTGTCTTGACTGGTTTGGCAACTAACAGCGAAATTACTGTTAAGGGGGTAGAAAGAGACTTCTTAGAATTATTTTTGAAAAAGTTAAAACAAGCAGGAGCTAATTTTGAATTGGAAGGTAAAAACTTGAAACTAAACCATTGGGATAAATTAGAAATAGATGAAGTTCAAAGTTTACCATTTCCCGGGCTTCATACTGATTTACAGTCTGCCTGGGCAGTAGCTGCTACACAAGCAGAAGGTTCTACATTGATACACGACCCACTTTACGAGGGACGTTTTCGTTACCTGGAAGAACTAACGAGGATGGGAGCAGATATTTTATTCGCAGATCCGCACCGAGTGGTAGTAGGTGGCCCCAGTGATTTATACGGTAAAGATTTAGGTAGTTTTGATTTGAGAGGTGGAGCAGCTTTGATTATTGCAGCCCTGATGGCTGAAGGTAAAAGTAGTATTGAGGACACCTATCAAATTGATCGTGGTTACGAAAAAATAGAGCAAAGACTTCAAAAATTAGGAGCAGATATTAAACGTGTAGAAAATTAACCCATGTTTATTAGAAAAATAGGTATAGATCTTGGAACTTGTAATTCCTTGGTTTTCGTACCGGGTAAAGGAGTGGTTTTACAAGAACCATCTGTTGTTGCCGTTTCCGTAGATGAGAATAAGATTTTGGCAGTAGGGGAAGAAGCAAAAGAAATGGTAGGAAGAACTCCGGAGACTATCAGAGTTTATAGACCGTTAAAAGACGGGGTAATTGCTGATTATAGAGTAACCCAAGCAATGATAAAGCATTTTATAGACGAGGCTACCTCTCGTTTTAGTTTCTTTAAGCCCGAATTGATTATTTCTGTGCCGGCCGGAATTACTTCTACGGAAAGGAGAGCGGTGGTGGAGGCTTCCGAAGCTGCCGGAGCAAAATCGACCTTCATAGCCAAGGAGCCCATTTTGGCTGCCATTGGAGCGGGTATCCCCATTAATTCTTCTTCCGGACACTTGATTGTTGACATTGGCGGAGGAACTGCGGAAGTAGCGGTAATTTCACTGGGTGGTATCGTAACTGCCGAGTCTTTGAGAGCAGCAGGAGATAAAATGGACCAGGCAATAGCTGATTTCGTGAAAGAAGAACACAATCTGGCAATTGGAACTCAAACTGCCGAGGAAATAAAAATGAAGATTGGTGCAGCCGTTGCCCAAGAAGAAGATAAAGAATTGGAAGTCAGGGGGAGAGATTTGGTTTCCGGTTTACCTCGGAATGTTAAGGTTTCTTCTAATCAGGTGAGTGAAGCTGTTTCCGATGTGTTGGGTGAAATTGTACAATTAATTAAGGATATTTTAAGAGAAACCCCTCCCGAACTAGCAGCTGACATTATGGACAAGGGAATGATTTTGTCGGGTGGAGGGGCTCAATTAACCGATTTAGATAAATTAATTGCACAATCAACCGGAGTTCCATGTTTTATCGCGGAAGATCCCCTGTTGTGTGTGGCTAAAGGTACTGGTACCGTTCTAGAAAACCTTGATAGTTACAAGAAAAGTGTAATGAGTAAAAAATGATTTTAGGCCATCAAAAACAATGGAAGTTTTTGAAGCGTTCTTTAGAGCATGGAAGAGTATCCCATGCCTATTTGTTTTATGGTCAGCAGCAGCTTGGAAAGAAGACTTTAGCATTAAAATTTGCTAAACTTTTGAATTGTGAAGCGGATTTTGAGAAACGTCCTTGCAATTCTTGCAAGGCGTGCAATGAAATAAAGAAGAGACGTCATCCCGATTTGAGTATTATTGAACCCGATGGAGGTGAAATTAAAATTGATCAGGTCAGAGATTTAACTGAACTTTTATCCAAAAAGCCCTATCAGGGACCTTACAAAATTGCTGTTATTGATCAAGCTCATTTATTGAATCACGAGGCGGAGTCGGCTCTTTTGAAAACAGTGGAAGAACCGAAGGGAAACACTGTTTTGATTCTAGTTACTTCGCAAAAAGATAGTTTGGCACCGACTTTGATTTCCCGCACTCAAAGTATTGAATTTTACCCGGTGAGTCGTAGTAAAATTCAAGAGTTTTTAGAAGAAGATGTTGATAAAGAAAGAGCTAAGAAGATAGCAGAAGTCAGTTTAGGGCGGCCCGGTCTAGCTAAAGACTTGACTGATTCAGATAAGTTTGAACAGTATCAAGAAAAATTGGAACAACTGAAAAAAATGGTTAAGAGTAATTACGGAGAAAGGTTTGATTATATTGAAAGCTTAAGTAAAAGCGATGACCTGAATTATACTTTGAATTTGTGGGTGAGTCAGTTGAGAAGAATATTATTACAACAAATTACTACTGGTAAAAATGAATTCAGTTACTCACTGGAGAAAATAAAAGAAGCTTTGCAAGAGATACAAAAAACTAAGCGATTGATTAACAACACCAACGTTAAAAAAAGATTAGCCCTGGAAACTTTAATGATTAAATTGTAAATATGAAAAAGCTAATTTACGAAACAGAATTGGAAGTGGTACAAGGAGATATAGTTAATCAACCCGATGTTGAAGCAGTGGTTAATGCAGCTAATGCTCAACTGACCATGGGGGGTGGAGTAGCCGGTGCTATTCATCAAGCAGCCGGACCCGAGCTGGAGAAAGAATGTCAAAGTAAAGCACCTATTGAACCCGGGGAAGCAGTAATTACCAAAGCTTATCAACTTCCCAATGATTACGTAATTCATATATTGGGGCCTCGCTATGGGAAAGACAAGCCGGAAGCCGAATTACTTGCTAAGGGTTATCAAAATGCTTTGAACTTAACTCAGGGAAATAATATTAATTCAATTGCTTTTCCTGCTGTTTCCTGTGGTGCATTCGGGTATCCCATTGAAGAAGCAACTTCTGTTGCTTTGAAAACTACAGTGGATGAAATTTCCAGCATCGATATTGATTTAATTCGTTTTGTGTTATACAACCAGAAAGACTTAGAAGTATATCAAAGGCAATTAAACCGAGTGTTGTAATTCGACATTCGGTAATTAAGGTGTTATAATTGCGAATGAAGCAATAGATAAAATACTTGTATTTATTATTATTGCTGAATGAGCAAATAGAAGTTCTGAGTGAAGCGAAGAACTTATAATTTAAGATCTTAATTTAAAAATCATAATTACAAACTTACTTTTAATTGAATATAATTATGGATTATCAAAAATTTATAGATGAAATAAAACCCGAACTTGATAAAGCTGTTGACTTTCTGAAAAGAGAGGCTTCTAAAATGAGATTAGGTCAGGTTAATCCTTCTATGGTTGAAGATATTGAAGTAGAAGCTTTTGATCAAAAAATGCCTCTTAAGCAACTAGCTGCCATTAAAAAAGAAGGAGCTCGTGATTTAATTATTGAACCCTGGGAAGATGATTACGTTGAGCCTATTGAAAAGGCTCTTACTGCAGCTGATTTGGGAACAACTCCCAATGTTAGTGGTGATGCGATAAGGATGAACTTTCCTTCTTTAAGTGAAGAACGTAGGGAAAATATGAAGAAGGAATTGTCTGACAAGAAAGAAAATGCTCGTCAGACCGTTCGTAAATGGCGAGATGAGGCTTGGAAGAAAATTCAGGACAAAGAGCAAGAAGGCGAAATTTCCGAAGATGATAAGTATAGAGCTAAAGACGACTTACAAGATTTGGTAGACGAGTACAATGATAAAATTGATCAAATCGTCGAAGATAAGAAACAACAAATTGAACAAT
>JAZKSW010000010.1:0-15207 GCA_036625875.1 Minisyncoccota bacterium
GGCATTGGTCTCCTCAATTGACAGTAGATCCGCCTCTTTTTCTACTATGCATAATTTACTCCTGTCTCTCGTTTTATCTCTACAAATTTTACATAGATCTTGTTCGTTGCTTTTGTAAGACTTAAAACAGAAATTACAAGTGTCCGTGTTTTGGTGGAGTTTAGAAAGGGCTTGCTGAAAGTTTTTTGTTTGCTTCGGACTTGTTTTTAATAAATAAAAAACATACCGGGCAGCGGTTCTGGGGCCGACTCCCGGAAATTTGGTAAAGTGATCAATGAGATTTTGAATGGGTTTTGGGTAATTCATTCTTCTTCTCTGCTTTTGTCAATGCTGCGAAAGGTAACTTTTGGAGCATCAAAGTAGAGTTCTACTCGTCCTACGGGTCCGTTTCTGTGCTTAGCAATAATAATATCAGCTATGTTTTCTCGGGCCGTATCCGGATTGTACTTATCCTCTCTATGAATAAACAACACAACGTCTGCATCCTGCTCCAGAGAACCTGATTCTCTTAAGTCTGCCAATTTGGGAACTTGTTTTTGACGTTTTTCTACTGCTCTTGATAATTGAGAAAGAGCTAGAACGGGTACCTTCAACTCTCTTGCCAAAGACTTTAAAGACTTTGAAATTTCTGTCATTTGTTGAACTACACTGACACTGGTATCTCTCGGTTCTACTAATTGTAAGTAGTCTACTACAATCAATCCCAAGTTGTGACGAGCTTTTAATCGACGGGACATCGCCTTCATTTGTAGAATAGTGGAGGTAGCAGCGTCATCAATGAAAATGGGAGCGTCCGATAAGTTGCCCAAAGCATGCTGAATGCGTTGAAAGTCATCGTTTTTTTCGGATAACCTACCGGTTCTTAATTTCCATAGATTTACATTCGCTTCGGCAGCGATAAACCTGTCAATTATTTGTTCCGCCGACATTTCCAAGCTGAATATACCTACTGCGGTATCTTCTTCAACTGCTGCCTGACGAGCAAAATCCAGGGCTAGGGTAGATTTACCGAGAGAAGGTCTTGCACCCAGTAAAATTAAGTCCGATTCCTGTAGACCGGCCAGTTTATTGTCCAAAGCGGGAAAACCCGTAGGAACTCCTTGAGTGGTTTCATCTGAATCCGATAATTCACCAATTCTTTCAAATGCATCTTCCAAGCTGTCACTTACGGAAACGAATTTTTGAGTTAAATTCTTTTGGGCGATATTAAATACTTTTTCTTCTGCTTTATCCAGGATAGTGCCGATATCATCCTTTTCACTGTGTCCAAGTTCGGAAATTTCGTGGGAAGCGTTGATTAAATCCCTCAGAATTCTTTTTCTTTGAACTATTTTGGCGTAGTTGCTGGTATGGGCGGCAGTAGGAACCTTATTAACTAATTTTGTTAAGTATGAATTACCTCCGACTTGATCCAAAGCACTCATTTCTTCCAAACGGTTAGCTACGGACAAGACATCAATTGGTTCTTGCTTATCAAAAAGGTGAGTCATCGCTTTGTAAATTTTCTTATGCTTTTGTTTATAGAAGTCTCGTGGTTCTATCATATCGGCAACTTCGGTAATTGCATTCTTGTCCAACATTAAACTTCCCAGCAAACTTTGCTCGGCTTCTATGTTCTGTGGAGGTGCCTTGTCTTTTAAATCTGATTTATTAGACATTGTTTTGTATTATTGATTTCTACTTTTAACTTATCAAAGTAAATTGTTAATCGCAAATTTTCATTTCTTTCTTATTTTTATTCCCTGATCCGTATCCTTCACTTGATAACCCTTTTCTTCTATCTTCTTTCTTAATTCGTCGGCTTCTTCGTATTTTTCTTGCTTACGCAACTTTTCTCTCTTTTGTGCTAGTTTTTTAATCTGATCCGGAACTTCTTGCTTCTGAACGAAGATAAAATCAAAAACTTGATCAACTTCATTTAAGAAATGAACAATATTCCTTTTGTTCTCCTGGTTTAGTTCGTTTTTGTCTAATGCACTGTTGGCTTTTTTAATTAATTCAAATACAGCGGCCAATGCTTCCGGCGTATTAAAGTCATCTTCCATCGCTTGTCGATATTTCTCTCGGGTTTCTTGTACTAGATCTGTTCCTTCCGATTGGGGTTCGTATTCTTTTAAGCGGTCTAGGAACTCGTCTATTTTCTCAATTTGATTTTTAACTTGTTTTAAAACTTCTTCGTTGTAATCTACCGGAGAACGGTAATGTGATTTTAAAACGAATAGCCTTAAAACCCTCGGTGAATAATCTTTCAAAAAGTCGCGGATGGTGATGAAGTTACCCTCGGACTTAGACATTTTCTCTCCGTTAACCGTAAGGAAACCGGCGTGAGTCCAATATTTCACCATTGGTTTCTTTCCGGATAGAGCCTCCATCTGTGCTATTTCCGCTTCGTGGTGGGGGAAGATTAAATCGCGGGCGCCTCCGTGTAAATCATACTGAGGGCCTAGGTACTTTTCAGTTAAGGCCGTGTCTTCAATGTGCCAACCGGGCCTTCCTTCTCCCCAGGGGCTTTCCCAAGAAGGTTCTTCGGGCTTTGAATCTTTCCAGAGGCAAAAGTCTCTTTTGTTTTTCTTGTCTTTAGCTTCGTCAATTCGGGAAACGGCATCTTCTTCATCCAGAGTAGTGCGGCCGGAAAGTTTGCCGTAATCTTCAAATTTTGAGAGGTCATAGTAAAAGCCGTCCTCTAATTTATAAGCGTAGTCTTTTTCCTTTAGGCGTTTTACCTGGCTAATGATTTGGTCAATGTGTTCCGTAGCTCTTGCGTACTTATCAATACTGTTGACGTTTAACTTTTCCATATCTTTCAAATAAGCTTTTTCGTACTTTCTTGCTAGTTCTTTAGGGGTAATATCTTTCTTCTTTGCTCGTTTTATAATTTTATCGTCAATGTCAGTGATGTTCTGCAAATAGTAGACATCGTAATCTTTCTGCCTTAAGTATTTAGTTATCATATCGAAAACAACATAGGTACGAGCATGACCGATGTGAGCATAATCGTAAACCGTGGGCCCACAAACAAACATCTTTACCTCCTTATCATTAAGGGGGTGAAATTCTTCTTTTTGATCGGTTAATGTATTGTAAACTTTTAAGGTCATAGTAATTTCATTTTATCTTAATAAAATTGTTAATTCAAGTTTTTAAGTAGAGTGAAAAAGTTATAAACGTAACTGAACCGGAGTAATTTGACATTTTGGACAAATATTGTTAAATTAAGAACAAGTTTTGTTTCGTTAACAATAAAATATGGGAGGTAAGAATGAAAAAGTTTGAATATTCTGAAGCAGACCAAAAACAAATCGGCGAAGCAGCCCTTGCTGTAGAATATCCCCTTGAAGAAGAAGGATTTAGTATAACTCAAGTTACGATTACTAGTAGACGATTGACAGAGGATACTGATAGGTACCCAGAAGAAGGTAAAAGAGCTGTCAATAAAAAGTGTAGAGAACTTGTCTATATTTTCAGTGCTACTCCCGAGAGCGGAGTAGTGATTGACGGAAGGGAATTTGGTCCAGCTAAAGGAGACGTTGTTATGATAGAACCAGGAGAAGAATTTTTCTGGCGAGGTTATTTGGATATGCTTATGTTCTGTGTTCCAGCTTGGACTCCGGAACAGCACGAAATTGTAGAATAACTAAAAGGAGGTTTTTAACAATGTGTGAATCTGATGAGAAGAAAAAAGAATTGGTACCCGCTCATGAAGCTGTTAAAGCCATGTTAAAGAACACTTCGTACGATTGTGCCCTGATTCATTTTTGCAATATGACAGTATTCCCCTCCGAGGAACTACCGGGCTTAATAGAAGCTTTTGAGGAGGAGAATGTAAAAGTACCCAGTTCTTTGGTAGAACAACTTAAGGAAGCTCGAAAAAATTGTATAGTTAAAGTTTATAATTTAACCGAAGAGGAAAGGGAAAAGTTTGGCTCAGAGATTAAAGAAATGATAAAAAAGAGGCTTAAGGGTAGTATTAAAACTCCCATTCAAGTCAATGAAGTTACTTTAGTCGAAGAGTTACCGTTGAGTTGGCCGGTTAAAATAGATGTAACTTTTGAACAACTTGAGGAGAGGTTCTTTGAACCGGGAGAAGTTGCAAATTCCTTATGGTCTGGTATACATCATCTAGTAGAAACTTCTGTTAATGTTAGTTTCCTTGGTCTTGGGCGTGAAGATTAGATAATTCTGATAGGGGCGAATAAACCACAATTTAATAGGACATATAGTCCGTCCGCTTATATAGGGGCGGATTTTTATTTTGGTCATAAATAAAGGATTATGATTATTAGTTCCTTGTTCTGTTTTAGGACGATTGGAACTCTCTGTTCTTTGTGATAATATAAAATAAACTAATATACATTATTAAAATAGAACTTATTATGTCCAACCAAAGAAGATTGATAATTTCCATAGGCTTGGTAGTAGCTATTGTGGCGGGAGGTTGGTTTGCGCTTTCATTTTTAGGTGAGTCGAGTTCCAACAATCAAGAAGTGGTGGCTACTGTTAACGGAGAATCAATTTATCAAAAAGAACTTGATGGTCAAGTTGAGCGACTTGAACAACAAATGTCTGCTCAGCCGGGAGCTCAAGTTGACCAAGGACAGCTAGAGCAACAGGCTCTTGATCAGATGATAAGTACCGTTTTGGTAAAACAAGAAGCTGACAAACAAGGGATTGAAGTTAGCGATAAAGAAATTAAAAAAGAAATTGAAAACCTAAAGGAAACACTGGGTGAAGATACTTCTTATGAAAAGCAACTTGAAGCAGCCGGTCTTACCAAAGAAGAACACGAAGAAATGCTTAGAGAACAACTCCTTACGAATAAATACCTGCAAGAACAGGTTCCCCAAGATGAAGTAGAGGTAACCGACAAACAAATGCAAGAGGCATATAAGCAAATAAGCTCTCAACAGGATTTGCCTCCTTTAGAAGAAATGGAAGAATCAATGAAGAAACAACTCCGATCTCAAGTTGCTCAACAGCAACGTAGCCAATTGATTCAGGATTTAATTAAATCATTACGGGAAAAAGCGGAAATAGAATCCTCTCTCTGACTTAAATTTTTGTGGATTTTTCAATAGCTGAACAAATTGCTGAAAAGTTTGGCTGGTTAAAGCTTCGGCAAGAAGTCTCAAGTTATAGTTTGAATACTTTTAAATCCGATTTGTGGGCAGGAGCACTGGTTGCAGCGATTGCTATTCCTTCTGTGATGGCCTTTGCCATGTTGGCACGCTTTAATCCCGTGTACGGGATATACAGTTTTGTAATAGCAGGTATTGCTGCTACCTTTGTGGGAGTTTCCGCTTATGCAATAGTGGGTCCCACCAGTGTAGTAGCCCTGATGATATCAAGTGCTCTTGGAACTTTAGCAATCACCGGCCCTGAGAAATTAGGGGCGGTTTTACTTTTGACTTTAATGGTGGGAGTTATTCAAATAATTCTTTCTTTCTTTGATTTCGGTAAATTAGCTAATTACATTTCTCGGTCTGTCATTGTGGGTTTGATAACGGGAGTTGCTGTAATTATTGCAGTTGGACAATTAACAAGGATCTTGGGAGTTGAACAAATCCACGAAGGAAATGTAATTTCTTACTTATACCAAATTGGGGTAAATATAGGTAGCATAAACCTAGCTCCTCTTTTCATAGCACTTGCTACAATCATTGTTGTTTTAATAGGAAAGGAGGTTCTAACCAAGGCTCCCGCTTATCTTTTAGCGATAGGAACCTCTGTAGGTTTGGTTTACCTCTTCGGTTTAGAGGCGGAGGTGCAATTGGTGGGAGATTTTCAGGGAGTATTTCCGGGTTTTAATTTCCCCACACTGAATTTATCGTTAGCAAGAAAATTCCTTAGTTACTCCTTTACTATAGCAATGTTGGGTTTCTTGGAGGTAGTTACGGTGAGTGAATTTGACAGTAAGGGAGCGGTTGATGAAGAAGATATCAATAAAGAATATTTAAGATTGGGAGTAGCAAATGTGGCCTGCTCATTATTCGGAGGATTTGCCGGAGGAGAATCATTTACTAGAAGCTTTATTAACCATGAGGCGGGGGCAAAAAGTAGATTTTCTCAGTTAATAGCTGTTATTTTCGTATTGATTTTTATGGTTTTCTTCGGTTGGATTATTAAGTATTTTCCTTTTGCCAGTCTGGGAGCAATTCTCATACTAATTGCTTTTGAGATGGTTGATTGGGAAGAAATCAAAAAAATTGTTACTGCCACCAGGTTTGATACTTTAATTTTCTTTGTTACTTTTTTCACGGTTATTCTTGTTCCGCGTTTGGATTACGCAGTCTATCTAGGTATTTTATTTTCCCTGCTTCTATTGGTGAAGGACAGTAGTAATGTTAATTATAGCTACCTTAAAATAGAAGATGAAGAAATCGATCAAATGCAACCGAGTAAACTCGAAGAAAAAGATCAAGTAATTATGGATCTTTCAGGAGATTTACATTTTGCTGCAACGGAGGATTTGAGAAAGAAGCTGGAGGAGGCTATTCAAAAAGAGAAAGTCTTAATCATCAGAATGAGGAATGTGGATGATATAGATATGACGGTAATAGAAGAGTTGGAAGAGGTTATAAATAAAGCTAAACAAAGAGATGTTCAGGTTTTCTTTACGGGTTTATCATCAGTTCTTCAACGGAAGTTCAAAAAAGCGGGATTAATTGAGAAGCTAGGACAAGACCATTTCTTTACCAGAGAAAAAGAACTTTTTAAGGCCAGTAAAGAAGCAATTAAAAAAGCGGAAGAGGATTCTTGAAATACAAGCTGAGCACAGCAGGCTTTCTTAATTTAAACACTTTTACTTTTAAATTATTGACTTATAAAAATGATTGTTATAGACTAAAACCAACATAAAAAGATTTATTTTTCGGTGAACAGCTTTTTGAAAATTTAATATCGGTAGTAAAAAAATCGGAGGTGAAGTGTTGTGTTGCACGATAATAATTCAAAATTGAGGTTGTTGAACAACAAGACGAATGACAGTAGTTATTTAATCGCCATTTGCCTATACTTGGATCGGTATTTCCAAAACAAACAAGCATTTGATTTCAAAAATGAAGGTGGTGAGCAGCTCAAAAAGTCTATTAATTTAGCAAGATACTTTTTGGAAAATAACCCTGAAACGGTGGAAACTTGTACTCCCGATGTACAAGGAAAAGAGTTATTAAAAGGCCTTGATATATTGGAGCAACTTATTAAAGAAGGAGGAGAACCCGGTGATGGTTACAGTAAGACAATTGAAACTCTGTATAATTTTTTAAAAGAATACCTTAAGAGAAAGACGATGCAAGATATAAAGAGAAGTAGAGCGGATTGGGTTGAAAAAGTCAGGAGAGATTTTTCAACTCCCATTTAACTAGATTATTTCCCGGCCTTTGCGGGCCGGGAATATTTTATTGAAAATTTAGCCGTTTGTGGTAAAATTAGAATACAACATGACGGCTGAATTAATGACATTTTTATTGGCAATGACTCCGGTCGGAGAACTACGATTGGCTATACCTGTAGCTCTAAGTAGTTATGGTCTTTCTTGGCCCATTGCTTATATCATCTCAGTTTTAGGGAATTTGGTTCCCGTTTTGTTTTTTTTATTATTTCTGGATCCCGTTTCGCAGTGGCTTTCTGCTCATTTTAAAATCTTTGATAACTTTTTTTCTTGGCTATTTGCTCGTACCAGAAAAAGGCACGGTGATAAGATTGAAAAATACGGTTATCCCGGTTTGGTATTGGTAGTAGCAATTCCCTTGCCCATTACCGGAGCCTGGACCGGCACCTTGGTGGCATTTTTATTCGGCATTGAATTTAAAAAGGCCTTTTCTTCAATCACTATCGGTGTATTAATAGCCGGAGCAATAGTTACCAGTCTAACCAAAACCGGCATTGCTGTTGAAAAATATTTCGGTTACGAGGTATTAATTGGTCTAGTAGCGTTTGGTATTTTGGTCTGGTTCTTGTACAATAAGATAAGATCCATTAAATCATAAACATGCCTAGTAGAAAAACGATTTTGACCAGCTTGGCTTGCGGAGAAGTAGCCAGTTGGTTCTTTCTCATAATTTTTTATACTCTCGAATTTCAAACTAAGGCTGCAGCTTCTTTTCCGGTGTTACCCGTAGAAAAGTTAGCTTGGTCTGTTTTGATTGTTTTTCCTCTTTTGTTTCTGTTCGGTCTTTTTGTTGCTTATTTTCTGGGGAAGTTCTTAAAAGTATTTTATCAATTGGTTAAATTCGTAGAAGTGGGAGTACTTAATACATTGGTGGACTTGGGTATTTTAAGCTTATTGATGGCCGTTACGGGAATTGCCGGTGGTATTTGGTATCCCGTATTTAAAGCCATAAGTTTTCTGACTGCTACTACCAATTCCTACTTTTGGAATAAGATCTGGACCTTTCAGAAAGAAGGCTTTGAAGAAGCGGGAAAAGAGTTTTCTGAATTTTTAATAGTAAGTGGTGTAGGATTGGGAATCAATGTTGGATCGGCTTCTGTGGTGGTTAACTGGATTGGTCCTCAGTTTGGTCTCAGCAGTGATGTATGGGGTGTTATCGGTGGTATTATAGCTGCCCTTTGTGGAATGACTTGGAATTTCTTAGGTTATAAGTTTTTAGTATTTAATAAGTGATTTTTATTAGTTTAACTTTTTTGTGGAACTTTTTATTTAAAAAAGTTTCGGAGTATGAGTTTAGCATTATATAGAAAATATAGACCGGAAACCTTTGACGAGGTAGTGGGGCAAGATCACATTACCCAAACCTTGACTAATGCTATTGAGCAAGATTCTATTTCTCATGCTTATCTTTTTACCGGGCCACGAGGTACGGGAAAAACCACTACTGCTCGTTTATTAGCAAAAGCAGTCAATTGTGAGGAGAAAGGAGTAGAACCCTGCAACGAATGTGAATCTTGTAAAGAGATTACCAAAGGTAATGCTGTAGATCTAATTGAAATTGACGCTGCTTCTCATCGGGGTATTGATGAAATTCGTGAATTAAGAGAGGGAATCAAATTTTCCCCCACCAAATCGCAGTACAAGGTTTTTATAATTGATGAAAGCCACCAGTTAACAAAGGCAGCGGCTAATGCTTTACTTAAAACTTTAGAGGAACCTCCCGAACATGCTATTTTTATTCTAGCCACTACTGAACCGCAAAAGATGATTCCCACTATTGTTTCGCGCTGTCAACGCTTTGATTTTAGACGTTTAACCATACCGGAAATTAAAAATCGTCTGACCTCAATTACCGATCAGGAAGAAATTGATATTGAAGATGCCGCTCTGGAGTTGATCGCCTTAAATGCCGGTGGGTCTATTAGAGATGCGGAAAGTATTCTCGATCAGGTCTTGACTTTTTCCAATACTGATGAAAAAATTAAAGCGGACGATATTAAAGATCTTTTGGGCATTGTAGATATTAATCTGGTAGCTGATTTCGTTGATTTATTACTAGAAGAAAAAACCGCACAAGCTATAAAATACGTTAATGAATTATTAGGTAAAGGGAAGGACTCCGAAGAGCTAACTAAAGCTTTAGTAGATTATCTACGCAAAGGGTTAATCCTAAAAGTTACTGATGCCGAGAGTAGAGGAGAAAGCACAATTTCCGGTTTGACCGACGAAGAGTTTGAAAAGCTAAAGGGGCAAATCTCTCAACTTGAAAAAGAAGAACTAAGCGATATCTTGGAAGAATTTAGTGAAGCTCAAGAAAAAATGAAATACGCCTCTATACCGCAGTTACCACTTGAGTTAGCGATAGTTGATATTTGTGAAGAATAGAATATTGTAATTTTTGAACCACGGTGATATAATAAATAAAACACTAACCGTGGTTTTATGGCTAAACCTGAACTAAAGAAAAAAGCTATTAAGCTAAGGAAGCGGGGCTTATCTTACAAAGAGATATTGGAAAAAGTTCCCGTTGCTAAATCGACTCTTTCTCTTTGGTTAAGAGATGTTGGTTTGGCTGAAAAACAAGAACAGCGACTAACTGAGAAGAAATTAGCTGCAGCTGGAAGAGGACAAAAGAAAATACGAGAACAGAGAGAAAGAAAAACTGAAGAAATAAAAGAAGAAGCCAAGAAAGAAGTAGGGGAAATTAACAAAAGAGAATTATGGATAGCAGGAATTGCTTTATATTGGGCAGAAGGTTCAAAAGAGAGGATTCACAATGGAAGAACTAATAGTGCTGCTACGAAATTTGCCAATTCAGATGAAAGAATGATAAAGATATATTTAAAGTGGCTACAAGAAGCATGTGGTATTTCCAAGGACAGAATTAAATTTAGAATTTATCTACACGAAAACGCTAAGGATAAAAAAGATATAGTGCAAAAACATTGGGCCGAAGTAACTGGTTTTCCAATAGAAAAATTAAACAAAATAACTTGGAAAAAACATGACCCCAAGACAAACAGAAAAAATACTGGTAAAGATTATTATGGATTATTAGAAGTAAAGTTAGAGAAAAGTACTGATTTTACTAGAAAGATCGCAGGTTGGGTGGAAGGTCTTTGTAATAACTAATGCCGGGTAGTGTAATTGGTAACACACTAGTTTTTGGGACTAGCAGATCCTGGTTCGAATCCAGGCCCGGCAGCATCTTAAATAAAAAACATGGAAGAAACTGAACCCAATCCAACACCGATCAGAGTTTTCTTCTTTTTAGCCGGAATAATAGCAACTCTTGCTTATAGGGCTATTATTGTAATTAATTTCTTTAGCCCCTTTTGGGTGCAGGTTTTTTGGTATACGGGAACAATCGGTTTTATAATTTACTTCTGGCATCGCTACATGGTGCAAAGAAGAAGAGCAAAGTTAGTTGAGAAATATGATCTTGTTAAATTAGCCGAAGAAACTCCCGGTAAAACAGAGGAGCAAGGAGAAGCACTAACTTACATTGTTCAAACTTCTCTTACTTCTCGTTCACGTTGGAACTCAATGTTCATTTTCGTAACTTCGGTGCTAGCTCTGCTGGTGGGTATAGCTTTGGATTTAGGCCTTGCTTCATGGCTTTCCTTATGAATTAATAGTATTCATTGAACCTCCTTAGATTATTTTTTTAATAATTTATGAAAAAGGATAGTAAAATAGTTGGTTATTATAATACAAAAGAAGATTTGCTTTTGTGTAAAGAATGTTTTAATGATTTTCAAACTCAAGAAGGTTATGAACAAATCGAAAGAGAAAACTGTAACCCTAAGGACTGTGCTTGTAATAGATGTGGAAAGAGTTTACTAGACCCAAAAGAAAAACAGAGGTTAGGTTGGTCCAGGATTTCAGCCAAGACTTCAAGTTCGAATTTACTACAGAAAAGAGTTTTTTCTTCCCTTTTTCTGATAGGAGGATTACTTTTAATACTAAATGGTGTGGGGGGATTAGATATTATGGTAGGTGGAATTATTAGTGTAGTTATCGCTGCTCTTCTTTTAGATAAAAATATAGTAAAGGGCATTACTAAAATTGCAGCTGTGCTTATCTTTCTTGATTCGATAATTATAATAACCACCACCTTATATGACCTAAGAGGAGGACTTTTGTTAGTTTTTCCTCTTATAATATTGCTTGCATTTATCTCTAAGAATTTTTGGGAAATGAAGAAATGGGCCTTATATGCTATGATCGCTTATATTTCACTAGCTATCCTGGGCTTAGGTTCTTCTTGGCACTATCTAATGAGCACCGAGGTAGGACTAGCTGGAATATTTATCTTACCAAATCTTGCATTTTCGTTAGGCGTTCATATTTTCTCCTTAATTTATTTTCTGAGAGTTAGAAATTCATTTAGTAGCTAATTTTCAATAGTTAAAATTTAGCATTGGGAGTTCTAAAATTAATTTGAACTTTGTTTAATAAACGCAACATTACATTCCCAAGAGTTTAATTCTTGGGTTTTATATTTAAAAATGGTAATTTTATGCTATAATAAAAGCAGCATTCACTAATCAAATATTATGAGTATTTTAAGTCGTATAATTAGAAAGGTAAAAAGAAATTTAATAAGAAAGGCCGAGAACGAAGCTGTTGACCAGATGGAAGATACTGTAACCGGAACGGTGAAAGGGGTGGTAAATAAATGTCCGGAATGTAGTGCCTCGGTGAAAAAAGATGCTCGCTTTTGTCCCGAATGTGGAGGAGAAATAGTACACATCTGTCCCGATTGTGGGCAAGAATCTCCTTTGGATAAAGAATATTGTTCTCATTGTGGAACTAGATTAGAAAAATAAGTTTACTTTTAATATAAACGATAATTTTAATTTATAACTATCATTATGAATGAAGTTTCTTTTTTGTCTTCAGATGAAAATTTAAAAGATATAGCCGCCGCTCACTTTCAAGAAGCCTTTTCCGGTTCTGAGGTTTACGTGAAAATCCACTTTGGTGAACCCGGCAATGAGGCTGCTTTTACTCCTGCAGACGTAAAACCGGTAGTAAATGCCTTGAAAGAACTGAACCTAAAACCAATTTTAATAGATACGCCCGTTACTTATGAGTCTCCTCGTAATACGGTGGAGGGTTATGAAAAAGTAATAGAGCAAAGAGGTTATAACGACCTTGCTTCTTGTGTTGTTTCCAATGATGGTGTTGGAATAGAAGCCAAGGATTATAAGCCTGAAGTTTGCCGAGAAATGCTGGAAGCTGATAATTTATTAGTTTTGTCTCACGTAAAAGGACACATGGGTACCGGTTTCGGAGGAGCAATTAAGAACTTGGGAATGGGTGGCGTTACGAAGGAAACTAAAGCTTTAGAGCATGAATCTGGACAACCGGAAGTTGTGAGTGATTGTAAGCAATGTGGTACCTGTGAACAAGTTTGTCCGGTTAATGCAATTGAGGTAGTTGACGGAACCCCCGAGATAGACAGAGAAGAATGTGTCGGTTGTTCCATTTGTACTATAGAATGTCCGCATAACACATTAGAACCGGATGTATCTTATTTTGACGACTTATTGGCCCAGGCGGCAAGTACATTAATAAATAATCACTCCGGAAACATCTATTACTTGAACTACCTTAATAATATTGCTAAACTTTGTGACTGTTCCGTTGATGCTCAAGGAATAATTTCCGAAGACGTAGGTTTCTTGTTTTCGGATGATGCCGTCGCCATTGACCAAGCCAGTGTGGATTTGATAAGAGAAGAAAACGGAGAACCGGTATTCAAAAAACATAATGTCAAAGATCCGTTGTTACAGGTTGATTACGCTCGAGATTACATTGAAGGAGCACCCGATGATTATGAATTAAAGTCCATTTGATTATGTCCAGTAAGCCTAAAATAGGTTTAGCCCTGGGAAGTGGTGGAGCTAAAGGATTAGCCCATATAGGAGTCTTGAAAGTTTTAGAAGAGAACGATATTCCAATTGATTTTATAACCGGTTCCAGTATGGGGTCGGTAATAGGAAGTTTGTATGCTGCCAAGCAGGATGTTGAAGAAATTGAAACAATTGCCAATGAGACCGATTGGCAATTGTTGTTTTCTTTGTTGGATCCCTCCTGGGGAGAGGGTCTGATTGAAGGAGAGAAAGTAAGTGATTTTATTGAAGAACACTTGGGCGATGTTTCTTTCAGTGATTTGAACATTCCCCTTTCTGTTATAGCTACTGACATTGAGACCGGTGAATCCCTTTCAATGAACAAGGGGAAGGTTATTTCAGCTGTTCGTGCCAGTATTTCTTTACCTTTGATATTCAAACCGGTGGAGTACAAAGATAAGCTGCTGACCGACGGTGGTTTATCACAGCCCGTACCCGTGGAGGCAGCCGGTGAAATGGATCCCGATTTGATTATAGCCGTCAACTTACAGACCAATGACTTTGATAAAGGCAAAAACTTAAATCTTTACCGAGTAGCGAACAGATCTCTTGATTTGCTACGTTACCACCTATCTTTAGCTAATGTAGAAGAAGCCGACTGTGTTATTACACCCGAAGTGGGAAATATCAGGTGGAACGATTTTTTAAGCAGTGAAGAGGCCATTGAAGAAGGAGAACAAGCCACCAGGGATAAAATTGCCGAAATTAAGGAAACTATGGATTTAATTTGACTTTCTTTAAGCAAAATAATATAGTTGTAAACAAGATCTTCTAAAACTAAATCTACTGTTTAGGTGGGAGGTAAGAATGAAAACACGACAAATTTCAAAGTGGATTAGAATTAACGGTTCTAATCTTGAGATCGGAAATTTCGGTAACGATGGTGGTATTCCCAAAAGTTTAAGTTGTAGAGACGTAGAAGAAGAAGTTCCAGGAAGTGTCATTGTCCGAGACGACATAGAAGGTAATCTGATTCTGGACAATCTCGTAATTGGTGACAGTTTGAAAATTATGGGTGAAGCAAGAGGCTTGGTGCAGGCAAATAATTTGAAGGTTGGTGGATTCGCTTATATCTTTAAGGAGAATTTAAAAGCCGAATTCGTAGCTAGAAACAGTAATATGAAAGGACTTTTCTTTCTTACCGGCAATGAACCGTTCTGGTCCATTGATCTGAGTAGTTCTGAATTTGAACATGTGTTGTTCTACGAGGCAATGCAAGAATTGAATTTGAAAAGTACCGTAATCAAAGAAACTCTTGGCTTTTATTGGAATTCCCTTAGAACAAAACCTTCAATTGAACTGAACGAAGAAACTTCTACAAAAGAAATTCGGACAGATAACTTGATCTTTGAATAGAATTAAGGAGGTATTAAGTTGAGTATCGATGAGAGCGGTAAAGAAATGAAATGTAGCATAGAAGATTGTGAAAGAAAGGCTGATTTCGGTAGAAAAGACACCGGTGAAGGTTGGTGCGAAGAGCATTTTTGGAAAGTACATAATAGGATCACCAGTTCGGACAAAAAACAAAGAGATGGATATGCTTAATAAGGGGCGCTGATACAGCGCCCTTCTTTATTTGCTTTTGCAATTAATTGAAGATGGGTTATCATAATAAAAAAGTTCTTCACAATGAGGTGACTGAAATTGATCGATTATAATGAACTTTATCAGTCACTTATTTAATTGATTATTGCTGGGAGTAACATGAAACACACAAACCACAAAAAAATGGCAGAGAATTTTAAGAGGAGATTTTTTGTCTCCTCGGCTTTAACTTTGCCTATTCTTTTACTTTCCCCTTTGTTGCAAAGCTGGTTTGGCTTTACATGGAATTTCACGGGATCTAATTACGTAATGTTAGCTTTGGCTACCCTTGTCTTCGTTTACGGAGGGTGGCCT
>JAZKSW010000011.1:0-14927 GCA_036625875.1 Minisyncoccota bacterium
TCTTCTAAATCACGTTGCATTTTACCGCCGTGCTTATTAAATTTAGTAGTCTGGGCAAATTCCCCCAACTTATGTCCAACCATGTCCTCTCTTACTTTAACCGGTACATGTCTTTGTCCGTTGTAAACTCCGAAAGTATAACCTACCATTTTGGGGGTTATTGTTGAAGCACGACTCCAGGTTTTAATAACTTCATCGGAGCCTTTGTTTGCTTCTTCAATCTTCTTCTTTAATTTTTCACTAACAAAAGGTTGTTTTTTATCGTCGCTCATATTACTCGTTACGTCTTTTAATTATATATTTATCTGTGTGATTTCTATTGCGAGTTTTCTTTCCGTGAGCTATTTTCCCCCAAGGAGTCTTGGGGTGTTTAATTCCAACTCCGGTCCTACCTTCTCCTCCACCATGAGGATGGTCAACAGGATTCTTAGCCGTTCCTCTGGTAGTGGGTCTTTTTCCTTGATGACGAGATCTTCCTGCCTTACCGGATTTAACATAACGGTGTTCCTGGTTAGAAACTTCCCCCACTGAAGCATAACATTCCTTTAAAACCTTTCTAATTTCCGTAGAGGGCATTTCTAAATGAGTATACTTTCCTTCTTGAGCAAGCACCTTAGCAGCTGAACCGGCTGAACGAACTAACTTGCCTCCTCTCCCCGGTTGCAATTCAATATTATGAACCATGTTTCCGGGAGGAATATTTTTCAACTTCATTCTGTTTCCGCTTTCCAAGGGTGCCTCTTCTGCACAAATAACTTCATCACCCTCCTTCATATCTTGAGTAGCAAGCAGGTAACATTTATCATCATCTTCATACTCAACTAAAGCAATGAAAGCAGTCCTATTGGGATCATATTCTAAAGCTTTAACTTCACCGGTAACGCCTTTTTTCTTCTGACCGAAATTGATCTTACGATATTTTCTTTTTTCTCCTCCACCCTTACCTCTTACTGAAATTTTACCACTGGAAGCACGACCCCCACTTTTCTTTAGCGGAATAGTTAATTCCTTTTCGGGCTCTTTGTCGGTTAGCTTATCAAAATTCGGATTTCTCTTATGACGTTGTCCGGGTGTTGTAGCTCCCATAATTTATAAATTTAACGAGGCATTATTTCAATTTTTTGATCTTCTCGTATTTTAACAATAGCTTTTTTAAATCCTTTTTTGTAGCCCTCAATACGCCCTTTTCTTCTTTTCTTACGAGGAGCATTCATCGCTCTCACTTTCTTCACGTCCACATCATAAGTCTGCTCTACCGCTTTCTTAACTTCAGTTTTATTAGCTTTAGGGTTAACTTTAAAAACGTACTGATTCTTTTGAGCTAACTCAGTAGCCTTTTCCGTAATATGGGGTTCTATTAAAATTTCTTCTGCTTCACTCATGAAAGGTTTCTTTGATAATTTTAATTGCTTCTTTGTCTAAAACCAAGTATTTATATTTTAATAATTCTAAGGCGTTCAAATTCCTAGCTTCCATAACCTGAACTTTTGATAAGTTCCTCAATGATTTAAACACTTTTTCATTAGACTCGCCAAGGGCCACTAAACAAGTATCATCAATTTCTAAATTATCTAAAATTTCTTTTGCCTTTTGTGTTTTAATTTCTTCTAAGCTTAAATCATCAACCAAGATTAACTCTTCATCTTCTACCTTGGAAGATAAGGCCATAAATAATGCCTTACGCTTCATCTTATTGGGAATTTCTCTTTTTAAATTCCGATCAGTATCGGGTCCAAAAGTAACTCCTCCTCCTTCCCATAACGGTGATCTGATAGAACCGTGACGAGCTCGTCCCGTTCCTTTCTGGCGCCAAGGTTTTCGACCTCCTCCGGAAACTTCCGATCTGTCCTTAACATCAGCGGACAACTGTCTTCGATTTTGCCTTTGACTAACAACTACTTGATGTAGTAAATCGTTGTTAATCTCAACATCAAAAACATCCTTGGGTAACCTGGTTTGTTCTTCAAGTTCTTCTCCTTGCTGATTATAAGTAGTAATTAACATATTATTGTTCTCTAATCTCAATTAAATTACCATCCGGCCCGGGAAGACCTCCTTTGATAGCCATTAGGTTTTCTTCAGCATCTTTTTCTACTATTTTTAAATTTTTAACAGTGGTAACTTCCGCACCTCCATGTCCTGCCATCTTCGTTCCTTTTTGTACTCGTTGAGGATAAGCTGATCCGATTGAACCCGGACTTCTTTCTTTGTCTTTAGTTCCGTGAGAAGCGGGCAATCCGGAAAACCCGTGTCGTTTCATTACTCCCTGGAAACCTTTTCCCTTGGAAACTCCTGTTACCTTAACCGAATCTCCTTCTTCAAATTCCTCAAGTGTAATTTTATCTCCTACTTCGTATTCTTCTAAAGCCTCTTCCTCTACTCTAAACTCTTTTAAATATTTATAGGGTTTTTCCTGCTGTGGTTTTTTAACATCTTCTTGTTCTTTAAATCCTACTTGAAGTGCTGTATAACCATCATTCTCTTCTGTTTTGATCTGAGTTACTACACAAGGACCGGCTTCAACCAAAGTAACGGGAACCACGTTCCCTTCCTCGTCAAAAGTCTGACTCATTCCTTGTTTTTCAGCTAGAATAAATTTCATAGTATCTTTAAAGTAGGAGTCTTCTATTTAAAAAACCGGGCGCAGCCCGGTTCAACCGAAGCCCTTTTTTATAAACCTATATTAAAAAGTTAGATTCAAGTTATTCATCTTCTGCTCCGTATTATAAAATAAAAAGGGAATTATTGCAACCAGTCTTACATCTTCAATTCAATGTCCACACCAGCAGGTAGATTTAGATTCATCAATGCATCAATAACCTCCTGGGAAGGATCCAGAATATCAATCAAGCGCTTATGAACCCTCATTTCAAATTGCTCTTGAGACTGCGACTGAGCAAAAGGTGACCTATTGACACTGTACTTGTGTATTTCAGTAGGAAGAGGTACCGGTCCTGAAATTTCGGTACCGTATCTAGATGCAGTCTCCACAATCTGATCAGCACTCTTATCAATCACCTTGTGGTCATAAGCTTTTAATTTCACCCTTATCTTGGACTGCTTTGAATCTTCAGTTTTTTCTTCTTCAGCCATAACTTATAAAGTTAAAAGAAGATCAACATTATAAATTAGCAAGTTGATCTTGAGCGAGCAAATGCCGCCAGGCATTTCACCTGACGGCACTGTTTGCTTACTCAACGATTTCTGTTACCACTCCAGCTCCTACGGTTTTACCACCTTCTCGAATGGCAAATCTTTGTTCTTCTTCCATAGCAATAGGAGCAATTAGTTCCACTTCCATTTCTACCGTATCTCCGGGCATCACCATTTCGGTGTCCTCGGGAAGTGTAACCTCTCCAGTTACATCAGTAGTTCGGAAGTAAAACTGTGGTTTATAGCCAGTAAAGAAAGGGGTATGTCGTCCACCTTCTTCTTTGGCTAAAACATAAACTTCAGTTTTGAACTTGGTGTGAGGCGTAATAGAGCCTGGTTCAGCCAAAACTTGACCTCTTTCAATTTCTTCTTTGTCAATACCTCGTAGTAATACACCAACATTATCTCCTGCTTGCCCTTCATCCAAGCTCTTGTTGAACATTTCGATGCTTACCGCAGTAGTTTCTTGAATCTCATCCTGCAAACCGACAATTTCAAGATCATCACCGGAATGAACAATTCCTCTTTCAATTCTTCCGGTAGGAACAGTGCCTCGACCGGAAATTGTAAAGACATCCTCAATAGCCATTAGGAATGGCTTATCGGTATCTCGTTCAGGTGCAGGAATATGATCATCCATTGCGTCCATCAAATCATAAATGGGTTGTATTTCCTCATCGTCTTCGGAATCCGCTTCCTCTACTGCCTTTAACGCAGAACCCTTAATAATTGGGGTGTTTTCTCCGTCATAATCATATTTGTTCAGCAGTTCACGAACCTCAGATTCTACTAACTCGATTAGTTCAGGATCGTCTACCTGGTCAGTCTTGTTTAAGAATACGACCACGGAGGGTAAACCAACCTGTCTTGCTAAAAGCAAGTGTTCTCGAGTTTGGGGCATAGGCCCGTCAGCAGCAGAAACTACCAAAATCGCTCCATCCATTTGAGCGGCTCCGGTAATCATGTTTTTGATGTAGTCAGCATGACCGGGAGCATCAATGTGAGCGTAGTGTCGGTCTTCCGTTTCGTACTCTACGTGAGCTAAAGAAATAGTCAGCCCTCTTTCTTGTTCTTCGGGAGCAGAATCAATCTCATCAATATCTTTTCCGGAAGTTTCTAATCCTTTCAAACTCAATCCTTTAAGTATAGCAGCAGTAAGAGTAGTTTTACCATGGTCTACGTGACCAATGGTTCCGACATTAAGATGAGGTTTTTCTCTTTCAAATTTTTCTTCGTCAGCCATAATTTATTTAGTTAATTTATTACTTTCTTAATTTTATTGGAATAATGGGAAAAAGTCAACCTTTATTTGTTGAAAATTTAACTTTCAATTATTTCTCTAGCAACATTATCGGGCACTTTCTTGTAGCGATCAAATTCCATGGTAAAAGTACCTCTACCCTCCGTTAAAGATCTCAAGGTAGTGGCGTACCCGAACATTTCTGCCAATGGTACTTCAGCGTCAATCACTTTCATTTTTCTCCTGTCTTTTGTTTCTTCTACTCTTCCTCTTCTTGAATTCAAGTCACCGACGGTATCACCAAAGAAATCTTTGGGGACTACAACTTCTAATCTCATAATCGGTTCCAACAAAACGGGATTCGCTCTTTTAGCTGCCTTCTGGAAAGCAGTAGAAGCAGCAATCTTAAATGCGGACTCAGAAGAATCAACTTCGTGGTGAGAACCGTCAAAAACAGTTACTTCTACATCCTCCACTGAATAACCAGCCAGGATTCCGTTATCCATAGCTTCTTTTACTCCTTTTTCAACAGCAGGAATAAAATCTTCGGGAATTACCCCTCCTTTAATTTCATTAATAAATTCAAAACCTTCTCCTCTTTCCTTTGGTTTAATTCTTAAATAAACATCTCCGTATTGGCCTCGTCCTCCACTCTGCCTCACATATTCTCCTTGAGCTTCAGCTTCACTTTGAATGGTTTCCTTGTAAGCTACTTTCGGTCTACCCACTGATACATCAACATCGAACTCTCTTTTTAGTCTATCAGAAATAACCTCCAAGTGCAATTCTCCCATACCTGAAATAATTGTGTCTCCGGTCTCTTCGTCCCCTTTGACTTCAAAGGTGGGATCTTCTTCTTGCAACTTACGTAGGGCGTCCCCCATCTTCTCTTCATCTTCTTGAGTCTTGGGTTCAATACGTGCTGACAAGACCGGATCAGAAAAACTTATCTGCTCCAATACGATCGGGTCATCTTCGCCACAAAGAGTGTGACCGGTCTTTGTATCTTCCAAACCAACAGTAGCCGCCACATCACCCGCATAAACTTTATCCATTTCTTCTCGGGAATCGGCATGCATTCTAACTATACGACCGATTCTTTCTTTCTCCCCGGTAGTAGTATTCAAAACGTAAGAACCTTTTTCCAGGGTTCCGGAATAAACTCTAAAGTAAGTTAAAGACCCGACATAAGGGTCAGTTGCAACTTTGAAAGCTAAAGCGGAAAATGGCTCATCGTCGCTAGCTTCTCTTTCAACCTCTTCTCCAGACTCGGGATCAGTACCCGTAACCGGAGGCAAATCAACGGGACTAGGTAAATAATTACAGGTTGCATCTAGCAAGGGCTGAACTCCTATATTATGTAGAGCAGAACCACAGAAAACGGGAATCACATCATAATTGATAACTCCCTTCCTTAGAGCTTTCTCGAACTCTTCATCTGAAATATCCTCATCATTTAAATAACGTTCCAAAAGTTCTTCATCTTCTGCAGCTATTTTTTCTAATAATTTCTTTCGTGCTTGTTCGGCTTCTCCCTGCATGTCTTCGGGAATTTCTTCTTCCACTATTTCTTCTCCAAAATCACCCTCGAACTTAAGAGCTTTCATTTTTAACAGATCAACTATTCCTTCAAAATCATCTCCCGCTCCAATGGGAAGGTGAATGGGAACAGCGTTAGGAGAAAGTTTATTTTTAATTTCATTAACTGCAGCACGGAAATCCGCTCCAGTTCTATCCATTTTATTGACAAAACAAACTCTCGGCACACCATATTCATCGGCCTGATGCCAGACCGTCTCCGATTGGGCTTCTACTCCGGCTACTCCATCAAAAACAACAATAGCCCCGTCTAATACTCTGAGGGCTCTTTGAACTTCCACTGTGAAATCAATATGACCGGGAGTATCAATAATATTAATTCGACATTCTTCATCACCACCTTCAGGCTCCCAAAAGGTAGTAGTAGCAGCTGACGTAATAGTAATCCCCCTTTCCTTTTCTTGATCCATCCAATCCATTACTGCTTCTCCTTCGTGAACTTCACCTATTTTGTGGCTCAAGCCGGAATAAAACAAAATACGCTCGGTAGTAGTGGTTTTACCGGCGTCGATATGAGCAATAAGACCTATGTTTCTAACTTGATTTAAAGGATATTCTCTAGACATAATTATCGGGCAAAATGTGCAAAGGCTTTATTGGCCTCAGCCATTCTGTGTTCATCTTGTTTTTTCTTATAAGCTCCTCCCTCCTTTTCCGAAGCAGCCATAATCTCCTCTGCTAAATTATCTTGCATATTTTGAGCGGAACCGGAACGTGCAGCTTCAACCAACCATCTCATAGCCAATTTCTTACCTCTTTTAGCTCCTACTTTTTTGGGAACTTGATAAGTAGCTCCTCCGATTCTCATTGATTTAACCTCTAATTGAGGAGTAACATTGGAAATTGCTTCTTCCAAAACCTCGGAAGGATCTTGATTCTTTTTATCTTTAATTTGCTCGAAAGCTTTATACATCAACTTACGAGCAACTGATTTTTCCCCTCCCTTCATCAGCTTATTGACAAACTTAGCAACGCTGATGCTGTTGTATTTGGGATCGGGATCAATTTCTTTGTATTTTTTCATAAATAAAAAATGCTTTAATATTACTTAACAAATCCTTAGCTTAAGGTCAAGTTATTCTTTCTTAGCTCCATACTTAGAGCGAGAAGTTACTCTTCCCTCTACTCCTTGCGAATCATAAACTCCTCTGACAATGTGGTAACGAACACCCGGTAAATCTCTTACCCTTCCTCCTCTTACCAAAACAACTGAGTGTTCTTGTAGTTCATGACCTTCGCCGGGAATATAAGCAGTTATTTCTTTTCCGTTAGAAAGTCGAACTTTTGCTACCTTTCTCAAAGCAGAATTAGGTTTCTTGGGCGTAACAGTATAAACTTTCGTACAAACCCCTCGCTTGAAAGGAGAATCATATTCAACGGGTTTATTTTTCTCCGTATTAAAACCGTACCCAAGCGCAGGTGCGTTCTTGGATTTTTTCGGCTTATCTCTTCCTTTTCTAACTAATTGATTAATAGTAGGCATATTTACGAGCGAGTGAGAAAATTAAATAATTCGTTATTTATATTTTTGATGCGAGCAAGGAAATAGAATTTCAGAGCGTTGGAATTATATTTACGAGCGCGCGAATAATAAAATACTTGCATTTAATTTGTAGCAAGTAATTAAATCGACTTGCTTATTATTCAACTGCTAGTATGTTAACAGACAATGCTTAAAACGTCAAACCTAAAAATTGATGTCCTACGATTAAAGTATAAACTAGATTAGAAAGCGTTGGTAAAATTAAGATTGCTAACCCTACTGCTATTAATACTCCGGCCATGGATCCTCCTATTTTCTTTAATGACCTGGATCGGGGAAAGAAATCCATTAACAACTTGGAACCGTCCAGGGGTGGAAGCGGAATTAAATTAAATAAACCGAGAAAAATATTAACATAAGTAATCCAGATAAAAGGAATATACATTGCACTTTCGGGAGAAAGAAACCTTACCGTTAATCCAAACACTAAAGCCAAGAAAAAGTTAGAACCGGGTCCCGATGCCCCTACTTTGGCTGAACCGTACTTACCTTTTAAATTATAAGGATTGTAGGGTACGGGTTTTGCCCAACCAATAAACCCTCCAGCGAAGAATAACAAAAACAAAGGCACAAGAACAGTACCGAATGGGTCAATGTGCTTTAAGGGGTTTAAAGTTAAACGACCTTCCCTCTTGGCTGTTGGATCTCCTAAAAGATGAGCCATCCATCCGTGACTGTACTCATGAACTACAGCCGAAAGAACTATTATTATGTATAAGAAAATTTTAAATTGGATTGACATAAGTATTAACATTCTACTTCAAAAACAAAACCTTGTAAAATTTTTAATTCCTTGTTAAGATATAATGGAAGTAAAATCAACTAGCAAAGTTAATCTTAACAAATAAAATTATGAATCAATGTCCAATTTGTAAAAAGAAAGAGAATAAAGCTCAGAACTGGGAAAAGAAACGTGGTAAATACAATCCGACCAAAGAAAGAACTCAAAGTCCCAATTTACAATGGGTGCAAATTCCTAATGATATTAAAGAGGAACCCTATAAGGATTTTGCTGGAAAAAGAATAAAAGCTTGTACTGATTGTATTAAAAGATTATCCAAAACTTAAGACGTTTTGGAATAGTATTACTACAACCGTGTTTATCTGTTTTTCTTCAAGAATTTTAAAAATATAAATAAGTGGTTTAAGTTTTTTGTGAAACTTTTTCTTCAAAAAAGTTTCAGGAGCCGGGCTGTGGCCTAGCGGTTCAGGGCGCGCGCATGGGGTGCGTGAGATCGCTGGTTCAAATCCAGTCAGCCCGACACTTGCAACAATATTTATCTGCATACAAAAAGGGACGCCGAAAGGCGTCCTTTTTTATATTAAAAGTGAAAAGGACTCCCTGGATTTCCAGCGAGTCCCTAGTAATTAATCCCTAAGTAGGGAAAATATCATCTGTTACAGAAAAATCTTGAGAGGCCGGAGCTCATTGCCACCGACATTAATATAACTCCAGAGCTTGTTGAGGTAGCCTGAATACCTGATTGGCACCCTTAAGAACTCCGGCCCATATTCTTTTAGCTTAAGACCGGGAAACCCGGTCACGGTATCTTTTCCTTCGCCTTAAAAATAAAGCTCAGGGTTTCTTCACGAGGACGCTCCTTAACAAAAGCAGTACTATGTTCCAAAAAAACAAAATCAAAACTAATAAATGCTATAGTAACGGCTCCCAATAATATGGGAGAAGCAACGATCATTACTGCCTCCTAAATGATAAAAAATACAAGCTATTCGCCAGACTAGACTTAAAACAAGTTAGGTCAAAGTCCCGTTTAAGGGAACAGTCCAGGACTGCTAACTTTAAAAAAGCAGCACCAACGAAGTCGAAGTCCTCTAAAATAACCTTGAAGTTCAGAACTTCAATACTTATAGGGCTTGTAAAGATCACCTCCTTCTATTTTTATTGTATTCGATATAATTTTCTTGTCAAGTAAAAATTAGTCGTTTTTCTCAAAGCAATAATTAAAATCTCCACCTGTACCTATACCATAATCTCCTCCTCCCGTGCTGTATTGAATACCATTACTTATATCACCATCATTATCGGGATATTTATCTGCTAATAAATTTACTGCCCACTCTGTTTCCAATCTATTGATGCCGATACAATGAGTACCCTCAGCGGTTACTTCGTAATCCCAGGCATAAAAGAATTTCTCTTGGGTTACGTTACCCTCGGAGCAACCCAAATTTTCCTTGGGATCCTCGGGAACAGCTTTTAAATAACCGATGGTCTGTAAATCTTCTTTAAAGTCACTCGGGCAGCGAGGACTGATTTCTGCTCCTCCGGTGTCACCTTCACCGGGATAAACCCCCTTGTTAATTTTATACATTTCCACTGCTCTTATAAGTTGTTCTATTTCTGAAATTCTTCTTGTATCTCTAGCTCTACCCCTTGCTTGATCCAAACTAACCATCACTACACTGGACAAAAGTCCAATGATTGCTATAACCACCAGTAACTCTATTAAGGTAAAACCTCTGCTTTTTTCTAATTTGTACATATATTTATAAGCAGCAACAAAAACTTTATAAACCGCCCTTAATTATTCAAATTGCTCGGGATTTTCCTGCCCTCCATATTTAGTATCAGGCCTATAGGGCTCCTGCCGGGGAGACTCCTTAAAAATACTAAAAACTAAAAATAAACTTATTATAGTTATTAAAATAGTAAAGCCGATTAAAAGATAATCGGCTTGACGTTCGTTTTCGATCATTCCGCCCGAAAATTTTATCACCCAACGTATCAAAATGGGAGTTCCGGGCTGAAATTTAGATGGGGCGGACTCTTCCAACGAAGGACTGGAAGAGTCAGAATCTCCTACATCGCTTAAATCAATTTTTTCATTATTTAACATAAATAATCACCCCTTAAA
The DNA here is from genome assembly GCA_036625875.1 of Minisyncoccota bacterium. Classification (GTDB taxonomy): domain Bacteria; phylum Patescibacteriota; class Minisyncoccia; order Minisyncoccales; family JAZKSW01; genus JAZKSW01. The sequence continues at coordinate 10,412 of JAZKSW010000011.1, forward strand.
CTTCTTAAATAGCCCTGCCTTCCTTCTCTAGGAAGATTCTGGACCTAAAGTTTCAAGTGGGTGGGCGCAAACCTAACCCGCAGGTCAGATTGATTTAGCCCTCCCTATTGTAAAGCAGTTGGCCAGATTCTTCCCTGAAAATACTCAGCAGGGCCTTAATGGCTTCCTCATAACAGAGAAAACCACCGAGGCACCGCCGACTTACTTTCATTATAATTTTTTATTAAAACTCATGTCAAGAAACTCAAAACATTACCTTCTCCTCCACTCTCTCATAATCATGTATTTCTTCGGGACTGAACCAAAACTTCAATTCATGTTCAGCTTCTTCCTCATCTTCGGAAGCGTGAACAATATTATGAATAGCTCTCTGATCACTGTTAGCGGCTGCAGCTGAGTCCACAGATAAGTCTCCTCTAATAGTTCCGTTTTCAGCTTCCGAAGGCAAAGAAGAACCAGCAATTTTCCTTATCATGCTGATAGCATGATTACCCTGCACAATCATTTTAACCATCGGACCGGCAGTTAAATAATCAATTAACCAGCTTCTTACCTCCTTACCAATTTCTTCTTTATCTGTAGTCCCCATACCTTCTTCTACATCTAATCCATACTCATTAAAGCTTCGAAACGTATTCTCTCCTAACCTCTTAATCCATTTATCATCTTTGGGATAATGTTCATCTACTTGATCCGGAGTAGCCTGAATCATCTCCATGGCTGTAATTTTTAAACCATGTTCCTCTACTCGAGAAACAATTTCACCTATTAAACCACGTTTAACACCGTCGGGTTTTATTAATAAAACTGTTTTTTCTTGTTTAGGGTCTTTCATAATTATGAATAAGTGAGAAAAGTTAATAATTTATTATTTATCTTTTTGAAGCGAAGGAGTAAATAGAAGCTTCTGTTCTTATAGATTCTTATAATTAATGAGTTAGAATCTTAAATTTATTCTTATCGGAGAGGATTTTGATATCTCCGTCTTGATCAGTCCTCAATACCTTTATACCATATTTTTCCAGCGAGAACAAAGTTTCGAAATGAGGATGACCAAAATCATTTTCCCCAACAGTGATAATACCTACCTCAGGATCCACTGCTTTTAGAAGTTCATCAGAGGAAGAAGTTTTACTTCCATGATGAGCAACTTTTAAAACATCAGCCCTTACCCTTTTCTCACTTACTTGTTTTTCTATTTTTTTAGAAATATCACCAGCAAAAAGAAATTCATTCTCGCCATAATTCAATCTGGTTACTACCGAAACATCATTACTTCTTTTGTAGTGTTCATTCCATAAATTACGGAAAGGATACACAACTTCCATTGTGCCACCGGTAAGTTTCAATTCCTGTCCTTCCTTTGCTATAATCTGCTGGCATCCTTCTTTTTGTAAGGCTTCTTTCCATTTAGAATAACGGGCAGTATTTCCATCAATTCCGTTCCACATTACATATTTAATTTCGTAATGATCTAAAACTTCCAATAAGCCTGAAATATGATCACTTTCGGGGTGAGTTAAAATTAATAGGTCAATGCTACGATCCCAAAACGGCATTTCTTTATTTAATTTTTTCAAGACAGAATCATTAGGACCACCATCTATCAAAATCTGCTGACGACCGGGAGTTTGAATAAAAATAGAATCACCCTGCCCAACATCAAAAAAGTTTACTTCTAAAAAACCGGAGGGACTTTGAAAGACCGCGGTCCATGCTAAAAGATTAAGTAGAATTAACCCTAAAAGTAAAAATAGAATTTTATTCTTCAGTTGCAACATTTTATCATTATATTACAATATACTAATAAACAATAAAACTAAAATTATGTTTGAGTTATCATTTACTTTGCCAGACTTCGTCTTAAAAAACACAACTCAAGATTACTTATGGGCTCTCGGCACTTTCGGGGGTATCCTAATTGTTCTTTATATTTTTAAGTTGATAATTATCAAAAAATTAGGAAATTGGGCTGAACGTTCTACTGCTGCTTTGGATGATGAAATCGTAAAGGCTGTTCAAAACATAGGACTTCTGTTTTACGTATTGATAGCATTACAATTAGGACTACGATTTTTGCAAATTCCCGAACTACTCAGCAGCGTGCTTTACTACATTACTTTAATTGTAGTGGTTTTCAATATAACTAAAGCACTGAATGTTTTGATAACCTACGGCATCAAGAGTTTGGCTCGTACCAACGGCAAAGACGAAAACGCATCGATAATCAAGATATTAATTAAATTTTCCAAAGGTGTCCTTTGGATAATAGCCCTCCTTCTTGTTTTATCCAATTTAGGCTACAACATTTCAAGTTTGCTAGCCGGTGTAGGTATTAGTGGTATAGCTATTGCCTTTGCCTTAAGAAGTATTTTAGAAGATTTATTCAGTGCCTTTTCTATTTACTTTGATAAGCCATTTGAACCGGGAGATTTTATTGAGGTGGGCAATAATAGGGGAACCGTACAAAGTATCGGCTTAAAATCCACCCGCCTAAAGACTTTATTCGAAGGAGAAGAATTAGTAATATCCAATAAAGAATTAACCAAGGCCAGAATACGTAATTATAAGAAGATGGAGAGAAGACGCCGAACTTTTGAATTCGGAGTTGTTTATCGCACTAGTACCAAAACTCTGGAAAAAATTCAAAGCCTCGTCAAAGACATTATTAAAAGCATTGATGGAATTGAATTCGAACGAGTATATTTTACGGAGTTTGAAGACTCAAGTTTAAAATTCGAGGTCGTCTACTACGTTGACTCACCGGATTACGAAGATGCATTGGCCGCCCAACAAGAGATCAATTTGAAACTACATAAAAAATTCAATGAAGAAGATATAAGCATGGCCTTCCCAACACAAACTATCCACTTGGAACAGTAAAGCCAATTTAAAAGAGGCGCCTCTTAGAAGGACGCCTCTTTTCCTATTTAGTTTAAATTTCTTTCTCCTCTATTCCTTCAATAGCGTCTTCTATCAGCTCTTCAAGTTCAACTTTCTCTTCTTCCTTTTCTACTTCATTTAAATCAGCTTTAGTTTCCGGATATTCCGGAATAAATCTTTGACAACAATCTTCCGCTGGTAAAATAGAAATATTATAAGTACCGATTTGTTTGGCATCATTAATGATCTCTTCCTTGGACATACCCACCAAAGGACGTAGTACGGGTAAATTCGCTACGGCTTCCACAGCCCTCATATTTTCCAAAGTTTGAGAGGCAACTTGCCCCACACTCTCACCGGTAAGAAGTGCTTTAGCATTCTCTCGTTCAGCAATTCTCTCTGCTATTCTGAGCATAAATCTACGATACAGGATTACCCGGAAAGAGGCTTCACAGTTAGTTAAAATTTGCTGCTGAACATCGGAAAACGGAACCACGTAAAGTTTAGAGTTAAATTGAAACTTGTTCAACTCATTAACAATCTTTTCCGCTTTTTCAACTGATTTTTTCTCGGTAAAAGGGTAACTCGAAAAGTGAATAAAAACAACTTCCATTCCTCTCTTCATTGCATAGTAACTGGCTACCGGTGAATCTATACCTCCCGAAAGCAAACTTATTACTTTACCGCTTACCCCCACCGGTAGACCTCTGACCCCCTCTACTCTTTCTAGATAAAGAAAGGCATAATTTTCAACAATTTCTATCCTCAAATTAAGATCATAATTTTCAAGATCAACTTCCTTGTCAAAAGCTTCCACTATTTTAGCACCCACCTTCTCACTAATCTCTTGAGAGGTTAACTCAAATCTTTTGTTGGAACGTTTAGTAGTAACTCTAAAGCTGTTAAACTGCTCTTCTTCTAAGATATCAACAGCCTTTTTTCGGATTGACTCAATATTTTGATCAGCACTATAGGCAAAAGCAAAATAAGCAACCCCGGGAATGTTCTTAAGTTTATTTTTAACCTCTTCCTTACTTTCTGCTCCGTCCAACTCAATTAAAAGACGTCCGGAGATACGCCGGACGTCTCCTTCTATTACTTGTTCAATGTTACCTACTAGCCTCTTCTCAAAAAAATCTCTATTATTGCCTTTTAACCCAATTTCGGAATAATGACAGATTACATACATTTTATTTAAATTCCTTTAATACTTCAAAATCCTCTTCTAAAGTTTCAATCATATTGGCGTTGTAAGTAGCAACCGCCGGGTGATACATTGGAACAATTTTAATTGATCCGAACAGGGTGTTGGCGGGGTAAACTTCTCCGTGAATTTGACTAATACCTTCGATCTTTCCCTCTAAATTATATTTACTCATCACAAATTTCGTTCCGAAGTTTCCCAGACCAACTATGACTTTGGGTTCTATAATCTCAATTTGACGTTCCAAATAAGGAGTGCACGCTTCTATTTCCTCTTGTTTGGGGTCACGGTTGTTGGGCGGACGATCCTTTAATACATTGGCAATATAAACTTCTTCCCTCTTAATACCTACACTCTTTAGCAGATCATTAAGAATATCACCTGCTTTACCACAAAAAGGGCGACAAGTTTTGTTTTCTTCGGCTCCGG
>JAZKSW010000012.1:0-14271 GCA_036625875.1 Minisyncoccota bacterium
CTTTTGAGGTGGATGTAAAAGTAGATGATGAATGGGTTGAAACTTTAGGAGCTGGAATGGTTCATCCTAATGTATTTAGTGCTGCTGGTTACAATCCGGAAAGGTGGCGAGGATTCGCTTTCGGCATCGGCGTGGATAGACTAGTAATGATGAAGCACCAGATTGATGATATAAGATTATTTTATGAAAACGATATTAGATTCTTAAGACAATTTTAATATGAAATATTCTTATAATTGGTTAAAAGATTTAATAGGATTTGATTTAGAACCTGAAAAGTTAGCTACATTGCTAACGGAATATAGCTTTGAGGTAGAAGAGGTTGTTGAAAGAGATAGCGATGTGATTTTGGACATTGATATTCTTCCCAATCGAGCTTCTGATTGTCTATCTCATCGAGGAATTGCCAGGGAAATAGTTACTATTTTGAGAAATCAAAATAAAGAAGTTGAATTAGAAGAATTAGATACTGAATTTAATTCTCATGATTTTAAAAGCGAATCTCTGATTGAAGTAGAAGTTAAGAGTGATGAATGTTCTCGTTATAGCGCCAAGGTAGTGAAAGTTGAAGTAGGTGAATCTCCCGATTGGGTAAAGCAACGATTAAGAGCATGTGGCTTACAACCAATTAATAACATAGTGGATGTTGCTAACTATGTAATGCTGGAAACCGGACAACCACTTCATGCTTTTGATTTAGATAAAATCAAGGGTGAGAAATTAATTGTCAGGCAATCAAAAGGAGGTGAAGAAATTACCACCCTAGATGACGAAACTTACGAATTGGATAAAGATTTGGTGATAGCGGACAAAGAAGGTCCTGTAGCTATAGCGGGGATTAAAGGGGGAGCAAAAGCAAGAGTTGATAAAGATACAGATAAAATAGTTCTAGAAGCGGCTAATTTCGATCCCATTAGTGTAAGGAAAACTACTCGTAATTTAAAATTAAGGACGGATGCCTCTTGGCGCTTTGAGAATGAAATAGATTCTAACTTAACTGAGAAGGGCGTTGAGAGAACAACTGCCTTGCTTGAAAATGTAGCTGAAGGAAAGGCAAGTTCGGACATGGTCGATTACTACCCCGAACCACGTACTTCCCATAATCTACAATTGAACCCAGACTACGTAAGAGAACTATTAGGGGTTGATGTGTCTGATAATGAAATAATTGAAACTCTTGAGAGTTTGTCTTTTAAAGTGTCCGGTGATGAAGAATTAGAAGTGGAGATTCCTACTTTTAGATTAGATGTTAACAGGCAAGAGGATTTAATAGAAGAGGTGGGGAGAATTTACGGTTATCAAAATATTGAACCGGAGTTTTCTTCTGTTTCTATGGTTGCCGAAAGAAATGATAAGGTATTTTGGAAGTTAGAAGTCAAAGATATTCTTAGAAACTCTAATTTTTTTGAAGCCTATAATTATTCATTCATATCTGAGGAACAGGCTCAAAATTATAATTTAAGCAATGAACAACTTACAGAAGTTGCTAATCCTGTTTCTCGTAATTTTAAATATTTAAGACCGAGTTTAATTCCTAATTTAATTAAGAATACTAACAAGAATTCTCAATTACCTGAGCATGAAATTACCGAAGACGAGATTAATTTTTTTGAAATCGGTCAGGTTTTTGCTGATGAGGAAAAAACTATGCTCGGTGGAACAATAGCCTCGTTAAGTGATTCCGCCTTTTACGAGGTAAAAGGTGTAGTTAGTAAATTACTTGAAAGTTTAGGTATCAGTGACGTTTGGTATGATGATTACGAAGCTGATCCCGACGAGAGTATAGAGGTTTGGAATAAAGCTAAGAGTGCGGAGATAAAAGTAGATGAAGAAGAAATAGGATACTTGGGTTTAATCAGCCCTGAACTTTTTAAGGACGACATCAATGAATTAGCTGCTTTTGAAATCAATTTTGATAAGCTACAAAAGTTAGCAATAGAAGAACAAGAATATCAACCGATTTCTCGTTATCCGTCAGCAGTTCGTGATTTAGCTGTTTTAGTGCCTCAAAGTGTAAAAGTGGCAGACTTAATGAACAAAATAAACTCAGTAGGCGGTTCTTTGGTCAGAGACATTGATTTATTTGATATTTATCAAGGTGATGAATTACCTACCGGTAAAAAGAATTTAGCCTTTCATATTATTTATCAATCCGAGGAGAAAACCTTGGAGGCGGAAGAGATTGATAAATTACAGGAGGAAATAATTAATACTCTGGAAGAAAATCCAGAGTGGGAGGTCAGAAAATAATAAGTTATTTAATTTTCTCATTTATTCGTAATTATGGCTGAAGACAATTCAAAAGAAAATGGTGGACCAAGATATGATTCTGATGACATTAATGTTCTTAAGGGATTAGATCCGGTACGCAAAAGACCGGCAATGTACATTGGTTCCACTGATATTAAGGGATTACATCATTTGATTTTCGAAACAGTTGATAATGCTATTGATGAAGCAATGATGGGGCATTGTGATGAAATAACTGTTACGTTGTTAGATGATAATAAAGTATCGGTTACTGATAACGGAAGAGGTATCCCCATTGACAAACACTCACAAACGGGAAAATCGGGCCTGGAAACCGTAATGACAACTCTTCACGCAGGAGCTAAATTTGAGAATAAAGCTTACCAGGTATCCGGTGGATTGCACGGAGTAGGAGTCTCTGTAGTTTGTGCTTTGTCGGAATGGGCGAAAGCGGAGGTTTGCAGAGATGGTACTTTGTATGTACAAGAATACGCTCAAGGTGATCCGCAAACTGATTTACAAGAAGAGGGTTCTTGTGGAAGCGATGGAACTACCATCAGCTTTAAGCCTGATGCTGATATTTTTCAAGTAACCGAATTCAAGTTCTCTCGTTTAATAGAACATTTACGTCAGCAAGCTTTTCTTACTAAAGGAGTAAAGATTAATATTTTTGATAAGAGAGAAGATAAAGATAAGGAATATCATTTTTACTTTGAAGGTGGACTCCGTTCTTACATTGAACATATGGTTAAGGGGTCTTATCACGACAATACTTTTTATTTCTCTGATGAGGCGGATGATATTATAGTTGAAGCTGGCCTCCGAGGAGCAGAAGATCATGAAGACGAATTCGAAAGTTTCGCTAATAACATTCATACGCAAGGAGGAGGAACTCACTTAAGTGGTTTTAAGTCTGCTTTAACCAGAACTCTAAATAAACACGCCAGGAAGATTGATATGTTGAAGGAAGACGACGATAATTTGAAAGGAAGAGATATCAGAGAAAATATGGCCGGAGCTATTTCTGTTAAGGTTCCCGAACCTCAGTTTGAAGGTCAAACAAAAACTAAACTCGGTAATAGACCGGTTAAGTCCAAGGTTCAAAAATTAGTTTCCAAACACCTTGAGGATTACTTTGAGCAGAATCCTTCAGATGCTAAAGCAATAATTAACAAAGCTCTTGTTTCGCGCAAGGCAAGAAAGGCAGCCAAGGCTACTCGTAAAAAAGTATTGAGAAAAGATGCTATGAGTGGATTGTCTTTGCCGGGGAAATTAGCTGATTGTTCTTCACGTACTCCGGAGGAGTCGGAACTTTACATTGTAGAGGGAGATTCGGCCGGAGGCAGTGCTAAACAAGCTCGAGATCAAAGATTCCAAGCTATTCTTCCTATTAAGGGTAAAGTATTGAACGTAGAGCGAGCTTCCCTTGAAAGAATGCTGAACAATAAAGAGATTAAGTCTCTAATTGTAGCAATGGGTACGGCCATCGGTGAAGATTTTGATTTAGAAGAAGCTCGATATCATCGTATTATTTTGATGGCGGATGCTGATTCTGATGGTCATCATATTGTTACGTTATTATTGACTTTGTTTTATCGTTACTTCAAGCCTATTATTGAAGCTGGTTATCTGTACATTGCTCAACCACCTTTGTATAAAATAAAGAAGGGTGGCAAAGAAGAATACGCTTATACTCAAGAAGATAAAGCGGAAATTATTGAAGCTATGGGAGGTAATCCCAGTGTTCAACGATACAAGGGACTTGGAGAAATGAATCCCGATCAGCTTTGGGAAACAACAATGAACCCGGAGAACAGAGTGTTAATGAGAGTCACCATTGAAGATGCTCAACAGGCTACCGAAACCTTCGATGATTTAATGGGTAAAAAAGTAGCTCCTCGTAAGCAGTTTATTAAAACTCATGCTCAAGATGTAACTGAGTTGGATGTGTGACTTGACTTAAAGTTGTCGTTTTGCTATGGTTAGGGTGAAAGCCCCTGCGCCGGGGCTTTTTTAAAAGTAACTCTTTTGATAAAATAAAGTAATGGATTTTGCCAACAAAATTATAACATTCTTAAAGGAAGTTAAGACTCAGTTAAAGAAGGTGAATTGGCTGGGTCGCAAGGAAACTATTAAATATACCGCAATTGTGATTGTGGTCTCCACTTTGGTGGCTATATTTTTGAGTAGTTTGGACTTTCTATTCAACCAATTGTTAAGGCGGTTCATAATATAAGCGAAGCTTCTATTTCCTCACTCGCTTCAAAAAAATTTAAGCAAGCTCAAAATTTTATTACTCGTTCGTAAATAAAAAATGTCCAAGCAGAAACTTCCAAAAGAAAAAAATTGGTACGTTATACATACTTATTCCGGGTACGAAGACGCTGTAGCTAAAAGTCTTAGAAAAAGGAAAAAATCTTTGGGAATGGAAGATAAGATTTTTCAGGTTCTCGTCCCCAAGGAGAAAAAAGTGGAGTTGAGTGACGGAGAAAAGGAAACCGTGGAAGATAAAATTTTTCCCGGTTACGTATTAGTTCAAATGATTGTAACCGATGATTCTTGGTATGTGGTAAGGAATACTCCTAATGTAACCGGTTTTGTTGGATCGGGAACTACTCCCGTGCCCGTATCCGAAGAAGAAGTTGAGTCACTTAAGAAAAGAATGGGTGCTAAAGAACCTGAGTATAAAATTGAAGTGGAAGAAGGTGATCCTGTTAAAATTGTTGATGGCCCCTTTGAGGGGTTTGACGGGAAAGTTGATGAAGTAGATGAAGACAAAGGAAAGGTTAAAGTATTAGTCGATATGTTCGGACGGGATACACCTGTTGAACTTGAATCCCTTCAAGTAGAAAAAGTTTAATTAATTAAACTATGGCTAAAGAAGTAAAAGATACAATTAAGGTACAAATTGAAGCTGGAGAAGCTAGTCCTGCACCTCCTCTGGGACCAACCCTAGCAGACAAAGGAGTGGATGTGGGCGATTTTTGTAATAAATTTAATGAACAGACCGAAGATAAGGCGGGCTGGACTATTCCTGTAGTAATTACCATTTACGAAGATGGAAGTTATGAATTTGAAACAAAATCCTTTTTAACTTCCGAATTACTTAAGAAGGAGGTCGGAATTGAATCCGGTTCCGGAGAACCTAATCGTGATAAAGTAGGCACTATTACTCGAGAGCAATTGAAAAATGTAGCAGAGAAGAAAATAGAGGATTTGAATACTTCCGATATGGAACAAGCTATTAAGATTGTGAAAGGCACTGCTCTTAACATGGGATTGGAAGTAGAGGAGTAAAAGCTATTTAGGTTCAAAACAAGAGTGTCAACTTGATTGACACTCTTTTTGATTTTAAGTATAATAAGCGTGTACATTTCACAATAGAAGAACGACCGCATCCCAAAAGGAGGTGTAGGAATTGTTAATAGATTTGCATCAAGATATAGGAACTTCGCAAGATTCATCATTTCCCACCTACAAACAGACCTCATTAGGCCAAATAAAACGGTCAGGTATAAATTTGGTGGGCACGACCACCTATTTGAGAACTGCTCTAACAGATGGTAGTTGTCCCAAGGATGAACAAGTAGTAAGTTTCTATGAAGGAATAATGGAAAGTGAAGACAGGTTTGTTTTGAATAGAAATGATGTGTATGGTGATGGTTTAGGACTACTTTTGGTTCAAGAAGGTTTTTCAAGACCTGAACCTCATAATTGGGAGCAAGCTAAAGAAAAGATTGAAAGATTATTTAAAGCCGGCGTCCGGGTATTAATACCGGTTTATCACGGTAAGCAAGGTGATTCTCCCATGGGAACTTCCAGCAAGGATGGAATAAAAGTACAAGTGGGGCTTACTAAACTTGGCAAGTCGGTCTGTGAAAGATGGTTAGATCTAGGCGGAATCTTAGATGCTAGTCACGCAAGTCCGCCTACTTTTGAAGATATGGTGGAAATTTGTAAACACAAGAACGAACCACTAATTGTTTCTCATACTGGAAGCAGAAAGGTAGTTGATGAAACTCGCTGTTTATCAGGTAAGCAATTAGAATCTTTGAAAGAATTGGATGATTTTTTGATAGGACTAGGAGTGAGTAAGGTGTTTTTGAGCCAGAAGGGTATGTTCCCGGGAATATGCTATAAACTGGGATTACTGATTAGCAGATATAATCTTCAACTAGGTAACTATATTTTAAGCAAGGTAAGGCATCCAGCTTCTTTAGTAGATTGGAAATCTTCTCTTTCTCACTTTATTTGGAAAGTTGGTTCTGATCATCTTGCGCTTGGTAGCGACTTGGGAGGAGCAATTTCAGGATTACCGCAAAAATATAAGAACTGTGAAGAAATCATGCCTGATATGTTAGAGTTATTGAAGAATAATTTTGCAGGATTACACGAGGAAATTCAATTTAAAAACGCAGAAAGATTCTTGAGGGAAAATCTTCCTAGAGATACAAAACGCACCAAACCGGAGAGGCTGTGAAGTCTCTCCTTTTTCTTTTGACAGAAGGAGTTTTCTTTGGTAATCTTTAACTGCTGAAGAAAGTTTTGTTTGGTCTTTAAAAATTTAAAATCGGAGGTTATAAAGATGGCAGTTTTATCCGACAAGGACATTAGAAAGAGAATAGAATCTAATAGCATTGAATTTGAGCCTTCTCCTAATTTGAAAGAACAGTTGGGTCCGGCTTCTTTAGATCTCAAACTGGGTGAGAAAGTACGGGAACTTGCTAATCGTTTTAAAGGTCCTATAAATCCTAGAGATAAAAACACCATAGAAGGAAGTACAGAGTTGACAGAGATCAGAAAATTTTTCTTCTTGCAAAAGGATGATGTAATTTTAGCAGAAACCCAAGAGTTAATTAGAATGCCTAATGATTTGTGTGCTAACGTTGAAGGGCGAAGTAGCCTCGGAAGATTATTCTTGGGAATACATTCAACTGCTGGTTTTGTTGATCCTGGATTTGAAGGAAGGATTACTTTAGAGCTTAAAAATGATGGTAATCGGCCCGTAATATTATTTCCCGGGATGAGAATTTGTCAAATTATCTTCAAAACTATGAATTCTGAACCAGAAGTTAGTTACGGTGATAAAAGCAATTCAAAGTATCAAAATGATAAAGGACCAGCGGAGAGTAAGATTTATAAAGATTTTGAAGAGAATTAAGGTTAGGTTTATAATGGAGGTGAATTATGAACAATTATAGAGGTTATTTCATAGTCTTTGAAGGACTAGACGGTTCCGGGCAAACCACTCAAGGAAAGAGACTGGTTGATTTTTTAGAAGACAGGAATTTACAAGCAATTTTTACGCAGAATCCTACTACTACTGATATGGATCAGTACTCGAAGTATGCTCCTCGAATTGAATCTATTTTAAATGGAGATGAAGAAGTATCCCACAGAGAACTTCAAAGTCTTTTCATAAAGGATAGGAAGTGGCATATAGAGAATGTAATTAAGCCGGCCCTGAACGAGGATAAACATGTAGTGTGTGATCGCTACATGTTTTCTACTATTGCTTATGGGGCGGCTAACGGAGTTGATGAGGATTACTTAGTGAGAAAACAGGAAGATTTTCTAAAGCCTGATTTGACCATTTTACTTGAGGTTTCACCTGAAGTATGTGCTAAGAGAATTAAAGAACGTGGAGATGATATAACTATTTTTGAGAAGGAGGAAAAACTTAAAAATGTATGGGAGGTTTATGAAAAATTAGCTGATGAATACGATATGGAAAGAGTTGATGGTACAAGTGATGTTTCCACAAAAGAAAAATCCATAAAGGAAGTTTCGCGTAGGGTGCAGTCTGTAGTTATGAAAGAATTAAGAATCTAATTTATCTCTCAAGGAGGAGATAAAGATGAAACAGTATCTTGAATTATTGGAAGAGGTACTTGAAGAAGGCGACGAAGGACCAGATCGAACTGGTGTAGGCACCAAAAGCTTATTTGGAAAGCAGATGAAATTTGACATGGAAGATGGATTTCCCGCTGTGACAACCAAGGAATTGAAATTTAAGAAAGTAAAAGCCGAGTTGCTTTGGTTTTTAGAAGGTACCAGAGATATTAAGTCACTTCAGGAAAAAGGTTGTCATATTTGGGATGCTAATGTTGAAAACTGGGAAGATCGTGAGTTTGAAACAGATGCGGGACGAATTTACGGGGTTCAATGGAGACATTGGAAGACATCAAACGGGAAAGAAGTTGATCAGATAAAAAAAGCTATTAATAAGATCAATAGTGATGACTGGCATAGCCGTCAAAATATAGTTGTAGCTTTTAATCCCGGAGAATTGGATCAAATGGCTCTTCCTCCATGTCATTATTCATTTCAGCTCCGAGTCAGTAATGGTAGTTTAGATCTTTTGATGACTCAGCGAAGCGCCGATATGTTTTTGGGAGTTCCTTTTAACATCGCTTCTTATTCCTTATTATTGCATATGATAGCTCAGATTACGGGGTATAGGCCTGGTACTTTTGTTCATTCTTTAGGAGATACTCATATTTATTTGAATCATATCGAGCAAGTGGAAGAGCAATTAGACAGGCCTCCATATCCTCGTCCTGAACTGAAGCTTAATCCAGCAATCAAAGATATAGATAATTTCACCATGGATGATATTGAATTGAAAAATTATAAGCATCATCCCCATATCAAGGCTCCGATGGCGGTGTAAGTCAGCATGCTTATATCCATTATCGTAGCGATTTCTCAAAATGGAACGATTGGTTCGGATGGAAGAATGCCTTGGAATATTCCGGAAGATACGAAAAGATTTCGTGAACTTACCCTTAAAAAACCGGTAATTATGGGGCGTAAAACCCATGAGTCTATCGGTGGTAGATTGTCTGAACGTCATAACATAGTCTTGACTCACCAAGAAGAATATGTAGCTGAAGGATGCACAGTGGTACATTCAACGAAGGAAGCTTTAGAGTGTGCCGATAAGGGTCTAAAGAAATATGACAATGATGAAGTAATGATTATTGGAGGAGGTTCTGTGTATGATCAATTCTTACCTTTGTCGAATCGCATCTATTTAACGAAGATCTATAAAGATTTCTCTGGAGATTCTCATTTTTCCTTCGATAGAGGAAAATGGAAAGAAATAAAACGAGACGACAGAATTGGTAATGAAGATTTCCCCGATTATAGTTTCATCGTGTTGGAGAAAAAATAAGAAAGTTAATTTATTAGTATGAGGGACCCCCGTGGTCCCTCTTTTTTTATTACCCTCTTTTTGTTAAAATAAGGATAGTAGTAATTAATTTTTATATTTAAAATAATGAAACTTCAAGAAGTTGTTCAAACAATAGATCATACCAATGTAGATCCCGAGGCTACAGAGCAAGAAATTAAGCAACTTTGTGATGAAGCTAAAGAATATAATTTTCGGGGTGCTTGTGTAAAGCCTGAATGGACTTCTTTAGTAGCCGAAGAGTTAGAAGATACTGATATCAAGGTAGTGGTTTTGTTGGATGAACCCATGGGGCAAAGCTCTCACGAGGAAAGAGTGGAAATGGCGAAGAAGGCTACGGAAGACGGAGCAGACAATTTAGATATCGTAATGAATATCGTGGATCTTAAACATGAAGATTACGATAAGGTGCTAAACGACTTAAGTGAGATTGCCGATATTCAAGATACTAAAGTAATTATCGGTTCCGGCTATTTAAGTGACAGTGAAATTAAAAAAGCTTCAGAGTTGGTTAAAGAATCGGGAGCTATTTGTGTGAAAACATCTACTGCAAAGAGCCCCTTAGGTCATTGGGAATTAAAGGAAAAAGCGAAACATTTGGAGATTATGAAAGAAGCGTCCGGGTTAGAAGTAAAAGCGGCCGGTAAGATAAGGCATATTGAGGATTGGGAACTAATGACTAACGCAGGTGCCGATATTATCGGAACCAGTACCGGTGCACAAATAGCAGAAGAAGTTAATCGTGATCGAAGTGGTGAGTGATTATGAAACAACAATTGGATTGGAGATTCATGTTGAGTTGGATACGGAATCCAAGATGTTTTGTAATTGCAAGAATGATTCTCATGAAAGTCATCCTAATGTTAATATCTGTCCTATTTGCCTGGGGCATCCCGGTACCCTGCCCGTTATTAATAGAGAAGCGGTAAAGAGAGTTATAAAATCCGGGTTAGCTTTAAATTGTGACATTTTAGAAAAGGCTAAATTTGACCGTAAGAATTACTTTTATCCGGATCTACCCAAAGGCTATCAGATTTCCCAGTATGATCTACCGTTATGTGGCGAGGGTTATCTGGAAATTGAAGGAGAAGAAATTACTATCAGACGCATTCATTTGGAAGAAGATACGGGCAAATTGATTCACTCCAACGGTAATAGTTTAGTAGACTTTAATAGAGCTGGGGTTCCTTTGATGGAGTTAGTAACGGAACCGGATTTGAAATCAGCGGAACAAGCTAAAAAGTTCGCTCAAGAGCTACGTTTAATTTTACGTTACTTGGGAGTTTCTCAAGCGGATATGGAGCAAGGGGAAATGAGGTGTGAAGCTAATATTAGCATTAGCGATAGTTCTGATAAGGGTACCAAAGTAGAAATTAAAAACTTGAATTCCTTCAAGGCAATGGAACGAGGTATTGAGTATGAAGTGAAAAGACAACGAAAGAGGCTGGAAAAAGGAGAAGAAATTACTCAAGCAACAAGAGGCTGGGATGAAGAAAAACAGAAGACATTTGCTCAACGAGAAAAAGAGATGGCTCATGATTACCGCTATTTTCCCGAGCCGGATTTACCTCCTTTGGAAACTAAAGAACTTGTAGAAGAGATTAGAAAAGAAATTCCGGAATTACCGGCTGAAAGAAGGGAAAGATTTTCTGATCAGTATGGATTGGACCAAGATCAAGTTAAGATGTTGACGGAACGATCGGAACTTGGTGAATATTTTGAACAAGTGGTAAGCGAATTAAAAAACTGGGCAAATATTGAAGAAGTAGAGAACAAAAGGGAGCTGATTAATCTAGCTGCAAATTATATTATTACTGATTTGGTTGCTTTGTTAAAAGAGAGTTCAAGTAATGCAGAAGAGTTGTCTATCACACCTGAAAATTTTGCTGAGCTGATTATTATGACTTACAAGGATGAAATTTCCAGTAAGGCCGCTAAAAAAGTTTTGAAGGAAATGTTCGGTAGTGGTAATGATCCTTCTAAAATTGTGGAAGAAAAAGACCTGAAGCAAATAAGTGATGATGAAGAGTTGAGGAGTATCGTTCAACAGGTGATTTCGGAGAATGAAGATGCTGTTGGAGATTACCATCAAGGCAAAGAAGAAGCATTGAAATTTTTACTAGGAAAAGTAATGGGAATTAGCGAAGGAAGGGCAGATCCTGAATTAGCTAGGAAGTTATTAAAAGAAGAGTTGGAGTCTTGACAAAAAAAATAATTCCTTTAAAATAAAGGGTAGTTGATAATAAATAATAAAAGCAGCTTAACACTAGCCGTGTTGCTGTGTTTTTTGACTGAATAGAAGGAACCTTTAAAATTAAATAAAAGTAAGCAAGTGGTTTTTTGAGTTGTCCCGATCTGTTCTTTATGAGAGTTTGATCCTGGCTCAGGATCAACGCTGGCGGCGTGGATCTAGGCATGCAAGTCGTACGATTCTTTACCGTTTTGCTTCGGTCTTTGACCGAGCTTGGTAAAGAAGAGTGGCAAATAGGCTAGTAACGCGTGGGTAACATCCCCCAAAGACGAGTATAATTATTCGAAAGAATAACTAATACTCGATAGTCTCCGCTGGAACACAAGTTCTACGGAGTAAAGTTTCGGCACTTTGGGATTGGCCCGCGTCCTATTAGCTAGTTGGTGGGATAACAGCTCACCAAGGCAAATGGGTAGGAGACACGGGAGTGTGCTCTCCAGCAGAGGCACTGAAACACGGGCCTCACTCCTACGGGAGGCAGCAGTCGAGAATCTTTCGCAATGGACGCAAGTCTGACGAAGCAACGCCGCGTGCCTGATGACGCTCTGCGGAGTGTAAAGGGCTTTTCTGAGAGACGAAGGCACTTTTGTGCTTGACGGTATCTCAGGAATAAGGGGTCTCTAAGTTCGTGCCAGCAGAGGCGGTAACACGAGCACCCCTAGCGTTATCTGGAATTATTGGGCGTAAAGGGTCCGTAGGCGGCCCAGTAGGTTCTTCGTAAAATTCCACCGCTTAACGGTGGAGTTGCGAAGAAAACCATTGGGATAGAGGGCGCCAGAGGTGAATGGAACGCTCGGTGTAGGGGTGAAATCCGTTGATATCGAGCGGAACACCAAAAGCGAAGGCATTTCACTAGGGCGACCCTGACGCTGAGGGACGAAAGCCAGGGTAGCGAAGTAGATTAGATACCTACGTAGTCCTGGCCGTTAACACTGGACACTAGCCATTGGAAGTGTCGACCCTTTCAGTGGCGAAGCTAACGCGTTAAGTGTCCCGCCTGGGAAGTACAACCGCAAGGTTGAAACTCAAAGGAATAGACGGGGGCTCACCACAAGCGGTGGACCATGTGGCTTAATTTGATGATAAGCAACGAACCTTACCAGGACTTGACATTCCGATGATCATCCTCCGAAAAGAGGATTCCCTACAAGGCATCGGAACAGGTGGTGCATGGCTGTCGTCAGTAGGTGCCGTGAGGTGCTCCCTTAAATGGGGAAACCTGCGTAACCCTTATCCTATGTTTCATGTGTCATAGGAAACTGCCCGAGATGATCGGGAGGAAGGTGAGGATGACGCCAAGTCCGTATGTCCCTTATGTCCTGGGCTGCACACGTGGTACAATGGCTGGTACAATAGGTCTTGCTAAGCCGTAAGGCGGAGCTAATCCTACAAAACCAGTCTTAGTCCGGATTGAGGTCTGCAACTCGGCCTCATGAAGTCGGAATCGCTAGTAACCGCAGATCAGTCACGCTGCGGTGAATCCGTCCCTGAGCCTTGTACTCACCAATTAATATGTGCCTGGCAGGTATTTTTCCTAAGGAGTTTAAATCTCCTCCTGAGTTTTACTCAGCGTAGCCAAAGGGTAAATAATTGCTGCGAAGTAATTATTGAAGGTCCCTGAGGCAAATGGCAGCCAATTTACATAAGCTCGAGCTATGAGCGGTGAGCATAGCGAAGAGCAGTAGTTATTAATTAAAGGATGCCCGGAAAAGGAAGAATACTGACCCAGGGAGATCTAATGTAGTCGAGAAGTTATTACTATGTTAGAAGTCAGCTGGATCATAGTACTCACGAGAGTGAGAAAGGATCCTCTCTACTAAGTATGTTGAAACCAAGTTACATTGTCGGTTTGGTAGATGGAGAAGGGAGTTTTACTGTGCACATCCCTGATCCCAATTCTGATAAAGATGTTAAGAGAAGAGCTAGAGCTGAACCTAGATTCTATCTAAAGTTGATTGGCAAGGATAAAGAAATCCTTGAAAAGTTAAAATCTTATTTTGATTGCGGTAAAGTTTATATCCAGAGGGATAAAAGGAATAATAGAGAAGATTGCTATAGATATGAAGTAGCGAATAGACATGACTTACAAGAAATTATAATTCCTTTCTTTAAGAAACATAAGCCGAAATTGAAAACCAAAAGAAAAGATTTTGAACTTTTCTGTGAAATTATGGAAGGTATAGAAAAAGATAAGCATCTTTCCGAGAAAGGTTTAAAGGAACTTTATGAGATTAAAAAGAAAATGCATTAACTAGTGGAGCTCGCTGGATGCGGGAAAACTGCATGTTCAGTGGGAACGTCAACTCTAAGCTTCTAGAGAACATTCGCCTGTCACACTAGAGGAGTCGGCAGCAGCCGAAGATCCAGTTCTGCTGGATTGAAGCTGAGGCCGGTGACTAGAGTGAAGTCATAACAAGGTATGGGTAGGGGAACCTGCCCATGGATCATTCCATATACGAAAAAAAGGCGACGGGAGTTAAAGACTTAAATTTGGTTTTTAACTCTCAGGTGTTGGTCTTTGTACCTCAAAGGAAGACCGTTTAGATAGATCGGGATGACTCAAAGGATCACTTGC
>JAZKSW010000013.1:0-13500 GCA_036625875.1 Minisyncoccota bacterium
ATGATTTTAACTATTCTAGTTGCAATTTTTGCATTGGTGGCTTTAATGGTTTTGCATGAATTTGGTCACTTTGCTTTAGCTAAAAAATTTGGAGCAGATGTAGAAGAATTCGGAGTGGGTTACCCTCCTCGCTTGTTTGGTAAGAAATTTGGAGAGACCGTTTATTCCATTAATCTGATTCCCTTTGGTGCTTTTGTTAAGATCAAGGGGGAACAGGGAGGAATAGAAGAATTCGGTAGCTTTAGTGAGAAAGCTCTTTGGCAAAGAGCTTTAATAATCTTAGGAGGAGTAATTATGTTTTGGGTTGTTGCTGCAGTTTTATTGAGTGTAGTACTTTATCTGGGTATGCCCACTGCGGTTAGTGATGCTGCTACTGATGTCGAACAACCGGAAGTTAAAATCGGACAGGTTATGAGAGACAGTCCTGCTGCTAAGTCCGGACTTAAACCCTTGGATACTATTGTACAAATGAGTGCAGGTAATGAAACTATTTATCCTACCAAAGTTAAGGAAGTTCAAGAATTTACTAAGGCTCATCAAGGAGAAGAGATTACTTTAACCTTGGACAGATGGGGCGATGTGAGAGAAGAAACAGTAACTCCCAGAATTAATCCCTCTGAAGGAGAGGGAGCAATGGGGATTACCTTAGCAAGGACAGCGGTTAAAAGTTATCCCGCTTGGAAATCTCCCATCATGGGGACCAGACTTTGTTTTTCTATGACCATTGGAGCGGTTAAGGGTTTGGGAGGATTAGTTGGACAATTATTCCAGGGTAAAGGAATGCCTCCCGGTTCTGAACCAATGGGTCCGATAGGAATTTTTAGTTTTTTAAACCAAACTGCTCAAGCAGGGGTAGCTAATTTTTTAAGATTCGTGGCTTTAATTTCCATCTTTTTAGCTATATTTAACATTTTACCGATTCCTGCTTTGGATGGAGGTAAGTTGGTATTTTTGGGTATTGAAGCCGTAAGGGGAGAGCCTGTTTCTCCGGAAATAGAAGAGAAGATTACCAACTTTTTCTTTGGTTTACTTTTATTACTGATGTTAATAGTTACAATTAAGTTTGATATTCCTCGCTTGTTCTAACATGAAGCAATCTAAATTATTTTCAAAAACCAAAAAAGAACTTTCCGAAGACGTAGAAGCCGCTTCACACAAGTGGTTGTTAAAAGGTGACTTTATAGATCAATTGTCTTCCGGAATTTACAGCTTTTTACCCTTGGGGTGGCGAGTACACCAAAAAATTGAAAATCTAATAAGAGAAGAAATGAATAAAATTGGTGCTCAAGAGGTCTTTCTTCCTTCTTTGCAACCCAAGCAATTGTGGGAGGAAACCGACCGATGGGGCAACATGGCTCCTCCTTTGTTTAAACTTGAAGATCAACATGAACGAGAATACGCTTTAGGCTCTACTCATGAAGAGGTAATTACCGATTTGGCCAGAAAAAGGATCGAATCTTATCGTGATTTGCCTCAAGCGGTTTTTCAAATCCAAAACAAATTTAGAAATGAGGTGAGAGCAACAGGTGGCTTATTAAGAACGAGAGAATTCATGATGAAAGACCTTTATAGCTTTCATGCTACGGAGAAAAGTCTTGACAACTATTATCAAAAAGTTAAGAAGGCATACTTTCGAATTTTTGACTCTTGTAATTTGAATGCGGTGGCTGTTGAAGCGGAAAGTGGTTCTATTGGTGGTAGCAAGAGTGAGGAATTTATGATTGAAAGCCCTTCCGGCGAAGATGAAGTTTTGATTTGTAAAAATTGCAATTTTGGAGCTAATACCGAAAAAGTAGGGGAGCTGAACGAATGCCCCGAATGCGGAGCAGAGTTAGAACATAAAAATTGTATTGAAGAAGCTCATGCTTTTTATTTGGGTGATAAGTATAGTAGTGAAATGGGAGCAACTTTTACCGATAAAAACGGAGAAGAGGAGCCTTTGTTAATGGGATGCTACGGTATCGGTGTGGGTAGGTTAATGGCCACTATTGTTGAGGTTAGTCATGACGATAAGGGGATCATTTGGCCCATGAGGGTGGCTCCTTTTCAAGTACATTTGCTTCAACTTGGAGATGATAAAAAAGTAGAAAAGACTGCTAAGAAAGTGACTAAATCCTTACAGGAAGCCGGTATTGAGGTATTGTATGATGATCGTGATAAGAGTGCCGGTGAAAAATTTGCCGATGCCGATCTAATCGGTATCCCTTATCGTTTGGTAGTAAGTGAAAAATCTTTAGAGGAAGATTCAGTAGAAGTTAAAATGAGAGTGGAAGATGAAACCGAGTTGATTTCTACTGGAAAAATAGCGGAAGAAATAGAAAACCGTATTAAATGAATTACATAATTTTATTTTCTCTTATCCCGGCAGCTTTAATTATTATAGTTGCCTTTAAGAAATTTAAATTATCTATGTTTGAAGATTTATTCTCACATTTGTCAAAAGATATAGCGATAGATTTAGGTACAGCTAACTCCTTAGTTTACGTAAGGGGACAGGGAATTGTAATTTCTGAGCCGTCCGTAGTAGCAGTTAATGAGAAAACCGGGCAGGTTTTAGCTATCGGGAAAGAAGCCAAGAAAATGGTTGGCAGAACTCCCTCTCATATTGTTGCCTCCCGGCCTCTGGTGAAAGGGGTGATTTCCGACTTTGATGTAGCGGAGCAAATGCTTTCATATTTTATAGACAAAGTACACCAGAAGAAATTTTTATTAGGTCCTCGTCCGAGGGTAATCATCGGAATTCCCTGTGGTGTTACCGAAGTAGAGAAAAAGTCCGTTGCCGACGCTGCTGAAAATGCGGGAGCTCGTAAGGTATTTTTAATAGAACAACCGATGGCAGCTGCTATCGGTAGTAGATTACCGGTTCAAGGTCCCGGGGGTAATTTAATTATTGATATTGGAGGAGGTACTACGGAGGTTGCTGTAATTTCTCTCGGAGGTATTGTTCACTCTAAATCATTAAGAATTGCCGGGGATCAATTAAATCAAGATATAATTGACTTTGCTCAACAAGAGTACAAATTACTAATTGGAGAAAGGACTGCTGAGCGCATCAAGATAGGTATTGGCTCTGCTATGCCCTTAGAAGAAGAAAAAGAAATGTCAATGCGAGGACGTAATTTAGTTAGTGGTTTACCCGAAGAAATTACCATTACCGATACTGAAGTTAGAAAAGCAATGAAGAAATCAGTTGATGAGATTATTGATGAAGTTAAAGCTACCATTGAGGCTACACCCCCTGAGTTATTAGCTGATATCATGTCCCGCGGAATTCATTTAGCGGGTGGGGGAGCTCAAGTGCGTAAACTGGATGAACTGATTGAAGAAAGAACTAAAATTCCCACCAAAGTAGTAGAAGATCCTTTAACTACTGTGGCTCGCGGTGGGGGAGAAGTGATTGAAGATATTGATGAATTGGAAGAGGTTTTAGTGGAGCCCGAATACCAAGAGCCACCAAGTGAGTAACCATAAGAACTTATAATAAAACCTTCTATTTACTCACTTGTTTCAAAAAGATGAAAATTAACATTTTAATTTTTCTCACTCGTTCATAAATATGATTGAGAAAGATCAAGTAAAACATATTGCTAAATTAGCTCGGTTGGAACTAAGCGAAGATGAACTTGAAGAATTTCAAGAGGAACTTTCTGATATTTTGGATTATGTTGACCAGTTGAAAGAGTTGGATGTCTCCGACGTGGAGCCAACCAGTCATTCCGTAGATATTAAAAACGTAATGCGAGATGACGAAGCGAAAGATACCGACCCGGAGCGAGTTAAAAAATTAAGAAAAGCTTTTCCCGATGAAGAAGACGGTTATGATAAAGTTAAATCAATTTTAGAATGAAGTTGGATAATTTAACAATTGAAGATGTCAGAACCGGATTAAAAGAAAAAGAATTCTCCGCTACTGAACTAGCAGAGGCTCATTTTGATAAAATTCAAAAGAAAGATGAAGATATTTCCGCTTTTTTGACTTTGACCAAAGAAAAGGCTTTATCACAAGCGGAGGAGGTTGATGAATGGATTGAACAAGGAAGAGATTTACCACCCTTGGCGGGTGTTCCCGTCGCTTTTAAAGATAATATGCTATTAGAAGGAGAAAAGTGTACGGCCGGTTCGAAAATATTAGAAAATTACGAAGCTTCTTATGATGCAAGTGTTGTTGAATTTTTAAGAGGACAAGGGTCAATATTTTTGGGTAAAACCAATATGGATGAATTTGCGATGGGGTCTTCCACAGAAAATTCTGCTTTCGGTCCTACCAAGAATCCTCATGATTTGGATAAAGTGCCTGGGGGGTCTTCCGGTGGTTCAGCGGCTGCAGTGGCTGCGGATATGAGTGTTGTTGCCTTGGGGTCCGATACTGGAGGTTCGGTGAGACAGCCAGCTTCTTTTTGTGGAGCAGTCGGTTTTAAACCAACCTATGGTGCGGTTTCTCGTTACGGTTTAATTGCGATGGCCTCTTCTTTAGATCAAATTGGTCCTTTTGCTAAGAATGTTAACGATGCTAAGCTAGTATTTGAAGCTATTCAAAATAAAGACCGATTTGATTCTACGAGTGTAGATCGAAAACTTGCCGAAGAAGAAGTTGATTTAGAAGAGATGACAATCGGTGTTCCAAAAGAATATTTTTCAGAAGGTCTGGATGAAAAAGTGGAAAAGAAGATTAAAAAAGTGATTGAAAAAGTAGGGGAGTATGCTGAGATCAAAGAGATTTCATTACCTCACTCAGAATATGCATTACCGGTTTATTATATTATTATGTCGGCAGAAGTTTCTGCTAACTTGGCTCGATATGACGGTATTAAATACGGAGCTACGGAAGAAGCTGATAATTTGCTTGAATTTTATTCTAAAACTAGAGGTCAGAATTTTGGTAAGGAAGTGAGGAGAAGGTTAATGCTTGGAACCTATACTCTTTCTTCCGGTTATTATGATGCTTATTATAAGAGAGCCCAGAAAGTTAGAACCTTGATCAAAAAAGACTTTAAGCAAGCCTTTAACGATGTTGATTTAATTTTAACACCAACTTCTCCTACACCCGCTTTTGAATTAGGTGCTAAGTCTGATCCCTTGTCAATGTATTTATCTGATATTTACACCGCTTCAGTAAACTTGGCGGGTCTGCCCGGAGTTTCCGTGCCTATAGGAAAGGTTCCTGCGGAACCTGAAAGTACCTCCCGCCCGCCCCAAGCTGAGGGTTTACCTGTTGGTTTACAGATAATCGGAGATGTTTTTGAAGATTATCAGGTTTTAAATACAGCTCAAAAAATAGAGCAGTTAATTTAAAGTCAACAATGGTAGATTTAAATTTTATAATATCTCCGGATTATATTGGCTATTACATAGCGAGGAGTGTATTCTTATCGATTAGTACTCTTTTAATAATAGGAATCGGTTACTTATTATTTGCTACTGGTTATTTGAAAATGAGATGGCTTGAAAGTTTGGTGACATTCTTTTTCGAAAGACCCTATGGTGCAAGTGGAATATTGCAGAAGTGGCGACAAATTAATCGTTACGCAGAAAGTGATAGTGTATCCAAGCAAAAATTGGCAGTGATGGAGGCTGAAAATTTACTGGATAAAACCTTGAAGCGCTTGGGTTATGAGGGGGATAATATTGAAGAACGACTGGAGCAAGTACCTAAAGGGAAAATTGGTAATTTGAACGAAATTAAAATAGCACATGAACTACGAAATGATATAGCCTATGATCCGGATTACCAATTACAAAAAGAAGAGGTTAAAGAAGCATTGGGAATTTACGAGAAGGCCTTGCAGGATTTGGAAGTAATTTGATTTTTTAAATAAATTATATTACAATAAGAAGCACAGATTAAAAAGTGTTTTTTGTTTTTTTGACGCGGGGTGGAGGAGTAGTACCTCAGGAGTCTCATAAGCTCCAGGCGCTGGTGCAATTCCAGCCCCCGCAACATTCCTTGGGGCGGCGTAGCTCAGTTTGGTGAGAGCAGAGGCATCATAAGCCTTGTGTCGTGGGTTCAAATCCCCCCGCCGCTACTATTTTCTAACTCGGGTCCATTCGGACTATTAGTGGGGGTGTAGCTCAATTGGTTAGAGCGCGTGCCTGTCACGCACGAGGTTGCCGGTTCAAGTCCGGTCGCCCCCGCCACGCTGGAGATTTCTCATTTTAGTGTGGGTTGACCGCACTTTTTGTTTTTGTTAGAATATCAATAGTGATTGATATTATGAAAGAAACTTGCTATAAAAAATCATCTCCCGGTTATGGGGAAGTTAAAAAAACGGTTCAGTTTTTAAATACCGTCTCAGAAGAAAACAGGCTGAGAATAATTTGTCTTTTGAAAGACGAGGAAAAATGTGTTTGTGAGATTAATGAATCTTTGGATCTTTCGCAGAATTTAGTTTCTCATCATTTGCAAAAATTAAAGGAAGAGAATTTAATAGAATTGAGAGAAGAAGGAACTAAGCATTTTTATTCTTTAAATGAAAAAAGGTTAAAAAAATACTTAAAATTATTAAATAAATTTTTAAACTAAAACCATGAAAATTATCATCTATGGTTCAGAAGGGTGTTCTAAGTGCGAAAAAACAAAGCAGATTGTTGAGGAGGTAGTTAAAGAAATGGACTTTGATGCAGAAGTAGAAAAAGTTAATGATCCGGTAAAAGCAGCGGAAAAAGGTATAATGAGTTTGCCGGCTGTGGCTTTTGATGGTGAGGTGGAAATAAAAGGTACAGTGCCCGCTAAGAAAGAAATAAAGGAAATTCTAAATAATGTTTAACAGTGTAGCCGAAATTATAACTTCAATCTTACCTGTTACTGGTAAGGTTGCCGGTATTTTACAGTACTGGATTTATGAGAACCTTAAGATTCTGACTATCTTAGCGATAGTGGTATTTTTTGTTGGCTTCTTAAGAAGCTTTGTTTCGCCTGATAAGATAAGAGAGTATCTTAAAGGGAAGCATTCTCTTGTCGGTTATTTCCTTGCAGCGGTCTTGGGAGTAGTATCACCATTTTGTAGTTGTTCTACCATTCCGATTTTCTTGGGGTTGGTTTCAGCGGGAGTACCTTTTGGTATTATTATTACCTTTCTTTTTGTTTCTCCGATGGTTAACTTGGCTGCTGTAGCGGTGCTTTTAGGCTCGTTGGGATGGAAATTAACCCTAGCTTATCTTATTGGAGGAATTTTTGTGGCTATTTCGGGAAGTCTGCTTATGTCAAAGTTAGGTTTGGAAGAATACTTAATTGATTTTGATTCCAAGGTTGGTGAAGCTGATCAAAGTGAGGAGGAGAAAATCTCTTTGAAGAGGAGATTTAAAATGGCAGCCGAAGAAGGTCTGAATATCTTTAAGCAGATTGTACCTTATGTTTTATTGGGAGTGACCGTTGGTAGCTTTATCCATGGATTAGTGCCTAAGGGAGCGATTGAGTCTTATCTTTCTGGGCCCTTTTCCGTGCCCCTTGCTGTGGTCGTTGGTGTTCCGATTTATACTAATATAGTAGGGGTAATACCCGTTACCCAAAGTCTTATAAGTGGAGGATTATCCATCGGAACAGCAATCGCTTTTATGATGTCGGTAGCAGCACTTTCTTTGCCTCAATTCATTCTTCTTAAGAAAGCAATGAAGATGAAGCTTATTGTTTACTATGGGGCTATTCTTTCTCTGGGAATTATTCTTTTGGGTTACTTTCTTAACTTTATTTTTTAATGAAAAAACTTTATTATACATTACCATTTAAGTCTTAAAACTATGAAAAAACTACTTGTTATAATTTTATTTTTAGGACTATTATTAAGCTTCGGCTCGGTTTGGGCTCAAAGTGAGCCCGTTCAAAATACTTCTTCCAGCGGAGTTGAAATTAATTTTTTCTATTCTAAGACTTGTCCTCACTGTGCGGCGGAGGGGAAGTTTCTGGATAAAATTGAGGAAGAGTACCCCGAAGTAAAAATAAACCGCTATGTTTACAGTGAAAATGTTGACAGGGTAAAAAGTTTCTTTGAGAAGTACAACGTTAGCGAAGAAAAATTGGGAATAGTACCTGCTACCTTTGTTAATGATCAATTTATACTCGGTTACAACAGTGAAGGAACCACCGGAGCCAAAATAGAAAACGCTATTAAGGAAGAGTTGGGCTCAAATAGTTCCGGTACTTCTTCTCAAGCCACCCCCAGTAAGGTAGATCTCCCCCTGATAGGGGAGTTGAACACCAGCAATTATTCTCTTCCGGTGTTAACGGTAATTATGGGAACGATGGATGGCTTCAATGTTTGCTCCTTGGGGGCTTTGATTCTGATTTTAAGTTTAGTGCTTAGTTTAAGATCTCGTACTAAAATTATACTCTACGGAGGAACTTATCTTTTAGTTGCTGCTATAGTTTATGGTGTTTTAATAGTGTTGTGGTACAATTTATTTCAAGCGCTTAATCAATATTTGGGAGCAATGAAAGCTCTTATTGGAATATTGGGAATAGGAGGAGGAGCTTATTTTCTCAAGGAGTTTATCAGGTTTAAGAAAGAAGGAGCACCCACCTGTGATACTGCAGAAGGAGTTACTTCTACTTTTTCTGAGAAAGTAGGATCTGTTTTGAAAGACGATACGGTCACTGTGTTGGGAACAGTGGGAACTATCTTGACTTTTACCGCTGTTCTTACGGTTGTTGAATTTCCTTGCTCGGCAGCCGTACCTTTGGTTTACGCGGGTATTTTGTCGGGGGCTAATTTGCCCGGAGCCGCTTACTTGTTTTATATCGCTCTGTTTGTGTTATTTTACCTGCTGGACGAAATTATAGTTTTTGCAATAGCAGTATGGAAGATGACGGTCTGGATGGAATCCCCCAAATTCGTTACTTGGGTCACTCTGGCTGAATCTCTAATGTTATTCGGGTTAGGTCTTTATTATTTATTAAGTTTAGCTGGATTTTAAGTTAACCATAAAGAAAAGAGATTAAGTGTTCGGAGCTTGTCTCTGTTTTGATTTTGAAATAATATTTGACATTGTTTCCTAATAATTCTATTGTTATAAGTAGAGTACTTCAAAAAATATAGTGAAGGGCTGATAGAAATTAGTGTTCGTTCAATCAAAGAAATAGGAGGTGAATTTATGAATAAAGAAGAGAAAATACTCGCTGCTGGTTGTTACAAGGTTAGAATAAGAACAAAAGCTCGAGTTAGGATGAAAGAAAATTTTGTTCAAATAGTAATTATACCGACAGAATACGGGGATCCATCTGATTCTAGAGCAATTAAGATAATTGACCACCGACCTTCTGTTAGAAGTTTATTAAACAAAGTTAGATTGAAAGTTCCTCTTCATTTTTGTGGTTCTGAAAATTGTTTTTTGGTGCCACAGGAAATCGTTGATGAGGTCTTGAATAAAAAAGCTTTGGTTAAGGTTACAAGAAGGGAAGTAGAGTTAGGTAATTCGGGTTTTAGTGGAAATTCTGATGTAGTAGAGTTTCATTTTCCGGGAGAAGCTCGACCGAGTGGTTTATTTCACGTATCTGATTATTACCGCACTAAAACTTCTGGTTATCAAATTTTGAAGAATGAATCTGTTTATTCATTTTTTACTGAAAGCAGTACCTACAAAAATTACAAATGGGATACAGTTAATCAACAACTCATAGCTTTGACGGTTACAGATAGGCAATCAACCTTTAAGATAAGAACTTATGGGGAAAAGAACAATTGTAATTCAGCTTGCTTTGACGAGAAAGTGATAGGGGAAATTGTTGAACATAAGAAGAAACCACGCGATAATAATTTAAATTCATTAGAGTAATTAACCTCGAGGTAGTAACATATAACCTCGGGGCTTTTTCTTTACATTTTGTTCTAATAGTGTTAAAGTTAAAAATGCCAGACGGAATGAGCAGTAGGTAGCTTACTAAAAGACTTTGGGCGGGGGGCTTTGCAGTTAGTAAAACACCTGAATTCATTCCGTTGGCCGGTTATTGGATTCCAATGATCGGCAAAAAGTCAGGCATATGTTCTAATTAGACCTTATTTGTTGTTAGTCGGGCCTTGGCTTTTGGAAACTTTGCTCGTTGTCTGCAGTTCACGATACGAGCAAAATCGAATTTTCTGGAAAGCGAGTGTGCCAGCCCAATGTTACTCCCCCGCCCCTTGGGCTGCTTAGTTCTTTTAAAAAGAGGTGATCTTATGTCGAAGTTTGTTACAGAGTTGCAGGACGAACTAGACAGAAAGGAAATTAATGATGATCCTTCAGCCTTCGATTTATTTGGCTATTCAGCAATGGAAGAATTGAGTAAGTTTCTGGAAAGCGAAAAAGTTGACTTTTTAGCTGCTCGCAAAATTGTGGGGAAGTTGTTGAATGACACTATTGATAGTTTCTATAATACTTGGAAAATGATTGGGGGCCGTAAAATTGTTTCTCCGAAAGGAGCTCTAAAGAGAATACAAAGAGAGACCCTAAAGGAGCTCTATAACTTTTATAGTAAAGAAGGTTCTGAAATTTCAGGTTTTGGAAGTAATTTTGTTAAGTTACTTGAAGTGCATCGTTTTTCTGATTACCAATTTAGTATTGATCTGGCAAGCGCTTTTAACCAGATTAATTCAGGAAAAGTAAGAAGGGCTTTAGCACCCTACACAGAGAAAAAAGAATCAAAGAAACTTAACTTAACCTTATCTTATTTATTGACAGTTGATAAAACTCAGATTGGTAGCGGGAACTCAAAAGAGAGTCTATTAAAATCATTTTTGAAGAAGTGCTTTAAGAAAAGAGTGATTCCGCAGGGTGCACCTACTTCGCCCTTTCTGTTTGAACTAGTTTGCTTAGATTTAGATCAAAAACTTGGAAATTTGGCAAGGATGCTGAATTGCGAAGTAACAAGGCATGTAGATGATATTCAATTTTCCTCAAAAAACCCCATATCTCAGGATAAAAGAGAGACAATTCTTAATGTTGTAAGTCAAGATTTTGTGGTCAATAATAAAAAATCTTGCTACTTTGAAAGATCGATGAGTAGGCCCTTTACCATGCTGGGAATGACTATCTTACCCGGTGGTAGGATAAGGATTCCTCGAAAGAAAAGTGATCGTTACCGAGCAGTGTTGCATCAAATATGTGAAAAAATTAAGGATGGAGTCAAACCCAACAAGGAAGCAATTAATCAGGTTAACGGAATTATGGGGTTTATCAATGGTCTTAAAGAAGTGAAAGGTATTGACTTCCGTAATTCATTAAAGGAGCGAATTGAAGAATTCAAGGAGCTTCGGCAAAATTATTAATAGGGAGGGCAAGTAGTTATTAGCCCTCCTTATTTATTTTGAATAACTTGACAATAATTATTATAAATACTATAAATAAACACACAGTACCTTACATAGCCAAGGGCCAAAGTGCCCCGGGCAAAATACTTTTCCCTTAGGAGGGATAAAATGAGTGAAGAAGAGTTTGAAAAACTGGAAAGTCTTGAAAGTTGGAGCCAGATTAAGGAAAAATTTGACTCGGCTGATTCCAAGGAAGAAATGCTGGGTCTGGTGCATACTATGTGCCGAACTCCTCTTCCCGATGAGGAAAAAGTAGAAAGAGCCAGTTATTATTTGAAAGTAGCGGAAGATTATCCCGAACCGGAAGTAAGATTTAAAGCTCGACAAGATCTTTTGGGAGAAATACTAGATTATCCCAATCATGGTAGCACTCCTGCATTAAGAAAGTCTTGGTGGGTAGATCAAAGCAAAGCTTGGAGTTTTATTAAGGAATTACTTGACTATTTAGACTCTGAGTCTAATGGAAATCTTGAGGCACTAGTTAAGAAAGAACCCTTCTTAAGTAATTTGAAGGAGCTCCTCGGTGATCTTTACAGTTCGGCCAGAGCAATGCAGATGGGCTCTAGTCCTCCGAACTTAGAAGGTTCTGTGAACAAGTGGAATGATGAGGTGAGGAAAGAATTGGTGCACGATTTTCCGTTGATTATAAGGGTTATGGTCAAGTTTAGATTATATTCAGAATGGATGATTTACTCTAACCATCCTATATTCCTGGATGTCATGAAGAAAGAGCTGTTTGGTCACCTGGAAGATTATTCCAAGAAAGATTTAAAAAAGGCAGTACTGGAAAGAGACCCAAGTTTTGTTAGGGACTTTCTCGAAATGGAAAAGAACCTAGCTAAATCAGAAGAACAAGAATCAAAAAGGGGTGATTGAGTTGTCAAAAAATAATAAGAAAGATGAAAAATTACCACTTCATCAGAATGTTTTTAGGAGACTGAAGCAAATCTCGAACAAGTGGGGAAATGGTAGCGTTCTAGAAAACACAACAGTCTTCTTTGAACTACTTCAACTTTTACTAAATTCCAAGCTTTCTAAAGAACAACTGATGAGATCAGTAAAGATATGTAGTCGGGCTAAGAAGATATTAAAGTCTACGGGAGATCAAATTCATCGGAACAGAATAGAAGGAGTTAGAAGGGATTTTTTAGAGAGGCTTAACTCTTAAATAGTACGGAATTAATAAGAGGGGTGGATTTTCCACCCCTCTCTATCAACTTTTGTGAAGCACTTACTATGAGAGGAGGGTCTTGTTATGGAGTTTGGTAAATACCAAAAAGAATCTCGGAAGACTAGAGTGGATTTTAATATGAGGGATTTGCCTTATCTAGTATTAGCTTTAAATGGAGAGGCTGGAGAAATAGCCGAAAAAGTGAAGAAGGTATACAGAGATGATGAGGGAGAAGTGACCAAAGAAAAAAGAAAAGATATTGAGAAAGAGATAGGAGATTGCCTTTGGTACCTGACACAAATTGCTACAGAACTTGGTTTATCTTTAGACGAAATTGCTTGTACAAATCTTAATAAGTTAAAAGATCGCAAAGATCGTGGTACTCTTCATGGAGAAGGAGATAATAGATAGGATTTAAAAAGAAGGTGATAGAATGGGTGACCGGTATGATTTAATCGCAGTCTTCGGAGGAGGTTATTCAAGTGAAAGTTCTAATGAACCTGGAATAGATACTATTGCCAGGTTAAAAAAAGCCAAAGAAGTTTGGGAAGAAAATGAGTGGACCTCTATTTTTGTAAGTGCAGGTCTTCATCATCCTGATCCTGATCGAGATAGAGTCCTGGCAGCGGATATGAAAAGATGGCTTCAGGAGCAAAAAATTCCTGAGAACTTTATCTACACCGAAGAGGAGAGTTACGACACCTATACTGGAGTAGTTAGTTTGTTGTACCTTATTGACGGGCATAATTTTGAAAATATTTGCTTAGTAAGCAATGAACTACACTTAAAACGAATTAGATCTATGATTGCAGGAGCAAGGCTAGTAAGACCTTGGTTATGGGATAATAAAGTAGAATTTTCTTTAGTGTCTTCTTCAAGAAGTTCCAAAGTCGATAGTCGTTGGGTTGAGTATCGTTCTTGGGCCATTTCTTTCTTAATTTTCATTCTACCCTTCGCTAGAAGATTTAAAAGGTGGCGAAAGACTAGAAAACATCCTTACGAACATCTTCGCTAATTATGGCCCCGGTTTACAACCATTAACCGGGGCTTATT
>JAZKSW010000014.1:0-13134 GCA_036625875.1 Minisyncoccota bacterium
GTTCTAATTTTTGGGCAATTGATTTCAGAAATTCCGCCTCGCAAATGCTGGGTATGTTGGGGACCACCGGCATTTTGGGGGTAGCAGCAATGCTGGGCCTAAGATTCGGGTTAGGCACGATCAGTGTTAAGTCCATTTCTGCTCATAATAAATTCGATGAGAGACAGGCAGTAAAAATAGGATTGTTTTCCAGCTGGTTTGTGTTGGCAATAGGTAAGTTTCTGTATCCTTCGGTGTTAAGCGTCGAGTTTATGTTCTGGAATTTAATGGCGATACTTATGGTAATAATACTTAACAAAAAATAATATGGCAGAATCAGAAACACAATCCAATAATCAATCGCAGCAATCTAAATCGGGGTTGGTTCAAATTGCAGTTACCACTCTTCTTATCTTAGCTTTATTGGGAGTAGTGGTGCTGCTGTACGTTCAGGGTTTGCGAGTGGGAGCAGAATTTCACTACAATCAGGCGGTTCGTGCTGTCAGCGGAAACCGGACAGATCTTGAACAAGCTCAATTGTCGGGCGAGAAAGCAGTGAGTTTAGTTGGCTTTGACGACCGTTACCACAGGGCTTTGTCTCAAATTTATCTGTTAAGGATAAACCAAGTGGTCGGTGATGATTCAAATCCGGAGCGACAGCAACGAGAATTTAGAAATTTGGTCAATAGGGCCATGCGAGAAGCACAAGCTGCCGTCCAAGTAGCCGATCACGATATGAATAATTGGGTTAACCAGGGATCGGTTTATGAGACATTGATGAATTATGCGGTTCAAGGAGCTCCCCAAGCTGCCATTAATAGTTATAAAAAGGCGGTGGAATTAGCTCCGACTAATCCCGCGCTTCGCGTTCGGTTGGGACGAGTGCATCTAGCCAAGGCAATAATGGAATCTCGGGGTGAAGAAGTTAACGTAGAACAAGACCTTCAACAAGCGGGAAAGCACTTGAAAAAGGCTCTAAGTCTAAGACCGAATTATGCCAACGCTCGTTACTTTTTGGGCTTAGTTTACGATGAACGAGGAGACAAGCAAAAGGCCATTGGGCAATTCGAACAAATAGCTGCCATCAACGAAAGAAACAAAGAGCAAGTTGATCCTATTTTAGAGAATCTTGAAGCCGACCGGCCGGCTTTGGGAGAACGCGCTCAACCCGAGGAAATAGAAGGGATGCCAATGGAAGAAGCTACCAGTACCAACGCAACTACCACGGCTACCACTACCGTGCCTCAGCAAGAATAAGGCAGAAGCTCTGAACGGTAAAATTAATCCACTTGACAAATTTTTTAAATCATTTAGAATAATAAACAGAGCTTGAAAACCCCCTAAACTCTGATTTTTATTAGCCCAATAAATTAAATAATTCGTGAGTGGGTGCGTTAGCACTCACTTTTTGCCCTAAACCTTAGGAATAACGAGGTGGGGCTTTTTACGTATTATTAATAGTTAAACAACAAAAAGCCGTGGAATTTAAAGATTTTTCAAAGTCAGAAGTTTCCAAGGAGCGCCCTTATCTTCTTTCCGTTCAAAGAGAAGCCTGGGAAGATTTTTGGGATTCCGGTATTGACGAAATGTTCAATGAGGTCTTTCCCATTAGGGATCATACCGGAGAGAAAATGAAATTGGAATATATGGGTTACAAACTCGGGAAGCCCGAGTACGATAACTATATGGAAGCTAATGAGCACAATGCTTCCTATGAAGCTCCTTTACGTATTAAAGTTAAACTTGTAGACTTACAGTCCGACCGTTCTAAAAAAGAAGAAATTTTCCTAACTGATTTTCCTCTAATGACCAGAAGGGGAACCTTTTTAATTAACGGAGTAGAGCGAGTAATTATCTCCCAACTAATACGTTCACCGGGAGTCTTTTTTAATAAGGAAGTTAAGAAAGGAGAAGATTACTTCGGAGCTAAAATAATTCCCAAGCGAGGAGCCTGGTTGGAATTTGCAACCGACTTATCGGGGCGAATAGGAGTAAAGGTAAACAGAAAGAGAAAAGTAGCCGCAACCACATTATTAAGAGCATTCGGTTACGGAGAAGAAGATGAGATTAAAGACTTATTTGAAGAAGTGGACACCGGCGAAACAAGTTATATTGAAGAAACCTTAAGTAGAGACCCCGCTGGCAATGAAGAAGAAGGAGCAGTAGAGATTTACAAACGTTTACGACCGGGTGACAGAGCTGCACCCGATACCGCTTATGAGTTGATAGAAGATACTTTCTTCAACTTTGACCGCTACGACTTAAGCAGAGTAGGGCGATGGAAGATAAGAGAACGTTTACCTTCAAGGAGAAAACAAAAAGGTGAGTGGGATCGAGACAAAGAAGTTGAAATAAGCAAAGGTGAGCGCTTGCTAAAGCCGGAAGACGTGCTAGCAACAATGAAGGAAATTATTAGATTAAACAATACTGAAGATGCCGAAGAAGATAAGATCGACCACTTGGGCAACAGGAGAATTAGAAATGCCAATGAGCTTTTCCAAGACCGCCTCAGAGTAGGACTTACCAGGATGGAACGTATCGTGCAGGACAGAATGGCCAGTGCTGATGAATTTGAGCCCGGCAAGTTGATTAACCCCAAGCCCTTTAGATCAAGAGTTCAACAATTCTTTACTTCCGGAGCTATTTCTCAATTCATGGATGAAGAGAATCCACTGGCGGAGTTGGAACACAAAAGAAGAATGACCGCTACCGGTCCCGGAGGTTTAACCAAGGAAAGGGCCGGTTTTGAAGTAAGGGACGTTCAACCTTCTCATTATGGTAGAATTTGTCCTATTCAAACACCGGAAGGAAGCAACATCGGTTTAACTACACATTTGGCCAGTTACGCAACTATTAATTCTTTGGGATTTTTGGAAACTCCCTATTTCAAAGTAGAAGACGGAGAAATTACTTCCGAAGTAGTTTACTTGGACGGAGTAGAAGAAGAACAATACAACATTGCTCACGGAGGAGTTGAAATAGAAGACGGAGAAATCCAGACGGATATCGTTGAGTGCAGGTCTCACGGTGAAGCGGCTTTGGTTGAGAAGGAAAAGATTGACTTTATTGATGTTTCTCCCGAGCAGTTTTTATCGGTAGCTGCTTCTTTGATTCCCTTCTTGCAAAATACCGATGGTAATAGAGCCTTAATGGGATCCAACATGCAGAGACAAGCTGTTCCTTTGATTAAACCGGAAATGCCTTTGGTTCAGACCGGTATCGAGCAAAAAGTTGCTCGTGATTCCGGCCTTACCGTATTAGCGCAAGCTTCCGGAGAAATTGTTGATGTTGATGCGAATAAAATTGAAGTTGAAACCGATGACGGTACCAATTCTTACAGTTTAAAGACTTTCGACAGAAGTAACCAAAGATCTTGTTTTCATCAAAAACCCATTGTTGAGAAAGGACAGGAAGTAGAGGAAGGAGATGTTTTAGCTAGTGGTGCTTCTGTAGACAAAGACAGATTAGCACTGGGTAAAAATATTATGGTTGCTTTTATGCCCTGGCGCGGTATTAACTTTGAAGATGCGATAATTATTTCCGAACGTTTAGTTAAAGACGACGTTTTCACTTCTATTCATATTGAAAACTTTGAATGTGACGTAAGAGAAACCGAACTGGGTCCGGAAGTTACCACTTATGATATTCCCAATGTGGGAGAAGATAAATTGAAAGACTTAGACGAAGAGGGAATTGTTCAAGTTGGTGCTGAAGTGGGCCCCAATGATATTTTAGTGGGTAAGATTTCCCCCAAAGGAGAATCCGGATTAACCGCGGAAGAAAGATTATTGAGAGCTATTTTCGGTGAGAAGGCCAAAGAAGTGAAAGATACTTCCTTGAGAATGGAACACGGTAAGCGAGGCAGAGTAGTGGGGGTAAAAACCTTTTCCCGAGAAGAAGGAGATGATTTGGATGCGGGAATTATTAAAAAAGTAGAAGTAGAGGTAGCTCAAAAAAGAAAGTTAAAAGTAGGAGACAAATTAGCGGGTAGACACGGTAACAAGGGTGTGATTGCTAAAATTCTACCGAGAGAAGAAATGCCCTTTATGGAAGACGGAACTCCGGTTGATATTTTATTAAACCCTTTGGGTGTGGTTTCAAGAATGAACTTGGGTCAAGTACTGGAAACTCACTTAGCTTACGCTGCCAAGAAACAAGATTACAAGGCGGTAACTCCCGCCCTGAGTGGAGCGGTGGAAGAAGATATTAAAGAAGAGTTGGATCAAGCGGGTTTACCCGAAAATGGTAAAGTCGAACTTTATGATGGCAGAACGGGAGAGAAATTCCCCAAAGAAGTGACCGTCGGTTATATCTATATGATGAAGTTGATTCACATGATTGATGATAAGAATCACGCTCGTGCTATCGGACCTTATTCCTTAATTACTCAGCAACCCCTAGGTGGTAAAGCACAGTTTGGTGGACAGCGTTTTGGAGAAATGGAAGTTTGGGCTCTGGAAGGATACGGAGCTGCTAATTCTTTACAGGAAATGCTTACTCTTAAATCGGATGATGTGGAGGGCAGAAGACAGGCTTACGAAGCGGTGTTGAGAGACAAGGAAATGCCCAAGCCTAACGTACCGGCATCGTTCAACCTTTTGGTTAGAGAACTGAAAGGATTGGGACTGGATGTAGACTTGGGTAACGAAGAGGAATAAAGCGAATTAGGAATTAGGAACAAAATCAAACCAAACAATTATTAAATTAACTAATTGCTAATTATTGTGAAAGTAGAAGATATAAATTCATTTCAACTGAGACTTGCCTCTCCCGATGAGATTTTAGAATGGTCTCACGGAGAAGTTACCGAAGCCGAAACTCTTAACTACAGAACACAAAAGCCGGAGAAGGACGGCTTGTTTTGTGAACGTATTTTCGGTCCCAGTAAAGATTATCAATGCTATTGTGGTAAATACAAAGGAGCTCGCTACAAAGGAGTGGTTTGTGATCGTTGTGGAGTAGAGGTAACCAAATCTTCGGTAAGAAGACAAAGAATGGGGCATATTGATCTTGCTGCCCCCGTTTCTCATATCTGGTTTTTAAAAGGTGTCCCATCAAAGATGGGAGCGGTTTTGAATATTTCTGCCAATAAATTGGAGAAGGTAGTATACTTTGCAAATTATATTATCACGGACGTTAATCAAGAGATTAAAGAGGAAACCGAGGAGAAAATTAAGAGTGAGTATGAACAAAAAGTAAAAGCTCTTGAGTCGGGACTTGAAGCTTCGGACGATGAAGAGGGTGAAGATCAACTTACGGAAAAAGAATTTGAAGATAAAAAAGAAGAACTGAAAGAAGCTCGCGACGAAGCACTTGATGATTTAAGTGATTTGGAAGAACTAAAAATTCTTTCCGAAGTGGAATATTATCATTTATCTTTAAAATACGGTGAAGTTTTTGACGCCGGAACCGGAGCTGAAGCTCTACAAAAACTATTTAAAAAAGTTGACTTGGACAAAGAGATAGAAGAAACCAAAGAGCAGATTGAAGAAACGAAGAACAGCAAAAAGCTGGAAAGACGTTTACAAATATTACAAGGAATGAAGGACGCCGATATCAAGCCGGAGTGGATGTTCTTGAAGGTTCTACCTGATACACCTCCCGGAATTAGGCCTCTGGTTCAATTAGACGGAGGAAGATTCGCTTCTTCCGACCTCAATGATCTTTACAGGAGAGTAATTAACAGAAACAACAGACTAAAACATTTATTGGATATCGGTGCACCACAGGTTATTGTCCGCAATGAAAAAAGAATGCTTCAGGAAGCAGTAGATGCCCTTATTGATAACGGAATGAGAAAGAGGAAAATGGTACGCTCTTCCACCGGTGGAAAGAGAGAGTTGAAGTCTTTGTCGGACGTATTAAGTGGTAAGCAGGGACGTTTCCGAAGAAACTTACTGGGTAAAAGAGTGGATTATTCCGGTAGGTCTGTTATTGCGGTTGATCCCAACCTTAAACTTTCTCAATGTGGTCTACCCAAAAAACTGGGTCTAGAGTTATTCAAACCCTTTATTATTCAAAACTTATTAGAAAAGGAGGAAGCATACAACGTCAGAGGAGCAACTGAACACATAGAAAAGAAGACTGATGAGGCGTGGGAAGCACTGGAGGAAGTAGTGCAGGACAAAGTGGTACTGTTGAATAGAGCTCCGACTTTGCACCGATTGGGAATTCAAGCTTTTCGTCCACACTTGGTGGAAGGTAAAGCTATTAGAATTCATCCCATGGTTTGTCCCGCTTACAACGCGGACTTTGATGGAGACCAAATGGCAATCCATATCCCCTTGACCGATGAAGCTCAAAAGGAAGCCGAGGAAAGAATGCTTTCTTCTAAAAATGTTCTGAAACCGGCTACGGGTTTACCCATTGCCGTGCCCACTCAGGATTACACCTTGGGTAGTTACTTTTTGACTACTGTTAAAGAAGGAAAGAAAGGTGAAGGACAAGCTTTCGGAAGCATCAAACAGGCTAAGTTGGCTTATGAATTTGATAAGATTGACTTAAGAGCTAAAATCAAGGTAAGGGTGGAAGGCATGAACATTGAAAATCAGGAAAAACTTGATGGCGCTTTGATTGAAACTACCGTGGGCAGACTTATATTCAATGAAGTTCTACCCGAAGAATTTCCCTACCAAAACAAACAAATAGATTCCGGTGCTATGAATTCTATCATCGGTAGGGTGTTTGACCGTTATGATGTGAATCAGGGCGATTTCTTAGACAAACTTAAAGATTTAGGTAAAGAATATTCTACTTGGTCCGGTGTTACGTGGGGAATTGATGACTTGAAACAACCGGAAAAGAAAGAGAAAATTATTGAAGAAGGACTTGAGAAGGAAAAAGAAGTGGACGAACAACTTGAAAAGGGCTTGTTAACGGAAGAAGAGAGAAGAGAACAATTGATTGAAATTTGGCAACATGCTAAAAGTAAGATAGAAAAGATTGTACCGGAAGCTTTAGACGAAGATAATCCCGTCTACGAAATGGTTGATTCCGGCTCTCGTGGTTCTTGGGGACCTGTGGTGCAAATGATGGGAATGAAAGGATTGGTGGTTAATCCCGCCGGAGAGATTATTGAATTACCGGTAAGAAGTTCCTTCAAAGAAGGATTTGATGTGTTGGAATACTTTATCTCTACCCACGGATCCAGAAAGGGTGCTGCTGACGGTGCTTTAAGAACTGCTAAGGCGGGTTACTTAACACGTCGTTTAGTAGATGTTGCTCAGCAAGTTATTGTTAAAGAAGATGATTGTGGTACCAGTGAAGGATTAACGATGAAGAAGGAAGATGCAGAGGAAATCAACCAAGACTTTAAATTAAAGATAGCGGGAAGATACTCCTTGGAAGAAGTAGAAGACGAGCAAGGAGTTATCGTTAAAAAAGGAGAAATTATTAATTGGGAGAAATCCAAGCGTATCGTCAATAGTGATGTAGAAGAAGTAAAAGTTCGTTCTCCTCTTACTTGTGATAGTAAAAGAGGGATTTGTAGAAAATGTTATGGTTGGCATCCCGGTGACAACGAAATAGTTGAACTGGGTGCTGCGGTTGGAATTGTTGCCGCTCAGGCAATTGGAGAACCGGGTACTCAATTAACCTTAAGGACCTTCCATAGCGGAGGAGTTGCCGGAGAAAGTGATATCACTTCCGGTCTGCCACGTGCGGAGGAAATTTTCGAAGTAAGAGACCCTCAAGGTAAAGCTCCTCTGACTGAAGTTGATGGTGAAGTAGTTAAAGTTGATGACGGTAAAGTTCAAATTGAGCCCGATGATAAAGAAGCGGAAGTAATTGAATACGACTTACCACCTAAGCGAGGAGTTTGGGTGGAAGAAGGAGAAGAAGTTGAAGCAGGAGACCAATTGTGTGAAGGTAGCCTTAACTTAGAGGAATTGTTTGACGCTGCCGACAAGAAGAAAACCTGGAATTATATTCTTAAGGAAGTGCAGAAAGTTTACAGTGGACAGGGTGCTGACATTCATGATAAACATATGGAAGTTATCTTGAAGCAAATGTTATCTCGAGTAAAGGTTGCTGACCCTCATGACAGCAGCAACTTCGTAACGGGAGAAGTTATAGAAAGAGCACAATACTTGGAAGAGAAAGCCGCCCTGGAAGAGGAAGGCAAAGAACCACTGGAGGTAGAAGATATTTTACAAGGTATTACCAAAGTTTCTCTCAGTACCGAAAGTCTCTTGTCGGCCGCTTCCTTCCAAAGAACCTCCCAGGTTTTAATTGACGCTGCTATTAAGGGAGAAAAAGATGAATTAAGAGGCCTAAAGGAAAACGTAATGATTGGTAAGAAAATTCCGGCGGGTACCGGTTACAAAAAGGAAGAGTAAAAAGTTACAAACAACTGGAAGGCAGGGTTAATTCCCTGCCTTTTTGCTTTGAATTGGATAATAAAATATGATATTCTAATTTAATACAATGGGTAAGAAAAAGAAGAAAAAATGGCTTCAGATTCCTGATCCGCTGAAGGGATGGATTTGGGGAACGACAATGTTTCTGATAGCAGTTTTAATTCTGCTTTCATTTTTTGAAAAAGCGGGAATGATCGGGAGTCTTTACATGAAAGGCGGTATCTTTTTAGTGGGTAGAGCTGTATTTCTATCTCCTTTGCTTTTCGTAATAGTAGGTTTGGTTTTTTTGGGAGACGATAAAAACCGTAGTTTGGGAGTTTTAGGAGTACTTTTTTTAGTATTGTCTCTTGCGGGCCTGTTGGATTTATCAGTGGAAGCTACCGACCGCTATGCGCAAGGTGCCGGGGGATGGATAGGTAAGACTTTTACTAATGTATTCGGAGCTGCCATTGGTACCTGGGGTTCGGCAGCTTTGTATTTCTCATTTTTCATAATTG
This sequence comes from Minisyncoccota bacterium, assembly GCA_036625875.1. Classification (GTDB taxonomy): domain Bacteria; phylum Patescibacteriota; class Minisyncoccia; order Minisyncoccales; family JAZKSW01; genus JAZKSW01. The sequence continues at coordinate 8,834 of JAZKSW010000014.1, forward strand.
GATTTCTGAGTTTGTTTCATGTATTCTGGCCCGATAAACATATTACGGAAATAGTTAAAAGCAAAGGAGATGATATTAAGGAAAAAGCCAAAGAAAAGGCACAGGAAGGCAAAGAAAAGATTAAAGAGAAAAAAGACAAGGTCAAGGAAAAAGCAAAAGAGAAAGCAAGTGAAAGGGCGGATCAGGCAATGGAATCAATAGAGGTAAAGTCCGTAGACGAGTCCAAATCGAAGAAGAACGAGCCCAAGTTTCAAGAGGAACCCGAACAAGACGAGGAAGAAGATTCCATAAAGCCGGAACCCGTCAAGGGTGATTTTAAATCTCCACCTTTGGATCTTTTAGCGGAAGAAGATGAAAACCCTTCTGCCGGTAATATTAAAAACAACTCCCAAGTCATTAAAAGAACTCTGCAGGATTTTGATATTGAAGTGGAAATGTCCGAGGTTAACGTTGGCCCGACCGTAACTCAATATACTCTTAAACCGGCTCAAGGTGTTAAACTTTCAAAAATTGAAGCTCGTAATGAAGACTTAGCCTTAGCCTTGGCCCGTCACCCGGTTAGAGTGCAGGCGCCAATACCCGGTCGTTCTTTGGTCGGAGTAGAGGTACCCAATGAAGTACGGGCCCGAGTAAGACTTCGAGATTTATTGGAGAAGGAAGAATATCAGGAAGGTCCCGCTCTTAACATAGCTTTGGGTAAAGATGTTTCGGGGGATCCCGTTTTTGCTAATTTGGCCGATATGCCTCATTTACTAGTAGCAGGTAGTACCGGTTCCGGTAAGACGGTTTGCCTGAACAGTATTTTATTGAGTTTACTCTACAACAACAACCCGGACAGTCTGAGGTTAATTTTGGTTGATCCCAAACGAGTGGAGTTCCCGGTTTACGAAGGCCTTCCTCATTTGTTAGGTGATGTTATTGTCGAACCTGATCAATCAGTAAGGGCCTTGAAATGGTTAATTTCAGAGATGGAAAGGCGCTTTGACCTAATGTCCGATGCCAAGACAAAGGACATTAGAGGGTATAATAAGCAGGAGGACGATAAATTACCCTACATCGTGCTGGTAGTGGATGAATTGGCTGATTTGATGGCAGCTAAGGGGTCTGAAATGGAAGAAGGTATTGTTAGGTTGGCACAAATGGCCAGAGCGGTAGGTATTCATTTGATAGTTGCTACCCAAAGGCCTTCGGTTGAAGTAGTGACCGGTTTAATTAAAGCTAATATTACTTCTAGAATCTCTTTTCAGGTAGCTTCACAAGTTGACTCTCGTACAGTTTTGGATAAGTCGGGTGCAGAAAAGTTGCTGGGATCGGGAGATATGTTGTTTGTCAGTTCCTCTAAACCGAAGCCACAAAGAATACAAGGTGCTTATGTTTCTCAACAGGAGATAAAGAAGGTTATCAAATGGTTAGAGGAACAAGTTGACGAAGAAGAGGAGGAAGAGGAAGAAGATGAATTGAGTCAAGAGTTGGAAGAAGAGATTGAAGAAGAAGAAGGTAAAACCTTGCCCGGTGAAGATGATGAATTATATGAAGAAGCAAAAGATTTAGTTATTAAACACCAAAAGGGTTCAGCTTCCTTTCTCCAGAGAAGAATGAGAGTAGGGTATGCTCGTGCTGCACGTTTGATAGATGCTTTAGCGAAGAACGGGATTGTAGGAGAAGAAAAAGGTTCAAAACCAAGAGACGTTTTGGTCGACAAAGAAGGTAACAAAGAAGATAAAAAGTTTTAATTTTGATTCAATATTATGTCCGATGATGAACAAAAAGAGGAAGACCTAGAAGAAGCGGTAGATGAGATAAAGCAGAAATTTGGTGAAGGATCAATTATGAAATTGGAAGACATTCATGCAGTGGATGTGGACGTCATTCCTACCGGTTCTTTGAATTTAGATCTAGCTTTAGGTGTAAGAGGTATACCACGAGGTAGATTAATTGAAATATTCGGGCCAGAGGCCAGTGGTAAGACCACTTTGGCTCTTCATGTTACGGCAGAAGCTCAAAAGCAGGGCGGAACTGCCGCTTACATCGATGCAGAGCACGCTTTGGATCCTCAATACGCAAAGAAAATAGGTGTAGATATTGAAAACTTACTGATCTCTCAGCCCAATAGTGGAGAACAAGCTTTGGAAATTCTGGAAAGTTTAGTACGATCCGAAGCAATAGACCTGGCAATAATCGATTCAGTAGCTGCCCTGACACCGCAAAAAGAAATTGCCGGTGAAATGGAAGATGATCAAGTGGCTCTACAAGCACGTTTGATGAGTAAGGCTATGAGAAAACTATCCGGAATTGTTTCGGATACCAGAACTTCCGTAATCTTTTTGAATCAGACCAGGATGAAGATCGGAGTTACTTTTGGAGACCCGACTACTACTCCGGGTGGTAAAGCCTTGAAGTTTTATAGCTCGGTAAGAATTAAATTGAATAGAAAGGCGAAGATAAAAGAAGGAGATGAAATTACCGGTAATCGCGTCAAAGCTAAAGTAGTTAAAAACAAAGTAGCGGCTCCTTTTAGGACAGCCGTCTTTGACATTTTTTACAACCAAGGAATTTCTCAAAGTGGAGATTTAATTAGAACCGGTACGAAGTACGATGTAATAGAAAGGGCCGGTTCCTGGTACAAGCTTGGAGATGAAAAACTAGGGCAGGGCAAGAGTAATGCTAGAGATTACTTAGAAGAAAATCCGGATGTAGCGGAAGAAATAGAAGAAGAGATAATTAAGACCTATAAGGAAGAGAGTGGTCTTGAAGAAGAAGATGAAGAAGAGAAGGATAAGGAGGAACAAGAAGACGAAGAAGACAAAGAAGACTAAAAACCGAGGCTACTAACGCCTCGGTTTAAAGGATTCCAGTACTGTAACTGGGATTCTTTTTATTCTGGTTGAGGAAATTCCTTCTCGGTTCGGGAAAGAATGCCCATGTGTCTGGCTCTTTTCACTGCTTTAGAGAGTTGTTTCTGATGTTTTCGGCACAACTCAGTTTCTTCTCGGGGCCTAATCTTTCCGAGTCCAGTTAAAAACCGAGATAATAGCTCAGTATCTTTAAAGTCTATTTCCTGTATATTTCTTTGACAGAAGTAACAAGGCATAATTAAAATGGTATGTCTTCAACGTCTACTTCTCCGTCTTCATCGGAGTTTTGTTCTGAATTATTATCGGAAGAGTTTGGTTCTGGTTGATCCTCTTCGATGACCGGTATATCTTCATCTTGGTCTTTATCGGGTGAAGGTTGTTGCTGTGCCATTTCCGGGGCTTCTCCTTTTGCCGCTCTTGGTCCCATCTGCATCTTTCTTGCTACTACTTCGGTCTTGTAACGGGTATTATCATTGGAGTCTTCCCAGGATCTTGTTTGTAGTCGACCTTCTATTAAAACCAAACTTCCTTTATCTAAATATTGAGAAGCAATTTCAGCTAATCTCCTCCAAGCTACTATGTTGTGATACTCTGTTTTTTGCTGTTTTTCTCCGCTGTCCTGATCAGTCCAGTATCTATTGGTTGCTAAACTAAAACTGCATACCGGTTGTCCGGAAGGGGTTTTTCTCATTTCTGGCTCAGAGGTTAAATTGCCCGCTAAAATAACTTTATTAAAATTCATAGTTTATTCTTCTTCTAAAATTTCATCTAATTTTTGATCAATGTCTTCAAGTTCGACCTTTTTATCTTCTTCTTGTTCAGTTTGAGATTCAGGTTCAGGTTCTGTGCTTTCCTCTTTCTTTTTGACAATCATAACTCTCAGTACATCTCTTTTTTGAGAGAGTTTATCTCTTAAATCATTTACCTTAGCGGATTCCAGGTAGAATTCAATGCTGCCCGCCAACGCCTTTTCTAATACTTCGTCTCCTAATTTGGGTTTAATGGAGGAGCCGAGTTTAATCTCTTCCGCATCCGTTTTGGAATCTAATTCTGCTCCTTGATCCCGAATAGTGTCAACAAGGTCTTCTATTGAAGACTCCGGATCTTCTAGTTTTGGGTTTAACAAATAAGTAAGTTCGTAATAGTTCATATTTTAAATTGAATTACGTCGCCGTCTTGGACTACATAATCTTTACCTACTGTTCTTACTAGTCCTTCTTGTTTAGCTTTTTTCCAAGAACCGGCTTTAACTAAATCTTCTGAATTGATTACTTGAGCCTTGATAAAATCTTCTTCAAAATCGGAATGAACGACACCACCGGCTTGAGGACAAGTTTTGCCTTTTTCAAGGGTCCAAGCCCTTGTTTCCTCGCCTCCGGTGATGGTGTAGAATGTTATCAAGTTAAGGCTATTATAACATTGACTTATTAATTTATCAAGGTGAGA
>JAZKSW010000001.1:0-44957 GCA_036625875.1 Minisyncoccota bacterium
TTAGACCAGTCTTCATATTGTTCTTCAATTTGTTCTTTTTCTTTTTCATTTTTCTCGTGTCTTTTCTCCAGCTCATCAGAAATTTCTCTATCATTTTTCTTAAGATAATCATAAACAGCCTCAGATAAAGCATCAACTGCCAGCACTGAGCAATGAACTTTTATTCGGGGTAGTCCACCCAACTGATCAACTACTTCCTCCTTATCGAGTTTCATAGCCTCTTTTACTGTTTTGCCTTTAACTAAGTCTGTAATCACACTGCTGGTCGCAATTGCCGCTAAACAACCATATGCTTCGAATTTAACATCCTTAATAGTGTCATCCTCTACTTTAATGTAAAGCCACATAACATCACCACAACGAATGTTACCAACCTTCCCCACTCCATCAGCATCTTCCATCTTTCCGTAATTATGAGGATCTTGGAAATGCTCCATCACTTCATCGCTATAAATTCCTTTGTTATTTTGGGACATAATTTATGATTTTAAAAAATTTAAAGTTTTTTTGTGTAACTTTTTATTTAAAAAAGTTTCAAAAGGGCGATATTTCTCTTAGTCTTTTTACTACTTTGGGCAAAACCCTTAAAACTTTCTCTATATCCTGCTTGTTATTGTACTTTCCCAAGGTCAACCTTAAGGAACCATGAGCTTCTTGAGGAGAGAGACCCAAAGAAGTTAGAACATGAGAAGGTTTTAAACTCTGAGTAGAGCAAGCAGAACCCGTTGAAGCTTCAATGCCTTTTTGGTCCAAACTAATAACTATACTTTCCCCCTCTATTCCTTTTATACTAACATTTACATTATTAGGTAACCGCTTTTCTCGGTCTCCATTTAATTGAACATCCGAAATTTCGTTTAAAATTCCATTTATTAGTTTGTTTCTTAGTTGCTTAATTCTTTTATGATCATCCGTAATTCTTTCTATAGCTGCTCCCATTCCCACTATTCCCGCTACGTTCTCCGTACCGGATCTTAATCCCGACTCATGACCACCTCCCAAGATGATCGGCTCCAGATTTACATCTTCATCAACATACAAAGCACCGACACCTTTGGGACCGTAAAACTTATGAGCACTCAGGGATAATAAATCTACATTTAATTCCTGAACATCACAATTTAAGTAATTGGCTGCTTGAACAGCATCAGTATGAAAGAAGATCTTTTGATCTCGCTCCTTGTTTTTATCTTTCAATAACTCTCCTATTTCCTTTATGGGTTGAATCGTACCAATTTCATTATTGGCATACATTATGGAAACTAAGACAGTATTTTCTTTCAATGCTTCTTCTACTTGTTCAGTACTAATTAAACCCTTATCTCCTATGGATAAATGAGTAACCTCTATTAAATCTTCTTCTTCCAATTTTTCTATCGGATGCAGTACTGCGTGATGTTCGAATTCAGTAGTTATAACATGAGGCTTTTCAAATTTATTCACCAAACCCTTTATGGCTAAATTATTAGCCTCTGTGGCCGAACCCGTAAAAACGATTTCCGAAGCCGAACCATTTAAAAGGTCAGCCACGGTTTCACGAGCTTCATCTATTGCCACTTTAGCCTCTTGCCCCATACTATGAATAGAAGAAGCATTTCCGTATTTTCCTTTTAAATAAGGTTGCATTTGCTCTAAAACAGCAGGGTCAAGTGGCGTTGTAGCAGCAAAATCCATATAAATTTTTTCACCTGAATAAGGTTTTTTCACGATATTAGATCCTTTAAAGTTACAGTGTCTAATGCTTTATTAATAGTTTGTTGTAGTTTTTGCCACACCTCTTTAGCTAAACAATCTTCTGATTGAGGACAAGAACCTAGTTCAGATATGCAATCCACTAAACTTCCACCCTCTAAAGCCTCAACTATTTCCCCTACTTTTATTTCTCCCGGTTTTTTATTCAAGCTATAACCACCATTGGGACCCTGGTGAGATTTTACTATGTTTGACTTTCGCAATTCTGCCATAATTTTTTCCAGGTAATCAAAGGATATCTTTTGATCTTCAGATATTTCCTTGAGTGAACAAACACTTTTAGTTTTCTCCTTCGCTAAATAGATTACAGCTCTTAATCCATATCTTGTTTTCTTTGATATTTTCATTTATTTGGAGTAATAAAGCCGAGTTTTGTACTCGGATTTATTGTAACACCTGTAAGAATAAAGTCAAGAAGGCTACTTGACAAGTTTCAAGATAAAATGTAAAATTAAAAGCACAATAACAATAGGAGGTGCAAAGCAATGTATCGAAGAAAGAGAGCAATAGTTGCAATGATACTGGTAATTCTACTTGCGGCAGGATTATTTTCCTCTACTGAGGCCCAAAGGAAACCGGGTGAAATAAAGGTTTCCCTTGAACTCAACCATGCTGCAGTAAATAAAGTAGTGAGAATCGACTTTCAGGTAGATGGTAGATGTGAATCAATTACTACCATTGTAAGGTACGATTCAACTAAGCTGACTTATAAGGGCTACAAGGACTTTTGGAGGAAATATACTAGTGTTTCCGTAATCAAACCGGGAGTTCTTAGGATAAAAGCCCAGACACAATATCCTGTCCCGAGACGTTCTCAGGCTATGCAATTGAGGTTTATCCCCCGGCGCTCGGGTAACTTCAAACTCAGATTGGGAGAAACACAAGGAACTTATCAAGGAAGAAGATTAGATATAGCATTGAAGCGTCACGGAGAAATCTGTGCTCTCCACTGTAATTTCTGTAATTAAAACAAACAAGGTACGGAAGAGTAGAAAGACTCAACTCTTCCGTACCCTAACTTTTATCTAATTATGAAAACATCAATTCTAAATAATAACACTTTGACAAAAACCCAACTACTAATCGGGGGAATAATTGTAATGGTTCTTCTTGTTACCCCCCTACTTCATTTTCAATTTGATAAAGTCGCAGCTTTAGAATCAGGTTCCTATAATGATTATGATTCCGGGTTAGACTCTTCTCAGGATACGGACGGCTCTTACGATGATTATGATTCCGGGTTAGACTCTTCTCAGGATACAGATGGCTCTTACGATGATTATGATTCCGGAATTGACTGTTGCACAGAATCCGATACTTCCTACGATACTACTTATACTACTTGCTATGATCAATGTTCTTATTCCAATCAAAAAGAATGCGTAGATAATAATTCCTACCATGTTTGTGGTGATTACGACTCCGATAGTTGCCTAGAATGGTCTTCCAATTATTACTGTAGTTCAGGTGAAGTCTGTTCCAACGGAAGTTGTGTTCAAGAACAAACCTGTTCTGATCAATGCAGCTACGGAGACCAAGAGTGCACCGGCAATGATTCTTATCACACTTGTGGTGATTACGACTCAGATTCTTGCTTAGAATGGTCTTCTGACTATTACTGTAGTTCCGGTGAAACTTGCTCCGGGGGTAGTTGCATTCAAGAACAAACCTGTTCTGATCAATGTACTTACGGTGCTCAAGAGTGTGCCGGTGACGACTCTTACCATGTTTGTGGAGATTATGATTCCGACTCTTGTACGGAGTGGTCCTCCAATTATTATTGCAATTCTGATGAAACTTGCTCAGGTGGAGAGTGTGTAACCACTTGCACCGATCAATCTTACCAATCTTGCTACAATGATGATCTTTATTGGTACGATTCTTGTGGCCAAAGAGAAAACAAGTCTGAAGAATGTGGATCTGACTCCTGGACTGATGAATACCGTTGTATGAATAATTGGGTGCAAAGAAAGAAACATAAAAAGGGATGTTCTTATTCTAGTTGCTACAACTACTACAATTGGGAAAATTACGAAGAATGTGGAACTAACGAAACTTGCTCCAACGGTAGTTGTGTTCAAGAACAAACCTGTTCTGATCAATGCAGCTACGGAGACCAAGAGTGCACCGGCAATGATTCTTATCACACTTGTGGTGATTACGACTCAGATTCTTGCTTAGAATGGTCTTCCAATTATTACTGTAGTTCAGATGAAACTTGCTCCGGGGGTAGTTGTGTAACTGATAATCAAGCTCCAAACGCGGACTTTTCTTACAGCCCTTCTAATCCTAATGTAAATGATACTATTAGTTTCACTGATCAATCATCCGATTCCGACGGCTGGATAAGTTCTTATTCTTGGCGCTTTGGGGACGGTAGCAATTCAAGCCGAGAAAACCCTAACCATTCTTACAATAGTTCCGGTAATTATACTGTAAGGTTAACTGTTACTGATAACGATAATCTTACGGACTCAACCACCAGAAATATTAGCGTGGGCAGTACTTGTTCCGATCAATGTTCTTACTCCGGTCAAAAGCGATGTAGCAGCAATAGCCGTTATCAAACCTGCGGAGATTACGATTCCGATGATTGCCTAGAATGGTCTTCCGGTAAAAGTTGTGAAAAGAGTAATTCTTGCGGATACGGACACTGCGATAATAATCAACGACCTAACTGGTATTGTTCAAGCGGCGATTGTAATTATAATTGTAATTACAGTTCATCTTGTGATGCCAACGAACGTGATCATCTAAGATGTTACAACGATGACGTTTATTGGTACGATTCTAATAATAATCGGGGAAGAAAATATCAAGATTGCGGTTCCGATTATTGTAAAAATTGGAGTGGAGATTACTGTTACGGAGGTGACGTTTACAAAAAAAGAAGATGCTATAATAAGGGCTGCTCAGGAGGTAGTTGTTTCTCCTCCTCCTATACTGACCGTGATTTGATAGAAAGATGTGATTCGGACGAAACTTGTCGAAATGGTAATTGTGTTGATGACCAAGAGTGTTCTTCCGGACCCTGCTGCGATAATGGTGAATATAAATCAAGGAATGAAGTTTGTGATACGGAAACTCAAACTCAGTACGGTTGTCCTTGGGGCGGTCAGACCTGTGGTTCGGATTTAGCAAAAAGAACTAAATCCAGAAAGCAATACTGCTCCGGGAATAGTTCTTCTTGCTCCGGCAGATGGTCTTCTTGGGGTAATTGGTCTTCTTGGAAGTTAGCCGAAGAATGCTCCTCCAATGAATATTGCTCCGTGGAGAACGAAGAGTGTAAATACAGTTCAAATTGTACCGGGAACAACAACTACACTCAGTGTTATAATAATGATCTTTATTGGTATAACCCTCAAGGAACAAGACTGAGTAAATACAGAGATTGCGAAGACAATAATAGCTGCACCATTGATTCCTGTTCCGGTAATAACTGTGAGCATGAATTAACATGTGATGGTTCTACTTGTGAAGTTGGTTCTGAAGATTATTGTGAAAGCTGTGAGCACTGCGGTGATGGAATCTGTAATTGTGAAGAGACCATTTGCAGTTGTTCTCAGGATTGTGAAGAAGGTGATTTGGTAGTCTCAATTTCAGCCAAGGAATCTCAACAAACTACCGAATGGCAAAAGGATCTTCTCACTAGTTCGAATCAAAAAGTAGATTTCCTAATTACGGTGACCAATTCCGGTCCCGATATGATCAGGGATATAGATTTAAAAGCTGACCTCTCCGGCTTTATCATTTACAAAGATGATATTAAAAGCGAAGGCAGATTTATCTCCGGCGACATAACTCAAGGAATTACTCTTGATCAGTTGCAATCGAAGTCTACTCAGAATCTTACCTTTAAGGGTAAAACTCAAAGAGTAGATCGGCAAAAACAAGTGAATGTAACCGCCAACGCTGAAACCGAAGAACTATCTGATGCAGACTCAATTAGAATTAAAATAAAAAAGGCGGCCGCTTTATCGACCTTCCCTTTGTTGGCTGCACTGCAATCAATTACCAGAGTTTGGTATGGATGGCCCCTTGTAATAATAATTATTATTCTACTTTGGCTGGCTCTTTCTCGAGTTGTAGAACGCTGGAAAGAATATTAAATCTCTACAGCTCCCTCTCTGATAACTTCAACATCTCCTCCCTCAACCCTAATCAAGGTTGAGGGTTTTGATTTTAATTCACCCTGATCAATATAAAAGTCTACTTCACCTCCAAAATAGTGCTTAGCTTCTTCAATAGTATGAGCAGGAGTAGAACCTTCAGGATTGGCACTGGGAGCGACCAAAGGCCCTACTTCTTGTAAAACTTCCACTAAATCTTCTTTGTTAGTTCTTCTAAAGGCAATAGTTTCTTTGCCGCGATGAATGTGGAAAAACTTATCGTGGGGACAAGGCAAGATCACACTGACTTTTCCCGGCCACACTTCATCTAAAACTTGTGCCTGTTCATCGGTAAGTTCCACCCCAAAAGAATCTAAATCATCTCTAGAACTAATAAGTACAATAGTAGGTTTATCCAAACTCCTTTGTTTAAGTCTATAAACCTCTTCCACTGCTGACTTAGAAAAGGCTTTCCCCACTAGCCCATAAAGGGTATCTGTGGGTAAAACTCCTACCTTTTCATTATTCAAACTTTTAATTATAGCGGGGGTCATCAGTTGTGGAGTTTACCACAAATCTCTTTTGATGCAACCAAAGTCTTACGCTTTTATAACTGAAAAATAATGCCCCGCTATAAACTACAGTACTGATTGCAGTATTCTTAAAAAAGGGCAAAGCTAAGTAATAACTCCTCAATAAACCAGTAATGGTTTTTTCGTACCAGGGAGTTAGACCCCATACACCTAAATTTGTAACTAAGAAAAATAATACACTGCCTAACAAGGAAGTTACACCAATTCTTACCCAATTATCATCCTTTTTTATATAAAAACCGATAATTACAATCAATAACAAACTAGTATATACCACCATCATTAGATTTAGACTATAACTACCAATAAACAAATCCGAAATTATCATCACTCCCAAAGGAACAACAAAGGAGATTTTTCTGGGAAGGTAAGCAGCACTAAACAAAGTTAAAGCGATTATGGGAGTAAAATTAGGAGCATGTGGCAAGAATCTGAAACCCACCCCTATCAGTATTAGAGAGATAGCCAAAAGATAATCCACGATTTTGTCATTAATTTCAAACATTAAAATGGAGGTCTTTGGTTTTTAAATTTTATTACGTCTCCATCTTCTACTACTTTCTTATCCACTGCTTCCTGACTTAATTTATTATTAACATAATACATCCAATTTTTAGTAGGCTCCGAAATCCCTTCAATGGAAGTAATGAAGGCACCGCTATCGTATTGTTCATATTCAAACTGAATATTACTTTTTTGTAACAAATCAAAAACCGATTTATTTGGTTTAATCTCTACTTTCTTTTCAATGGGGCTTTCCTTTTCAATAATTAATTTCGCCTGAATTAACTCACTCTGCGCCTGTGGTGGTTTTACTGTAACAGAAGAGCTTTTTCTTAGATTTTTAATATCCATCTGAGTATCAGTACCAACCCTTAGTATCACAACCCCTACTAAGAAAGCAATTAAGACTAAAATCAAAATTTTACCGTACTTCATATTTATGAACGAGTGAGAAAATTAAATAAGTAATTTATTTATATTTTTGAATCGAGAGAATAAATAGAATTTTAAAACGTCAGTGATAAAATTATAGATCAATTCCCTTTATTGGTTTATGACCTTTATTATAATAATGTTTTATTTCTTCTGTTTTAGTAACCAAATCCGCTTTATTAATAATTGAATCGGGACAATACCTCCCTGTTAAAATTAGATGCGCTTCACCAATATTATCCAATAGATTTAACACTTTACCCTCTTCTATTAAATCATAATGCAAAGCTAAATTAATTTCATCCAGTATTATAATATCATAATCAGAACTCTTTTTCTTTGCCACTTCTAATCCCTCCAGAACAATTTCTTTATCTTTCTCCTTAAATGCTTCTATTCCTTTTTCTTTCAACTCCGGATTCTTTTCCAATTTCGATTTAGGAAGAAAAAAACCCTCTCTCCCGAGGGATTTTATGTCAAAGTTATTTATTTTTTTAATTACTTCTCGTTCCGAAGAATCTCCCGGCTTCAGAAATTGAATCATTAATACCTTCTTGTCCGCACCCAAAGCCCTCAATCCTACTCCCAGAGCAGCCGTAGTTTTACCCTTACCTCTACCGGTAAAAACATAAATGTGTCCTCTGTTGACCATATACTAATTCTCTTAGCAGACTTAATTTTGAATTATATTTAGAGTTATGAGGAATGTAATGTACTTGCGTAAGCAAAGTACATAATACTGACGAATAACTTTGTAATATAACCAAAATTAGTCTGTCTATTAAGAAAGTTAAATAATAATTAATTTCTATGTCGCTCCTCCTCAATGCATTACAGAGAATGCAATCTCCTCGTCGCTCCGTGAAATTATAATATCCCTTAACTTCTAAGAGAATTCTATATGAGCCAACAGAGGACTAAGATACAGAGCAAGCCGACCAACCGCAATTGGGGCAGGTTTTACAACCTTCACTAATTTTTAATTCTGAATTACATTCCGGGCACTTTTCCTCATCATCTTCATTAAAATCCTGGCCAATAGAACCCTGATTTTCATTAACTCCCGCTTCGCTATATACGGAACGTCCGTTAGATTTGTCATCTTTTAGGCTTTCTAGTTCTTCTCCTGAATCCTTCTCTTCTTTGTCTTCTCCTCCGGCCTCCAACACTCCCTGCATAGACTTATTCCTAAAAACAGTTACGTCTTTACAGCCCAAATCATGAGCTAATAAATAAGCTCTTTTCATTTCCGAAGGCGAAGCATCAGCAGGAAAGTTAATAGTTTTAGAAACGGAAGAATCTACCCACTTTTGAATAGATGCTAATGCCTTAACATGATTCTCACCACTAATATCCATTGCAGTTATAAATCTATCTTTAAATCTAGGAGGAATGTAATTAATGTTTTGGCAACTCCCCTCACGATCAGAAATATTTTTAACCAGATCATCATCAAACAGACCTTCTCTCTCCATAACTTTTTCAAAAACAGGGTTAACGTAGTAGAAAGAGCCCACTGAAACCTTTTTCTCATAAACTAAACTGTAAACCGGTTCCATTCCCGACGAGGTACCGGCAATCATGCTGGTAGAACCAGTAGGTGCAATAATAGTAGTATAAGCATTTCTTAAGCCATGTTCTTGAATTTTATTCACCAGTAAATCCCAATTTAAATTTTGGTTGTTCTCTTCCTCGTAACCGGCCAAAGGCAACTTACCTTCTCCAAAGAAACTTTTATCGTAATAAGGAAACTTACCGCGATTCTTTGCCAAACTAATTGATTCTACTTTTGAATAATAGTTTATAAACTCCATCACCTCTTCCATTTTTTCTCTTCCTTCTTCAGAATTATAGGGTAATCCCAACTCATAAAGAAAATTGCCCAGCCCCATCATTCCCAAACCAATCTTTCTGGTAGCACGACTCATTTCTTCGATATCTTCCAAGGGATACTTATTAATATCCAATACATTGTCTAAGAATCTGGTTCCCAACCTTATGGCCTTTTTCATACCTTCCCAATCAACCTCAACTTCTCTCTCTCCGTTTTTACCATCCTCTTCTATGAAAGCCCATACATTAATAGCTCCCAAGTCACAACTTTCATTGGGATACAAAACAGATTCACCACAAGGATTGCATGTATCCACTCTTCCCAAGCTATCTCGAAAAGGATTATATTCATTAACATTATCATCAAAAATAACTCCCGGTTCAGCTGATTCCCAACCTTGATGAACAATTAAATCAAACAAAGCCTCGGGATCCACTTTCTTGCTTACTTCTCCGGTTCTGGGGTTTTCCAGAGGGTAAGGCTCTCCTTTTTCATAATAATCCCAGAAATCCTCTTTAATAAAAACCGAAAGGTTAAAATTATTTAACTTCTCGTTATTCTTCTTAGCGGTAATAAATTTCTCCACGTCGGGGTGATCCGAATTCATAATCCCCATTGAAGCTCCTCTTCTTATTCCTCCCTGCTTCACAACATCGGTCATTTTATCAAATAAGGTCATAAAACTAATCGGACCACTTGATTCTCCACCGGTACTACTAATATAATCTCCTTCGGGTCTCAATCTAGAAAAATTATAACCGACACCTCCACCAGATTTAAAAATCAGAGAAGCTTTTTTCAAGCCCTCCATTATGCTATCCAATGAATCTTCCATGGGCAATACGAAACAGGCCAACCCCATACTTAGTTCCCGACCAAAATTAACCAAGGCAGGTGTATTTGGTAAAAACTTTCGCTCTGTCATTAATTCATAATAAGCTTCTATTTCTTTTTGATATTCATCGAATTCACCTTGTTTTAACAAAGACAGAAAGTCTTCCCACGATTTTTTTACCTTACCTTCTTCTTCCAATCTCCGATACAATCTTCTAAGACCTTCTACATGACTATCATTTAAAGCATAATCCCCTACTTTCAACTCCTCCTCTACTTTCAAGTTCTCAGTCGAAAAGTCATAATCTCCTCCTTTTTCAAAAACTTTAGGATCATAAAAAATAGAGGGCAGTGCCACATGCACAGCTACCCTCTCAAACATTTCAGCGGGTGACTCAATCAAATTACCTTCCTCATCTTTCTTAAGGTAACGAGATTTTAAAACCCGCAGGGCATTTGCATCAAAAGTTTTATCTACTTGATCAATTTCTTCTTTTTCCAGTATTTGTTTTTTCTTATTCCTAATTTCTTTTCTTTCTTGACGATAAAGAATAAAAGCTTTAGCAACTTCAGCTTGATCTGCCTTTATTAATATTTCTTCTACTACATCCTGAGCTTGTTCAACGGTAAGTAACTCTTCTGAATCTTTTTCTTTTTCCAAAAGATCCACTACTTCCGTGGCTAATTCCTCAGCAACCTCATAATCTGTCATTCCTACGTCAGTCATTGACCCATAAATAGCATCAGCAATCTTGGAAGAGTTAAAATTTACTACTCGACCGTCTCGTTTTTTAATTTTTTCAATTTCAGATGTCATATTATTTCATTATACACAAGTTCAAACCTAAGTCAAAATTTTACCAATCTTTTCTCAAAATTACTTTCAAATTAATGACCATAAATGTCAAAAAAATAAAATTCCGTTTCTTTAAAAACGAAATTCAAAAAGATTTTCCGTAATTTTTAATCTTTTTTAATTTTAATAGCCTCTCCGTTAATTAAAGCCTTTACTATTTTCTTATGAGCCTCCTTTAAGATTCTTCCCACTGTGCTTTGTGAAACTTCCATTTGTTCTGCTACTTTAGTTTGGGATTTCCCCTGTAAATCATATATTCTCAAGGCTTCTATCTCCTCAACGGACAAACACTCCTCTTCTAAATTAGCAAGGGGCACGGATCTCGGCTTGAAATAAGTTACTTTTGGATCAAAGGAAACTTTTCTTGGTTTCTTAGGTCTAACCATATTATTAAATGTTAATCTGGTTTCTTATCTTCTTATAAACTTCCTTAATTTGTCTTTTAATATCCAAATCACTTTTCATAATCGGCGTTAAAGTAGAGACTGATTTGACTACTCCCTGATCATAACTTATCTTCCCTAGATAATTATTATCAGCCCAAGTTTTAATCTCTTTATAAATCCCTTTATTAATCTCCCACTTATTAACTACCACACCGAACTCGACCTCAAAATGATCAATAACTTTTTTTACTCTTTTCAAATCAGCAAAACCTGATTTGGTTGGCTCCCCGATCAACACTACGAAATCGACATCTTGAAGTGCTGCATTGACGGGACAACCAGTACCCGGAGCTGAATCTATTAACTGTAATTCAGAATCAAAGTCATCAGCCCTTCTTTTTACCTCAGTGACTATTTTGCCGGAACCGGTCTCCCCTACTTTCAATTGCCCCGTAATTAAAGGGAAGTTATGATCAGTAATTTTGTTTTTAATCCAACCACTTTTGACTTCCTCCATACCCTCTACTGCGGGACAAAAATATTCACAAGCACCACACCCTTCACACAAAAACGGATTTACTTTTAATTCTCTTTCTTTAACCTCCAAAGCATTAAAACGACACTGTTCTATACATGATTTTACTTTACTCACATCCGAATCGATTACTGGTCTCTCGGAAACACTAACTTCCTCAACTCTATCCCAATTCTCAATCTCATTCAACCAAATAGCCAAGTTGGGAGCATCAACATCACAATCAACCGCCGTTACATCATTATCCTCATTGAATAAAATAGACAAACTGGAAGCTAGCATTGACTTGCCAACACCTCCTTTGCCTCCGGAAATTGCCAATTTAATATTACTCATAAACCCAACTCATCAGAAATACCTTTCATTGCATCCAAGGTAATTTCAATAAACTCTTCTAATTCCAAACCTAAATAATCTTCGGACTTAGCAATTGCCTCTCGATCGGCTCCAGCCGCAAACCTCTCTTCTTCAAATCTATTTATTACATTTTCCACTTCTAGATCTTCAATTTTATTTGAAGGTAATACCAATGTAGCAGCTACGATTAAACCGGTTAAAGAATCTACACAATAAAGTGACTTACCCATTAAACTTTTAGGGTCCGCTTCGTGAGCACTATTATGAGTGTAGACTGCATCACATATTTTTTCAGATAATCCTTTTTCCAATAATATTTCTCTACCTAATTCTGAATGTTTACTAGGTTCGTCTTTGGTTTCTTCATAATCAATATCGTGTAGCAATCCACACACTTCCCAGCTATCAGGGTCTTTATCGAAGTGCTCAGCCAAAGATCTCATTGCCGCTCCGACCGCTAAACTATGCTTCCTTAAATTGTCAGTTTCAACCTTTTCCTTTAAGAATGTAATTGCTTGTTTTTTATTCATCATCAGTTTTAAAAATTAACCAATTATCTTCTTGACCTTTCATTTTGATGAGAGCAAAATTACCTTTTAGTCTTTCCCCTTTTAACTCAAAGGTAATCTTATCTTCTTTTTCTTCGTGTAAATTATAATCCCCTTTGTCAAAAATTTCCACCTCTCCGGCTCCATATTCACCTTCGGGGATAGTTCCTTCAAAATCAGCATAATCCAAGGGGTGATCTTCTGTGGCTATAGCTAGCCTCTTCGTACCCTTTTCCTCAGGAATACCCTTGGGAACAGCCCAAGACTTCAACACGCCATCGATCTCTATACGAAAATCAAAGTGGTGACTAGAAGCCCAGTGTTCCTGAACGACAAAAATATCTTCCTTGTCTTCTCCGCCGGAGGGTTCAGAAGTTTCGTTAAAATTCCTTTTACTATTATATTCTTCCAAACTCATACGTACTCTCTAATCTTTTCAAGAATGACATCTTTTTGCCTGGCCCCACTTGCTCTTTCTACTGCTTCGCCATCATTGAATATTATAAGGGTGGGTACTGCCCTTATCTCGAATTTCTTAGCCATTTTGGGATTCTTCATCGTATTAAGCTTCCCTACCTTGGCTTCACCTTCAGTTTCTTCAGCAATTTTTTCTATAATAGGTTTCATTGTCTTACAGGGAGCACACCCTGGCTTCCAAAAATCAACCAGCACGGGTTTATCTGCGCTTAAAACTTCTTCCTTGAAATTCTGGTCATTAAACTGATTCATTGTAATTTTTAAAATTAAAATCTAAAAGTTGACCTTTTGAATAACTTTCCGCTAGTGATTCAGAATAAGGAATTTTTAACTTAATTTCAATATTTCTTTTTTTGATTATCTCTTCGATTAATCTTTCTTCACCAAGATCAGCCTGATTCAAAATTACATCCACCGGCAACTCTAGTTTATCACATAAATTTAAAATTAATTCCAAATCATAAGCTCCCATCGGTGTAGGTTCGGCCACAGCGTAAGCCTTATCCAGCCCATACAGAGCGTTAATCACCGGACAGTGAGTACCGGCTGCAGTATCAACAATCAGAATATCAGCGTTTTCCTTTTGGGCATAGTTAATACAAAACTCTCTAACATCGTGTACTATGGGACCAGTTTCTTCAACTTTAGTTTCAGCTTTTCCTGTTATTAAAGTAAGGTTATTATCAATCTCATTAACATAAATTTGTCCTACCTCTTGCTCTTGCTTAGTGATAGCCCCCTCGGGACAAACTTGCCAGCAAGCACCGCATCCCGTACACAAATCTTTGTTGATAACCGGGTACTCACCAGGGGCTTGAAAAATAGCATTTTCATGGCAAGCTTCTACGCAGGTTCCACACTTAGTACATTTTTCCTTATTTATCTCCGGAAATTCTCTCCATACTTTTTCTTTCTGATTTTTAAGTTCCTTACCCAACAACAAATAATCATTGGGGCATTCTATATCACAGTCACCTAGCACAACTTTCTTTCCTTTCCGAGTTAACTCTTGCGCTAATAAAATGGCAACGGTAGATTTCCCGGTGCCTCCTTTTCCTCCTGTAATACCTATTTTAGTTAGACTAGTCATTAAACTTTTTCTTTTGTTGCTTCTTCTAATCGAGTAAGTTCCTCATCGGTAAAGGCAGAAATAATACTTTCAATATCCTGCCGATCCGCCCGATAAACACCCACAATGTTATCCCGCAAAGTATGCAATGAAATGGGACCAATTTCACTTACAATCAAAGTATCTATCTTTTTTTGGAGCAACATTTTACTGGCAGCTAAACCTGCTCTTTTATCTTTATTCTGGTAAGGATTCTTTATGACTTCAAAATCTTTAATTTTTCCCTGGTCTGTATCAAGTAAAATAAAATTGTCGGCCCTGCCAAAATAATCAGAAATTTCAGAATCAAGTTCCTTGTCTTCTTTAATGGGTATACATACTTTTTGTTTATTGGTTTCAAAGGGGACGAATTCCACCGAGAAAGAATCTACTTTTGAAGTTTTTTCCTTTACTTTATTTTGAATACTTTCCGAAATTTCATGAGCTCTGGTAACGTTTAAACTTTTTCTTACTTTTGCCTCTACCTCTCCGAAAACGAAAGGCCCGGATTTTCTCAGTTTTAAATTATCAAAATCTTGTATACCGGAAATTTCTTCCAAAACCCCTTTTATCTTCTCTTCTATTTCCTTATCGGGAGAAACATCCATTAGGGCAAAAAGGGCATCTTTAGCGGCATCATAACCCGCTTCTAATACGAACAAAGCAATAATCATCCCGGCTATGGCTTCCAAATAAGGAATTTCAAGTAAGGTTGCTACTAAACCGACTACCACAACGAATGAAGATAGTAAATGCAATCTTGACTCACTCCCGTCAGCAATTAAACTCTGAGAATTAATACTTTCTCCGGCTTTCATTTCATAAGTTCCAATCAAAAACATCACAATACCATCCAATACAGCTATAGAAACGGCCCAAACGGGAATTCCCAATTCATACTGACCAAAAAGTTTAGAGTAACTTTCTTTGGCAATACTCCAACTGGCAAAGAAAATCAAAAAGGAAATCAGCAGGGCAGTAACATTTTCCGCTTTATAAAAACCGTAGGGAAACTTTTCCGTAGGATCTTTTTGGGCAATTTTCAAACCAATCCACGCCAAGATCGTAGACATGCCATCGGCAGCACTATGAATTGCATCTCCAATTAAAACCACACTCCCGGATAAGAATCCGATTACTCCTTTAGCAATTGCAAAGAAGAAAGTACCTCCACCGGCTACCAAAGTTGTCTTTTTACCTTTTTGAAATAAATCTTCCATTCTTTAAAAGTTTAGGATTATAATCAACGTGGCCCTCTACCTTTCTTTCCATTTCCATTAGAGCCACGGCCTCTCCCGGGACCCTTTCCTCTACCGGAACCGGGACCTCGTCCAGCTGGGCCAGTCGGTGTTTCAGCTTTATTCAAATCTCCGTTCTTCCATTTCTCAAATACCTCTTCAACGCTTATACCTGTCGTTAGAAATATCTCTATACCGGCAGTTTGTAAAGCAGAAAATGCATTTGGTCCAATCCTCCCCGTAATTAAGGCTTCAACTCCTTGATCGGCAATAGTTTGGGCAGCTTGAACACCCGCTCCTCTTTGAGCCCCTACTCCGGGATTAGAAACAACCTCATCTAAATTACCTTCTTCATCAAGGATAAGAAAGTGTTGACTTCTTCCGAAGCGGGGATTTACATTTGATTCTAATGTTTGACCTGAACTTGTTACGGCTATCATGATATTAAGGATTATTTTAATCTTATTAATATGTTATCAATATATACCCATAACTGTCAAGTGATTAAATAACAAAAACGGCCGTTCTCACGGCCGTTTGAAATTCAACCAGTCATCTCCTCTACTTCCTCCTTTCCCTCTTTGCTTTGTTCAACTTGTTCCGGATCTTCTCGCATCAATAAGGTTTCAAACTCTCCTACGTGTTCCTTTTCTTCTTCCGCAACATCCAGTAAGACTTTTTTAATATCTTCATTGTCCGTTTTGGCAGCCATCTGTTCATAGAAGCTTATAGCATCAAGTTCGGCTATCAATCCGGCCCTCAAAATCTCTCTGTCCAAATTTTTAGGATCTACCTTATCGAGGTCAATTGGAAATTCTGATAGCATAATTTTTATTAAGTTTTAAAGGTTAATAAAAATCAACCTTGCTTCTTTATTGTAGCAAATTTAAAAACTAAATACAAAAAGGGAGGTTCTAACACATAACCTCCCTATGCCACATTAAAAAAGAAGTCTATCATCAAATGCAATGCCAGACCAATTTCTAGAAAAACAACAAAATTCGAATGTTTTTCCTTAAAGATCGGTTTAACCAAAAAATTTCCCAATAACAACAATAAAATAGCTATTACAAAACACCAACCAACAAGATTTACTAAGTGACCATTACTAACAAACAACTTTGGGAAATCCGGTCCCAGCCAACACCATAGATAAAGTAAGATTCCTCCGTAAAAGTAACCATTAGAATAATACCAATAAATCAAACCAATAAAAACAGCGATAGATAGGCTGACAAAAAGCTCAGGCATTGCTACCTCCTTTTTCTTTTTTTAGTGTTCAATTCTCTTTTTTAAATAATCTTTAAATTTATCACCTAAATCTTCTCTTTCCAGAGAAAATTCTACCAATGTTTTCAAATAACGTAGTGGATCACCGGTAGTATGCCACTCGCCTTCAATTGGTTTGGCTAAAACTTGTTCTTTATGAGCTAATTCGTTTAGAATATCCATTACCCACAATTCGTTATCTTTACCCACCGGAGTTTCTTCGGCTTGCTCAACAACATCATAGGAAAAAACAAAGCGACCAAATTGAGCCATATTAGAAGGAGCTTCTTCTGCCGGTAATTTTTCATAACCGGCTTCTATCTCATATTCATGACCTTCTTCCTTATATTTAACGGTTCCATAGCGTTTTACTTCTTCATCGGGTACTTTTTGTACTCCCAAAACCGCAGAGGGATTTTCTTTTTCGTAAAGGTTTATCAACTGTTTGGTAACGGGCTTTTCGGAAATAGTTAAATCGTCTCCAAACATATAGACAAACGCTTCGTCATCATCTATTAGGTGAGAACAAGCTTTTATAGGTGTAGCATTACCATAAGGATAATAGTCATGCTGGCGTACATACACAAAATTAGCCATCTTGGGAATTTCTTTAATTTTTTCCAATCTTTCGTATTTACCCGCTTCTTCCAACTCCCGTTCCAGCTCAGAGTTGGAGTCAAAGTACTCTTCCATAGTACTGCGGCCACTTCTTGTGACCATAATAATATCTTCAATACCCGAATCCACAGCTTCTTCTACTAAGTAATGAATAATAGGCTTGTCTACCAAGGGTAGCATTTCCTTGGGTTGATTTTTAGTAGCTGGTAAAAATCTAGTCCCGTAACCAGCTGCTGCTATAACTGCTTTAGTAATATCAGACATAATTGTGAGCGAGTGAAAAATTAAATAATTGTTTATTTATATTTTTGATGGGAGCGAATAAATAGAAGAATTCGCTTGCTAATTCTTATAATTATAGTGGGCGGAAGCTTCGCTTATAATATTTTTTCATTTTACCCTTTTGATATTAAAAATCAAACTTTTGTTTTAATCAAATTCAATAATTTCTTCCGTTTCTTCTTCTGATTTTCGTTCAACTTGCCACTCTTGATAAGAAGTAGTATCTAACTCTTGCAAAAAAGGAGAGATAGTAGTCAAATTGGAACCGGATCTATAACTTTTGGCCGTAATGGGAAAAGTTAAATAAAGTTGTTGCTTTGCTCGGGTTACTGCCACGTAAAAAATTCTTCTCTCTTCTTCCAAGTCTAGATCTGATTCTTTACTTCGCCAATGAGGGAACCAACCGTCAATTAGCCCAATAACAAACACAGTGTTCCATTCTAGTCCTTTGGCTTGGTGAACCGTACTTAATACCAAACTATCCTCGTAGCCTTCTTGGTAACCGTCCGAACGCTGAGCACTGAAGCTTTCACTTAAAGAGATATCCGATAAAAACTTTTCTATATCATCGTATTTTTCCAGTAACAAAGAAAGGTGTTCAATATCCTCCAATCGTTCTTCCGCATTTTCGTAGCTAGCACTCAAATAACTGTAATACCACTCGTCAAGAACGGTATCAGCAATTTTCTTCAGATAATTATCGGGGCTTTCTTCCCATAGGGAAATCACTTCCTTAAAAACGGAACGTAACTGCTTCCAGCCGCGCTCTGCCTTGTTGCTAACTTTTTTAGGACGCATTCTTGCAATTTGTTTCAGGCTATCCTGCTGAGCAATTTGGGAGTAAAGACGCTCAGCGTAAACCTGCCCTACTCCGGGCTGCATTTCTAACAAGCGTCGCCAAGAAATTTCTTCCTGTGGATTCAATAAAATTCGGTAAAATGCAAGTGTATCTTTAATATGCTTTCTTTCATGAAACTTCATTCCACTTCTGATAATATAGGGAATGCCTTTTTGAGCTAACTCCATTTCCAATTCGGTCGAATGAAAATGAGAACGGTATAAAACTCCGATATCAGAAAGATCCAATCCTTCCTGTTTCAATTCCAATGCGCGTTGAGCTATAAATTCTGCTTGTTGTTCTGGGTTTTCTAAGGGCACCACTGCTGGGGTAACACCTTGTTCTTTTTGAGCCTTTAACTCTTTTTCAAATTTTTTCTCATTATTCTCTATAGATTGATTAGCAATTTTAAGAATAGAACTTGTGCTGCGATAATTTGTTTCCAATTTAAAGACTTTAGGGTCAAATTCTTCTTTAAAATCAAAAATATTATCGATGGTTGCTCCCCTAAAAGAATAAATACTTTGGGAATCATCCCCCACTACTAATATGTTTGAAATGTCCTGAGATAATAATTGAATAATATCACCCTGAATGGGAGAAGTATCTTGAAATTCATCGACTAATACATATTTAAAGCGCTGGTCTAGTTTTTCTCTTACTTCCGGATACTGTTTTAATAAAGTTTTCCAATTAATTAGTAAATCATTATAATCCATTAAATTTTGACCTTTTTTCTTGGATTGATAAGCACTCTTAATCTTTTTAATTTTATCCAACAAGCGTTCAAACTCGGGAGCATTATCTCTGATAAAAGAAAAATATTCATCAATAGTCTTTTTTAAAGAATAACCGGTATTTCCAGTCCTATCTATAACAGACTTAATAAGTTTTGCCTTGGGAAAGTATTCCTCAGAACCAACATCGTTATCTTCAATAACCGTCTTTACCAACTGCAAAGAATCTTGAGAATCAAGAATAGTATAATCTTTTTCGTAGCCGAGTTTATCAGCATGTTTTCTCAATACAAGATTACCAACATGATGAAAAGTACCCGCCCACAAATCAGTGGGTTCATAACCAATTAATTCCTCAGTACGCTTCACCATTTCCTCTGCTGCTTTCTTAGTAAAAGTCATCAGTAAGATCTGTCTCTCCGGCACTCCTTGTTCTAGTAAATAAGAAAGACGATAGATTAAAGTACGAGTTTTTCCACTACCCGGCCCCGCTATTACCAAACAAGGTCCGTCTCCATTAAAAACGACTTCCTGTTGTTCAGGATTTAATTGCTTCTCGTAGTCCAATTCAATATCAGAATCCGATTCACTTTTATCAAGAAAATATTTATGAGCCATAAAAATAATTGCCCAACGACAACTTTAGCCTACTAATAAGGTTATCATTTTAAAATAAAACCCCCCGAATTTGACTAAACCCAGGAGGTTTCCCATTTCTTTTGGTAGTGTTTAAACCTTCTTAAGGTTGAAGAACTCCTTCCGTTTCTCCCTCAACGGAAATTACTACTTCATCTACAGTAGGGAATTGCTTTAAGGTTTCTATAATTTCAGCTCTTCTTCCCTCCATTGTACAGGACCCTCCACCTTGGTTTAATTCTTCAGAAAAATCAGCGGTAGCCACTCCGTCTTCGATGTTTAAACTGTTCAGCTCTACCCCTTCTCCAATACTGGTAAAGTAACCATTTTCTTTTTCTTGGTCTGTAGGGCCTTCCAATAATTCTTTCAAAGCAGCTTTTCCTGTTCCTTCCGTTTTTTCAATTTCTCTTTCTACAGCAAATACTGCACTGCAATCCTGTCCACCCTTGTCACTGTGACCGAAATAAACTTCAACCATTTGGGTTGTAGGCTCTTGATCTTCGGGTACTTGAGCCTGATCAGAAGTCTTGGTCATAGTATAACCAAAATAAAGACCAACTGCTATTAAAACCAATATTAAGGCTATGGTAAGTTTGTTCATATTTATTTCTAAGATAATCTTTTATTGTTTTTCAACCTTTTCCACTTCTATTTTAACCCGAATAATATTTTATAGCAAGAACCCAAAAGTTGCCCCCACCAAGCAGATTATACTGAATGCTAAGGCAAATTTGAAAAAATTAATCCTCTCAACTAATTTTAATAACAAAGACAGACTTAAAATTCCGGTTACAAAACTAGATAACAGAGCTACTACTCCCGGCTTCCAAGCCAGAACTGGATCTTGCAACAGTAAATAAAGGTTAGAAGCCAAGACAACTGGTACCGACATTAAATAGGAAAGCCGTAAAATTTCTGCTGGTTCCTTGTCACCTAAAGAAAGACCGAATATAGTAGAACCAGATCGAGAAAATCCGGGTATAATCGCCAACCCTTGTAATAAACCAGCTATTCCTGCCAGTTTATGATCTTTTAGATTCAAGGTTAAATCCTTTTTGTGAAAATAAGCGGTTATCAATAAACCCAAGCCGGTTATTAATAACAAAGTGTTACCTACTGCAACGTTTCTGATTACTTTGTAAATTGGAAATCCAATTCCCAGAGAAATTACAGTAGCTATTATCAGAAACTTCACTAATTTTCTATCTCTCAATAAAATAATTTCTTTCCAGTCTTTTTTAAAGTAGAATAAAACTGCTAACATTGTTCCCAGGTGTAAAAACAAAGCAGTATCTACCGGATTTCCGCTTACCATCCAATTAGATGCCAAAGCAACCATTCCTTCACTGGAAATGGGCAGCCATTCCAAAATACCTTGAATTATTCCCAATATAGCATATAGCCAAATCATTACCTTATTTTAACATATTAAGTGACTTTTTCTCTAATCCTCAATGTGTTATAATTGGAAGTGAAGAGGAGCAAGAAAATACTTGATTTCTTTTCTCCTCCGAACAATTAATTTCAATATTTCGAGCAAAGGCGAGAAATATTATAATTACAAGTGAGGATAAACATTAATAATCTTTAAATTATGCCCAAAGAAACAAAGAAACAAAAAATATTAGATTTCATTGAAGATAATGCCCCTAAAGATGAATTCATTGAATGGCTCAATACTCAATTTGACGTTGCCTTTTCTGGTAATCATGGCTGGGAGGAAGTAAAAGAAGAGGTTTTGGACAATAAGAAAATTTCCTCTTCTAAATTACAAATGTATGCTGCCTCCCTGAACAGTGAGCAAGATCTAAAAAGTATTCTTAAAAATGTAGAACAAGAAACGGAAAAAGCCAGGACTATGGCTAATAAACTTCAATATCTTTCTAAGTTTAAAAAATTCTCTATCAGCTTAGGGGGAATTATTACACTACAAGGACTTGTATTAATAGTATTCGGATTTATTTTACTAACTCAGTTAATTCAACTTAACCTTCCTCAAGATTTAAGTTTATTCACCTCTATTGTTTCAATCATCTTGGGAATAATTAACTTAATTTCCGGACTGTTATTAAGTACGGGTTAAAGGGTTAAGTAGCAAGATAATAAGAAACTAAATAGCACTAAATTTAAAAGAACGAGCATTCCTATCATCATTAAGCGAGCTCGTTCTTTTTTAATTTGAGCAGTCAAATATAGAACGAAACCGATTAAAGCCCAAATAAACGTAATAATTAAAGCTTTAACCTCAACAAACAACAACACCAACAAAGAAAGCCCTCCTACTCCAATTAATAACCAAGGAAATAAAGGAATCTTAAAAGGTCTTTCTAAAAATGGTCTTTTTGCTCGCATCTTAAACAAAGCTGTAATCACCAACAACAAAGAAATTAAATAAACAGAATTGGCTAAGTAGGCTACAAATTCCACGGAGTCTGTAAGGATCAAAACTAATGCAATGGCACCCACAAACCAAACGGTACGGGAGGGGACCTGCCATTTATTCAACTTAGCAAAAAAGTTTTTAAAGAAATTGTGTTTGGATACTGCATAAACTTCTCTTGACCCCACCAAAAGAGTAGTAATTAAAGTTGATAAAGCTCCCAAAATAGCAGTAGTAAAAACTATTATTTTACCCAAACCGCCCAACTTTTCCGCTACTAAAAACAAAGGTGCTTCTGCCTCCCCCAATACTTCCGGAGGAACTACATTAACAGCTACCCAGGAAATAAGAAAAAACAAGGTCGTTACTATTACCACTGTAAGAATTAAAGCCAATGCCACATTTCTATCGGGATTTTCAACTTCTCCCGCTACTGATACAATATCCTCATAGCCGATAAAGGCCGTATATATAACAGCTGTTGCTGCTAAAATCGATATTAATCCCCCCGAAGTGTTACTTAAATTAAATCCGATACTGGTTTCAGAAAACAACTTTCCCGTTAAAAAAGCTAAGCCTATTAGTAACACCAAAGCTACTATTCCCTGTACCAAGGCAGTCTTAGTTATACCTCTTATATTCAATAAAACAATAATAATTAACATGGAGAGGGCGAGTACCACCGAATTAATAGGAACTAGCAAACTGGTATAGTAACCGAAAGCTAGGGCACTAATAGCCACAGCACTTATATCTCCCAGGACAACCAACCAAGAGGTAACAAAGGGCAAATACCCCCTCCCGAACGCCTTAAACAGAAGATTTAAAGAAGCACCCGAGGTAGGCATAGCTGATCCAAATTCAGCATAAATTAAAGCCACTCCCAATGATAGAATTCCTCCAAATAAAAAAGCCCAGGGCAAAGCAGTTCCGGCTATTTTCGCCCCAGGAGATAATAACACAAAAATTCCAGGACCAACGGTACCCCCTACTCCGATAAACACCAAAAAGGGTAGACCTAATTTTCTCTTAGTCTTTGAGAGAAATTTTTCTGGATTTAACACCTTACTTTATGTAAATTAACTCATCAACTAATACTGTTCCTTCTTTTTTAACACCAATCACCTTTACTCTATTTCCTACTTCTCCGTAACTTTCAAACTCAAGACAAGGTTTGT
The DNA here is from genome assembly GCA_036625875.1 of Minisyncoccota bacterium. Lineage (GTDB taxonomy): Bacteria > Patescibacteriota > Minisyncoccia > Minisyncoccales > JAZKSW01 > JAZKSW01. The sequence goes on from JAZKSW010000001.1 coordinate 23,502, forward strand.
TTCCTTGAGCTAAATTACACTTGCTCTCTTCGTCAAATTCAAGGGTTACTACCAAGGCCGGTTTACCAGGCTCTTCATAATTCAAGGCCCACTTTTCCTCTTGTCCGTATTTAACCAGATATCCTTCTTCTTCAAAACTATTTTTAGAACTACTATCCCTTTTAACACACTCCTCACCATTGAAACACTTTCCCCCTCCACAATCACAGACTTTCACCTCATGACTATCCTGGGGTGCACAACCACATGCTCCTATAGTACATTGATTGGGGAAATCCTCAGTTGAGGCACAGCAATTGGCAGTGATAACTTCTCCGCCTGATTCCAAACAAGCTTTTTCTAATTTATTGGGGGTAGCTCCATTTTGGTTATAAAACAAATAACCGGCTATTGAAACTATTCCTATAATTATTAAGATTAAATAATTTTTTTTACTCATTTTAATAATATTAAATTTCTCTTGAATCATATGCCCAATGTAGTAGGGCTTGCCTTTGCTTTTTACGACAATTTAAATCACCTTTATCACAATTTTTATCCACTTGAGCTACGTGCCTTTTCATGCCTTTCCACCTGCTAATTTGTCTTTGATCTTCCTCTTCCAGGCGACGCCCCATGTAGTACCGACAATACCATTGAAACCAACCACGAGGATCATGTTCGTCATTAATCCAGCCCTTTTCTCTCCATACCGAAAGTGGCTGGCTTGCTCTAATACCAAAGTAATTTAGCTCGGGATCATGCTTCTTGGAACAAAGTTTTGCATCCTCAAACCAATCATCCGGAAACTCATCTTTGCAGTCAGTCATATATTTTCCACCAAAAACCCCCAGCTCTAACATTTGCTTGGGTGTCAGGTCCGGATTAAAATCAGGGTCAAAATTCTCCCCCCGAGATTCTTCCAGATGATAAACATAGCCCGATTGCATTTTATCATCAACTTCAACTTTTTTCATTTAAAAAACACAGCTTTCGCTGTAGTCGAATTAAGGTAAAGATCCAGTGTAAATAAAGACTGGCTTATGGGATTATTAATTGTTTTGATAATTTTAGCCATCTCTTATTTCATTCTACCAAAAAAATACTAGGTATCAACTCAAGATTTCATCAAACAAATCTCCTATTTCCATTCCTTTTCCTAAATAATAGACCAACATGATTAGTAAAGTAACAGGTATAATCCACTCCATAATTTTAGATTAAATTAATTAGTAAAATCCAAACTAAAAAGCAAAGCCCTCAATTAAGAGGGCTTTGCCGTAAATAGGATTTAAAGTTTCTTAACGTTAGAAGCGTTAGGTCCCTTTGGACTTTCTCCCTTTTCGAAAGAAACTTCGTCTCCTTCACTCAATTCGCTAAATTCACCTTGAACTTCGCTTTCGTGAAAGAACAAGTCGTCCTCTACTTCATCGGCAGAAATAAAACCAAATCCTTTTCCTGTTAATTTCTTAATTTTTCCTTCCATGGTAATTTTAAAGTTAATGTGTCTAAAAAGTTATTCTATGTAACAAAGAAAACCAACCTGTGATGTGTCTTATGCATAGCTTACCTCGCTATGACTAACAATTTTCTCCTGAATAACTACCCTAAGGATAACATAAGACGAAAACTTTGTCCAGCCCTATTTTTAAGCTTTATCCATCTAATAAATCTTCTTCGAACTCTTTGATGCCTTTTATGTTATCTTCATAATCCTCGGCATCGGGAAATTCTAAATTCATTATTTTATTATAAACTGCGGGTAGTAATTTTCTGAGCCGCTCTACTCTATCTCCTTTAACAGAAAATTCTAATTGCTTTATCTCTCCATCTTCTGGTTCTAAAAATTCGATTATACCTTTGTTAACTTCATAGTCACTGAATTTCCTTGAATTTTCAACCAAGAACTTGTAAAAGATTAGTTGATTCTGATACTTCCAAGATTTAACTTTATCATACTGACTACCTTTTCCCCATTTCTCTAAAGCACTACCGGTTTTAAAGTCCCAGACTGTTACCTCTTCATCACTAAACTCCATCTTATCAATTTTTCCGGTTAAGGGAACTTCATTAACTACTACTTCTTCATTGCGAAAATTAAACTCCGACATATGAGAAAGATCAAATGAGTCTTCTCTTTGGTCGAAGAAAACCCTTAGAGCGTCTTTTCCCCTTTGTAAATAAGTTTTAAAATCCTGCTCACTTAATCTTTCGTTATGTAAAAACTCTTCAAACCAATCCAGAATTTGATTTTTAGGAGGTAAATCTTCTTTCTTTTTAAGGTGATTGTAAGTTTGGCTTATAGTTCTATGCATTGCCGTACCAAAAGAAAGTGCCGGAGTTTTGGGTTGAGGGAATCGCAGAAGATTTTGCTCTAAGAAGGTTTGAGGGCCACCCTGTCTAACATTTAGAAAATTGTTAAAGTGAGTGACACTCATTTTGTAATTTTCCAGTACAGTTTCTAAAAGTACTTCCTCGTCCCCTTCAAAGGGTGGATGGTGATAAGATTCCCAAGAAGACGTGATAATACCCGTTTCAACTTCCGGATCTTTCATCTCCTCCGAAACCTTATCCGGTTCTAATAATTCTTCAAGATTTGCTTCCAAATCTTTATTCTCTTCGGGCGGAGCTAAAAATTGTAATCGGTTTTTCTCTCTTCCAAAATCATCAATCTCATAAGAAGTAAGATACAAATTACGAGCAGCTCTAGTTAACGCTACGTAGAACAAGCGTAGCTGATCGTCTTTGTTATCACCAGCGGGAGCAATCGGTAAGTTACTGGGAAAGGGTAGCTTAGAACCTCTTTTACGTCCCGCCCACACTTTATCCTGACAATTGAGAACAAATACCGTATCAAATTCCGAACCTTTAGCTTTATGAGCAGTCAATAAGCGAACAGCATTTTGAGCACTAGCAAAAGTACTTTGGTCGGGTAAAGTCATATCATTATCCTGGTGAGTATTAACAAAATCTAACAAATCTTCCAATCCGATTATCTCTCCTTTTTGATAGTGCCTTAAGGCTTTAATGAAGCTTCTTAAGCTGGATAAAAAAGTTAAATATTCTACCGGGTCTTCTTCAAATTTTTCAGGAGCGAAATAGTAATCTTTAAAGGGGCTGGTAAACTCTTCTTCTTTGGGCTTTTCTTCAATATCTTCGTCTTCCGATTCGGGAGCTATATGCATTTTGGCTCCCACCATTTTATCTAAAACACGTTCCAATGGTTCATGCTGCGCCATAGTACTTAGCTCCAAGAAAAAATTTCTAATTTGTGCCAAATAACCTCCTTCCTCTTCCATGCACTCCAGCCATGGCTTTTCTTCCTTGTAAGCTTTGCGTGATAACTGCCATACCTTTTCTCGATCAAGTCCCCAAAAGGGATAACTTAAAATCTCAGGCAATAAATGATCGGCGTCTTCTTGATCGGGATTAATCAAAGAGTATACAAATCTAGCCATTTTTATTAATTGACGGATATGTGGCTCTTGTAACACATCCCTCTGCCTTTCATAATTAACGGGAATTCCAAAGTTAGCTAGATGAGGAACCAAGTTCTTAAGGTGCTTGTGCTCTCGTCCAATTACAGCTATTTTTTCGGGATCCAAACCACTTTCAATCAAATCGTTAATTTCTTGAGCAATCCAATAATACTGATGAGACTTAGCCGGAAAACTTTTACTGGTTATATCTCCTTCTTTCTCTTTTTCAGCTTCTAATTCCTTCTCTACTTCCGAAATACTATTTTCCAAACGCTCATCTCCTTGGGTTATAATATGGCGAGCCACATCTAGGATATCCTGGCGAGATCTATAATTTTTAGTTAAAGTAATAATTCTCGGTTCCCGGTAACGTTCCTGAAACTTGAGAATATTAGAAATTTCAGCACCTTGGAATTTAAAAATAGCCTGATCATCATCCCCGACTACCATTAAATTGGGGCGTCCTTCCTGCACCTCCGCCCCGGTTAGCAAATGTAACAAACGCATCTGGGCATCATTAGTATCTTGAAATTCATCAACTAGAATGTATTGAAATTGTTCTTGCAATTCGTACCGTAATTCGTCATTCTCTTCAATAGCTTTAATAACATCAAGGATCATATCGTCAAAATCGTAATAGCCTCTTTGTTCCATTTCTTGATTATAAGTTTTATAAACCGAAGCTAATGCTTTCATTTTCTCTAAGTATTTAGTTTCTTTCATCGCTCTGTCTCCATCTTTCGTTTTATAAGTCCAATTATTCTTCCACTCCGTAAGAGGAGATGTTTTATCTCTGCTCACTGCTTTATTCAAAGCCCTTTCTAAAGAACCTGCTACCACGGGAACCAAGGGCTTCATATGATCTACGGGGAACTCATCAACCTCGTGTTTCTTCATTTTTTCTACTATTGGCGGTAACTCATCAAATAAATCCTTACTGATTCGTGATCCAAAAGCTTCGTCGATGAGAGGATTTAAAAACTTTAGCGATTGCTCGTTGTGATTAAGTATTTTTAAAAACTCTTTAGGGGTAAGTCCCGCTTTCTTTAAATGCTCAATAGATCGTTTAGCCTCCGTAATATATAAATAACCTCGGTCGGGATGTGTTTTGGCAAGAGGGTTGTTATAAGAAAGCTGATTAAAGATATCCTCAAGTATATCTAATTGAGTTAACTCGTCAGCTGAAGTAAAAATATCTCTTCGGTAAAAAATTTCAGGATGGTAATTACGAATATCGCGCCCCAAACTATGAAAAGTATGAATAGCAACATTGTAAGCCTCGGGTCCAATTAACCCCTTAAGGCGTTCCCTCATATTCACTGCAGCCGAGTCGGTAAAAGTTAAGCATAAAATATTACTCGGGTAAACGTCTACTTCTTTTAAAATATTAGCTACTCGTAGACCTAAAATTTCCGTTTTACCGGAGCCGGGGCCGGCTATAACTAAAACAGGACCCTCAATAGCATCAACGGCTTTCTTTTGTTCTTCATTTAATTTTTGGTAACGCTGTTCGAACTCTTCCATGCTATAATACTATAAACTTTTAATTTTACTTTTGATTCTCTCTGCTTCCTGCTCTACTCTTTTACTATCATACTCACCACTGTGAGCATTACTCCCTTCATAAGAACTTCTCTTTTGATCTAGATGTAATTTAAACTTCAACATATCATCCTCTTCTTCGATAAAAAGATGAAAACGGGGAAAGCTTCTATTATCAAGGGGTTTAACACAATTAAAATCCTCACCTTTTTTATGAATTTTATAGTTTAAACTTCTACACAAATTAACCTTATTGATCTCTTTCTTTTCTATCTCAAACTTCATTGTTAAGAAAGTAAACCACCTTCATGCTGATAATCAAAATTCTCCTCGTTTAATTTCTCCAAACGCTCCAAGTGATTTTCTCTGAGTTCTTTCAACCTTTCTTTGTCAAAACCAACTTCTTGAATGAGGCTGGTAGCATGTTTAGCTACTAATAAATGAGGCAAGAAAACATAACTAGCACCCACTTCATACAAGCTAATAGTATCTTCTAAATGATAAGAAGCAGCTAAAACTACAGCATCTTCGTTTCGCTCTCTGGTTTCACTAATTACCAAGGAATTAGCTTCGAAGTCGGGTGTAGTAGTAATAATCATCTCCGCTCCTTCTAAATCTAAGGAGTCAAGTAGCTCTGGATCCTTAGCGTCTCCATACTGTGCATTAAAGCCTCTTTTGGAAAGACTTTCCACTACTTCGGGGTTATAATCTATTATCAACAACTCATCTGAAATCTCTTGCAAAATATCAAGTAAATTATGTCCTATTCGGTCACACCCAAAAAGAATTATATCATAGGCTTGATCTAACTCCACTAGCTCGGCATCTATTTTGTCAGCCTTTCTTTCGAAAAAAGAAAGAGAGGGAGAAAGCTTACCATATATTTTATGAGAATGTATCATTAAGTAAGTAGATACGGAAATTGTAATTAAACCTACTCCCGTTACCAGAGACAAAGCTTCAGTTTGTATATGTCCTAAAGACACCCCCATTGCCATTAAAATCAGAGAGAATTCGCTAATTTGTGCTCCTGTTAAGCCGGACAAAAAGCCGGTCCTTTTAGAATAATGTAGTCCTTTCATAAGGAGCATGATGATGAGAGGATTTCCTATCAGCACAAACAGAGATAAAAGCAATATAGCGGGCCAAAGTCCAGCTATATTAGCAAACATCATTTGGGTACCGATCCACACGAAAAAGAACAACAAAAAGAAATCACGAAGCGGTTTCATTCTTGCTTTAATTTCTTCCGAAAAAGGAAATGCTGCTAAGGTAACACCAGCTAACAATGCTCCCACCTCAATAGGAATACTGAAGAAATTGACAATCAAAGCCATTAATAAGACCCAACCCACTGCGAATAAGAACAGCAACTCTTGAGCCCGAGCCATTTTCTCGGATAAGGGTGAAAGAATAAAAGCTCCGAAAGGTATACTAATAGCGAGCAAGGAAAAAGCTAAAAAGATTTTATTCCATTGTAATTGTAAAGATTGCCCTCCGGCCAATAAAGGAATAACCATTAACAACAAAGCTGCTACTATATCCTGTACTACTAAAAAGCCCACCATGATTCTACCATGCAGGGTATTCATTTCCTTTTTATCCGATAACAATTTAACAATGATAATGGTACTGGAAAAGGTCAGAGCTCCGGCAATATACAAAGCGGAAACCATTTCAAATCCTAGCCAGCGAGCTATCAAAAATCCTATTCCGGAAGTAAATATTATTTGCCCTAAACCGGTAAGTAAAGAAACTGGGCCTACTTTTTTGATTTTAGAGGGTTCTAAACTTAAACCTACTACGAACAATAAAAAAGTAATACCAAACTTGGAAAAAGTAGCAATAGCCTGCTCGGATCCGGCTATATTCAAAAAATAAGGACCCACTAGAATTCCGGTTAAAATATAACCAATAACCAGCGGCTGCTTTAATATTCTCATTATCACCGAAATCACAACCGCGATTACAATAATAAGACTTAATTGAATAAAAAGACTCTCTAACATATTTTAGAAGTTAATTTCTCTTATTTTATTCTACCAAGAAAAGCAATTTTTCTAAAGCAAAACAAAGTATTAATTCTTAATAGTTTCAGCTGTCATCCGGGCTTTCTTAATTTCTTCTTCGCTTAGATTGGGACCACCCGCCTTAGTGGACATTAGTCCGGTAGTGGTATGTTCCAAACCTAATACATGCCCTATTTCATGAGCAAATACCAAAAAGTCATGAGAAGAAGTATAATCCGCTACCAAAATATTATTAGCTCCCATGTAAGCCAAACCACTGGGGCCCTCTAAATTGCCAACGAAAAACGTATTAATTACTTGCGGGTTAAAATCCTCCAATTTATCGGTATGTTCATAAGGAGATTTAGCAAAGTCTTTCAGTTGATCTTCCCCCATTGAGACAGTCCTTACCTCTACAAGATTCAATTTAATATCCGCCTGGTTCCATATTTTATTGGTTTCCTGCACCAACTTCACAATATCCTCTTTGGTGCGACTTGAACCTTTCGTACCTTTTTCCGATTTCATGATATAAGTCGTTATCGGTAGTTCTATTTCCTCTGCTTGTAACACACTTTCTATCTTCTGGGCTTCAATATTATCAGGTGTTTTTCTATAAAAGAAAAATTCCCTAAAACCTGAAAGATAAATAAGACCCGCTATAACAGCTAAACCGATTACAATCTGCAAAGTTCGTAACAACACCCTTTGCCACAACGGTCTTGGTTCGGGTTCTACATCTATTTCGTCAATATCATCAATTTTTTTGTAAGGATCTTCGTATTCCATTTGTTTTAAAAAGAAAAGCCCCGGTAAAAAAACAAACGGGACTTTTCTTGCTTAAAATTAAACATTAAGCAGCCTCTTTAATTTCGGTTTCTCGTTTGATAACTTTCCAATGGTAAACAAAAAGAGGTAATCCTACTATGAGTAATGCCAGACTGTTAGCGGCTTTTTCTTGTCTTTGAGACTTCAGCCTTTCATTCGATTCCTGTTTTTGCTTCCACTGCTGGTGGTCTTCCGACCAAGCTGCTAAAAAGTCTCTTTGTTCTTGTGAGATTTCTTTGTCGTTTTTACAATTCTCTACCAACTTTTCAATATCTACTTCACTTCCGGGTTTTAATTGCGGCCCGGGAACTGCATAAAATTGCTGATCAGCCTTGGTAAAAACATAAGTTTTAAGACCCAAATCAACCAACCTTACGGTACCAATGGTAATCAGGGCTAATCCCAACAAGGCGAATAAATAAAGGTAAATTGTTCTTACCAGGCTGTGTTTGTTGTCAAACATTTTATTGTACTTAATTGCTACTTACTTTAGTTTACACTTATTCTTCAAATTTCTCAAGAGCTTTTTGAAACATTTTTCTGTGCTCCTTTTCTCTTTCCATTGCTACCCTGAAAGATTTAGCCGCCTCTTCTCTACCTTCCTCTTTAGCCTGTTCTATGAAGTTGGGATACATTTCTTCAATTTCATAGTCTTCTCCTTGCGCTGCTTCTTTTAAATTTTCTTCCGTATCTCCCATTTCATCCATCACCTTAAAATGACTAAGTGCATGAGTGGTTTCAGCACCGGCTGCTTCCATAAACAACTGAGCGATTTCCGGCTTTTCTTCTTTCATAGCCTGATTAGCAAACGCTAAATATTTGCGATTAGCCTTTGATTCGCCAGCAAATGCTTTTTTCAGATTTTTATCTGTTTTTGACATAATTTAACACTTAATTAATTAATGCTTAGGACCTTTAATCGGAAATTCTTTTACCTTTTTAATCACGATCTTTTTGTGTAAACTGTCTAACCTTTCGTCTAAAACGGGATAAAGCTTACTATCCTCTTCTTTTTCATGTTTAAGAAGAAGATCTTTTAACTCCGAGACGTCAAAATCATCCTCCAATATTAATTCATTTTCCAAATCATTTAATTTTTCTAAAATCTCATCGTGAGTCTTTACCATATCGGCTGCTATATCCGTTACTTTATCTTCTCCTATGTAACACTTTTGGCAAAAGCTAAAGATGGCTTTTTCTTCTAAAAAGATGTGTTTCTGTAGCTCCCATTTGAACCTTTCAAAAACTTCAACTACTTTTTCCCGTTCACCACCTACTTCATTCTCAAACCCTTCGAATAAAGCGTCGATAATCTTATGGTGGTCTTCCATGTGTTTTGAAATTTTTTCCATAATAAATTATAAGTTTATAATCTTTGAGCAACTATTTCCCAATCAATGAGATTCCAAACTGCTTCCAAAAAATCTCCTCTATTGTTGGCATAATCAAGATAATAAGCATGCTCCCAAACATCTACTACTAATAAAAACTTAACCTCAGGGTAATAAACAAGGTTATGCTTCTCAATTTGATCGAGCAAAAGTTTATCTGCTTCGGGTTCGTAAACCAAAGCAGCCCAACCGGATCCTTCTACTGAACTAGCAGCTTGAATGAATTCTTTTTTAAATCTTTCCAAGCTTCCGAAGTCTTCTTTTATTTTTTCAGCTAATTCACCTTCTGGTTTTTCTTTAGAGTCGGGACTTAAATTTTCCCAGAACAAAGAGTGCAATTTATGACCGGCTACAGCAAAACTCAAGAACTTCAATTTAGACTTAAGGTTCACTTCTTCTCCCGATTCTCTTGCTTCTTCCAGTTCTTTTAAAGTATTGTTAGCCTTATCAACATAGCCTTGATGGTGAACATCATGGTGAATTCTCAATTGCTCTTCGGAAATATGAGGTTGCAAAGCGTCATAGTCATAAGTAAGTTCCGGTAAATTGTAAGTAGACATAAAATTAAACCAAAATTTAACTTGAAACGACCTTTAGGATTAATAAATTAATTATCCTTGCAGTCTTCACAAATACCATAAAAGTAAACTTGGCAAGTTTCTACTTCCCCTACTTGAACTTTTTCTATTAAATCTTCGCAGTTCAAAGAAATATCATACACTTCCTCACATTCTTTACAAATAAAATGCCCATGGGAAGAATTGTTCCAATCATATCGAACTTCTTCGCCGGCTATTTTTTGAATCTTACCCTCCTCTACTAACTCTTTCAGGTTACGGTAAACGGTTCCCAAACTTATTCGCGGCAGATCCTCTTCCACCGCAGTATGAACTTCCTTAGCCGTAGGATGACAATCTGCTTTCTTCAGATAATTTAAAATTACCTGTCGTTGGGGAGTAATCCTTTTTCTGTTGCTATTTTTATTAGTAACCATTATTAATTATATTTTATTACTAATAATAAATATGTCAAATCTCAAAAGTGTGGATAACTAAAAGTACCCTCTTAATAGGAGGGCACTTTATCATATTAATCGCAGAACTTTCTATTACTTACTTCTGTTATTTAAACTTCACCGGAATTTCTCTTTGATCGACATTTTCCGGTAAGCCAGAAGGATTAGCTTTTTCCAAAATCAAGGTACCGGTAGCTGTTTGCGGTGTTTCAAAACTAAGTTCTACTTCAAAAGGCACAAAATCTTCGGTCATCCAATCTCCCTGAGCCTGTATACTTTTTCTTGCTAAACTATTACCTCCAGCGTCTTTTAATTCTACAGGAAAGCTCCCTTCAAAATACCAAGAGCCGTGGGCTTCCCCTTTTACTGCAAGCGGACTGCTTATCATCTGGTTTGATTGAGGTGCCTCTACCCTAATTTCCCGTTGCTCGGTAGCCCTCAACTTAAAAGTGGAAAGCATATAATTAAACGTTTGCTTATAATCAAAGTCACTTTCAATGTCTTCGGTACTTGCCGAAGGAACTTCACTCTGAATTCTGTAAAATCCTTCATCTTCTACAAAGTAATTGGTAATCAGTTTGGTCACTCCCAAGGGCTTATAATTTTTAATAAGAGTAGCATCGTAATCTTCCAACCCCACTTTGGCGTCCTCCATTGTTTCTCCCCCTTGAAGAGATTCATACCAATCTCGTAAGGAACTTATCTCAGAACCACCGGGTAAATCTTCATAACTTTTGTAATAAATTACCTTAAGCCCGGTTTTAAGCGTACCTTCTTTTTCTTCACCAAACAACACTTCGTTAGCTTGTTTCTTAACCTGCCATTGCTCGGGATGTCGTATTTGAAAGTCATACTCTTCATTTCTGTAAATTTCCCATTCCGCTAAATCATTGGTTTTATCAAAGTTCGACCAATCAATAGGATCTATACCTGCTTTCTCTTCTCCAGCGACCACCTTTACCACTAGAGGTTTATGAGAATCACACTCTATCTTCGGTTCACAGTTAACGTGCTCCGAGTAATAAGCTTGATAGTTGCTACCAGTATCTTCTCTTATTGATTCCACAAAATAACTACCGACCGGTAGTTTTAGCTGATACCCTACTCCGTACTTGTACTTCTCGTCTTGTAAACGTTCTTCAGTACAGTACCGTTCACCGGTAGCTACATTCTCAGCACAGACTTTAACATCTTCGGGAATTTGCTCGCTGGGATAACTCATTGAGCCCTGAATCAACCCTTTAGTGGTAGTAGAAACAGGAGAAGAATCTTCCGGCACAGATACCTGCTCTACATTTTTATAGCGATAAACGGCAATACCGGCTATCACAGCAATTAAAATAACAATTAAAATATATTTCCAATTTAATTTTTCATTAAACATATTAATTAAATTTTAATGTTTATTATTTTTAGTCTAACGTGAATTCAGTAACAAATCAAAGTTCTTTATTATTTTGTACTTCTAAAAACAAAAAAGCTTCAGGCAGATTGCCTGAAGCTTAGCAGAACATAGGTATAATAAAATAACGAGAAGCCAATAATCCGGATAAAGCTAGAGTTGCTAAATGCCCTATAACCAAAGCTGGTTTATTCAAAAAGTTATCTGAAGCCCACAAAAACTTATAGGTTAAATAAACAGCCATAATTGAAGCAAGCGTAAAAAACAAACAACCGATTGCCACGGTAAAACTATTAGTAGCCAAGAGCCCCATTAAGAACATAAAAATCAAGTAGACTCCGAGGCTGACTCCTATCAAGAATCCACTCACAAGCTTTTTCAATGACATATTCATAACGTATACCTCCTTGTTAAAGTTCAACTACTCTATTTTCAATAATATAACTATTTCGCCAATTCATCAAGCTCAATTAAAAGAAGCCCAGCCTGTAAGGGTGAGCTTCTTTTTGATGGCTTTTATTGCTTGGGTTTAGCTTCATCCACCTTCACGGACCTACCATCTATTTCGGAATCGTTGAACATCTCCATTGCTTTTTCAGCTTCTTCTTCGCTAGACATTTCGACAAAACCGAAGCCTTTAGACTTTCCGGTTCTTCGATCAGTAATGATGTCGCAAGATTCAACCGTACCTGCTTCCTCAAAAGCTTCTTTCAAAGATTCTTCAGTAGTATCGTAGTTTAGATTACCCACGTAAAGTTTCTTGTTCATCTTAAGTGAAATTTAATCTCTTGATACTAACTCGACCTAACGTACAATTAGTATAACCTTATAATCATTACAAGTCAATTAATCCTATAAGTAATAGTTACATTGGCTTCTACTTTGTTTTGCCCCGGTTCAATTTGAGGGGTACTGTCTTCAGCCATTTCTTTTGTCATTTCACTTCCATATCCTCGCGGTGAAACAAAACCTTCAGAAAAGTCTACGATTTTAACTAAATCTACCCCAAGCAAAGAAGCAGTTTCTTGAGCTTTTTCTTTAGCCTTCTGGATAGCTTCTTCTTTTGCTTGCTGCCGTAACTCTTCCTTCTCTTCAATTGTAAATTGTATATTATCCACTCTATTAGCTCCCGCTCCGGTAGCCATCTTAATAATTTCACCTACCTGTTTTAAATTTCTAATTTTAGTCTGCAATTTTTGCGTAACTTCATAACCAACCAGCTCTCTCTCACCTTCCTGTCGAGAATTACTTTTTTCACGCCACTCGTAGCGTGGGCGAATATCAAAGGTGGTTGTTTTCAAATCCTTCTCCCCTATTCCTTCGTTCTTCATTCCTTGAATAATCTTATTCATTTTAGCCTTGTTCTCTTGCAAAGCCTCTTTGACGGTATCTTTCTCGGTAACAACAGAAAAATCAATTGTAGCTAGATCTGGATCCGCATAGACTTTACTCTGTCCACTCACTGAAATTGTGTTTTTCGACTCAATATCCTGTCCAATATAGTGACCTTCTTTAACTTTATTTTGAATCCCGACAGCTGTAGAAATAGTAAGTGCAAGCAAAAGTAACACCAAAACTCCACCGATAGCAGTAAGCAATTCTTTGTGTTCTTTAAACATATTTTTTTGAAAATTAAATAATTAAGACCTTTATTGTTTCACGTGAAACATTTTCTTTCTTTAGCAGAATTTATTTTATCACAAAAGACTTAATCTTTGTAATTTCCCTTACCAGGAATAATATTTCTTACTCCTCCTACCGGATTATTCACATCTCCGGAATAACGAGGAATTATATGAATATGAAGATGGTCAATAGTCCTCCCCGCAGCTTGTCCCTCGTTAATTCCGATATTATAGCCGTCAGGTTCCTGGCCTACTTTAGAATGTGCAAGTACTTCTTCACAAAATTCTTTACTTCTTTCATCTAGAGGATTTTCAATGATATTCTGGTAGAACTCTTTTAAATCTTCAGTTTCTATTAGTTCTATTATATCTGCAATAGAACTACTTAAAAGCCTAGATTCTTTATCTTTTAAATCTGTAAATGAAGCTACGTGCCTTATTGGTATTAATTCAGCATGCCCTGGAGATACGGGATAAATGTCAAACTGAGCATAGAAAAAGTCGTTTTCGTAGATAATACCCTCTTTCTCCTCATAAATTTTACAAAATACACAATCCTCCATAATTTAACCTTTTGCAAGACCTTCTACTTTTTCTTTAACTTGTTCCGGATTCTTAAACAAAAATGATGTAATTCCTAGGCTTTCAGCTATTTCAACGTTATTCTTTGAGTCATCAAAGAATATACATTCTTCTGGCTCAAGTTTGTTTTCCTCTAGTAAGTTCTTGTAAGCTTTAGAATCTGTTTTAAGATAACCAGTTTGCCAAGAATAATAAACTTTTTCGAACAGATCTTCAAGAAAAGGAAATTTTTCACTATAATTAACTGCTCTCTCTTTATAGTTATTAGATAAGACATAAAGTTCAAGCCCCTTTTCTTTAAACTCTTTAGCTATTTTTATAAGCTCTTCATTCCTTTCTTCAGCTTTAAAGGCAAAATGAAGAAATTCCTCCTCTGATAAATTTACATTCCACTCTTTTAAATAAGGCTTCCAGAGCTCATAAAAGCCGGGAGCGTCGGGTCTTCTAACTTTGTCCATGATTTCCTCCAGTGCAGACAAAAATTCATCCGAAGGAACTCCAAATTCTTGCTCAAACCTATCACTCAGATAAGGTGCCTGAATAAGAACTCCATTTAAATCAAAAATTATTGCTTTAATTTTCTCCATGTTTATCTACTAACTTTTCTATTCTGTTTAATAACGGAGGAAACTTTTTCATGTTGAAGTGCTTATGAACATCCAACACTCTGTTCTCTACTCCTAGTCTTTGAGCCACCTCCATCCACTATTACTAAAACTTTTTCACCGCCCTTCAGGTACAATACTTTACTTGCAAATCCTTCTACAGTATCAATAGTTTCTTTGGTTCTCTTCATCTCTGCTTCCGAGTTATATTTTACAGCCCAAATATAGATAAAAGATATCTCTTTTCCGCTCCCATATATTGCTTTATATATGCTTTCAATCTCGGTAAGGTTAATACCTTGGTAAGCTTTTTCTTCCGTCAAGAATTTAGGCCAGTTTAAATAACCAGGGTTATCTCCCAGAAGTTTACCAACAGAGCTATTTTTATCTATGACAGCATACTGATAGTCAGAAGGAATCTCTTCTTTTTGTAAAATATAATCTTCTGGATAATTGGAGGCTTCCTCGGTAGTTTTTGTCAAAGAATTTTCATAATTTAGAATTTTAAGCCTCCAGCCTTTTCTAATTTCTTCGCTCTGCCAATAAAAAACACCACCAACTAAGGCAGCAATAACTACAATTATTAATATAGCAACTGATGTTGAAATGCCTTTATTTAAATTCATGGTTTAATAATTTAATTAAAGCATTAAAACCTTTATCTTGTTTTATTATACTCTCCTACTCCAAAGCCTTCAACCAAAGCAAAAGTGGGGTCGGAGGGGACTTTTGCTGAATGTTTCACATGAAACAATAAAACCCAAGAGTGCTCTACTCTCGGGTGGCGTACTCCGTTTACCGTACGACGTTCGAACTGCAGTTAGCCGGAGTCTTCTTCTGGAACGCTACTAATTTGCTTAGTATTAGTATAGGCTCTAGTACCGTACTTTCCCAAAGAAACTCCTACTCCACTACCTTTCCTTCCTACCCAAGCTCCACTAAAGAAAGGAAGATTAGCATTGTTTTGCCAAACCATTCCCACTTCTAATCTTTTTGCTATTTTCATAAACTTATCTTCGTCCCGAGTCCATACAGAAGCACCAAGTCCATAGCGAGTATTATTAGAAATCTTAATAGCTTCTTCTAAACCCCCAAATGGACGAATTGCTAGAATAGGACCAAAAGTTTCTTCTTTCCAGATAGACAAATTGCTATCATTACACTCAACTATAGTGGGGGCTAAAATTAACTTTTCCTTATTTAAAACCTCTCCTCCCGTAATTATTTTACATCCTTTATCTACGGCTTCTTGAAGTTGTTTTTTTACAATCTCGAATTGAGATTTAACAGCAAAAGAAACAGGAGATAGCGCTTCTACCTCTTCGGATAAGTTATCAACAAAATCTTCATAAATACTCTCCTTTATTAACACTCTTTCTATTCCGGTACAAGCTTGGCCATTATTCATAAAACCGTGAAATGTAACTCCCTCTATTGTTTCGTCCATATTACAATCATCTAAGACTATAGCTACATCTTTGCCTCCCATTTCAAGTACATACTTCTTTCCTTCTCTAGCACATCTTTCGGCTATTTCCTTCCCCGCTTCCATAGAACCAGTGAAGGAAATCATATCTACCTCCGAACGAACGAGTTTTTTGCCTACTTCATCGCCTCCGGAAGCAACTTGCAACAACCCCTCAGGAGCTTCCACCTTACTGAAGACTTTTTCAATCCACCGTCCAGACTCAGGAGTAACTGGAGAGGGTTTCAAGATAACAGCATTACCTGCCATGATGGCTGGAGCAATGCAACTCCATACAGGTAAATCAAAAGGGAAATTCCAAGGTTTTATTGCCCCCACTACGCCTACGGGCTCGAAATGAAGTCTTGTCCTTCTGTCTGAATATTCTTCCGATTCATGTTTTACTTTTTCTGGTGCTAAATACTCAGGGGCTTTTTCAGCAAAAAAATCAAGTGCTTGCTGGGTAAATTGACAGTCAAATAATGCTTCTTCGCTGGTCTTGTTCATCTCCTCAGAGATGGTTTTTGCTATTTCATCCTTATAGTCTCCCACCAAATTGCTTCCCTTCCTTAGCAATTTAGACCTTTCTTCAAAAGAGGTTCGGCTCCAGTCTTTTTGGCAAGCTCTTGCTTTTTCTATTTTTTTATCAATAGAATCTTTCATTACGTTATTTATTCTAACAAAAAACTGCCCTCTTTTCGAGAACGGGGTTGTCTGGTTCTACCATTATGAAATAATTTTAACTTTCTAATTTAGCTCTGACCTTTCCAGCGACCTGCCTTATCCATTTTTCACGACGATTTATCTTCTTTGACAACATTAGCAGAATAAATCTTCTCTTAAGGTTTCTCAGTTGGAATATATTCAAAATAATACTTAATAAGCTCAGGGACTTGATAAAATTGAGGAGGAGATTGAGTTGTGTCCTTTGCTCCAAACTCAATGGAGAGATTCCAATCTTTTTCTGGGAAGGCATCTTGCTTATGAAGTTTACCTATATGATCACCCTTTTTTACCTTGACTCCAAAAACTCTTAACTCTTTATTGCGAACTATACCTTCTCCTTCTTCCTCAAGTTTCTCTTTAAGAGAAGGAAGTATTTTAGCGTTATGAAAAGTTAATTTCACCACCTCTTCCTTTTTTATAGGTAATCTCGTGATCTTAATCGTTTTTATAGTCCAATTTTTCTCTACGGGAGAAGCCTCACCGAAGGTTACTACTACATCAAAAGTAGAATAGATTAAGGCAACCCTCGGGAAGATTGAAATCCACCGCAGCAAGTTCACCTTTAAGTTTAGAGGGTAACTCAGGATGTTCCTCGGGCCAATAATTAGGTTCTCCCTCATCGCAGAATTTTTCTTCTAGAATTACACATGAACTCAGCCCTTCCCCGCCATTTTCAACCGGCTTGGAAGAAGTAGAAGTGGTTGCCGAATCTCCCGGAGTAGGCAACTTTGTACTAGGTTAAAAAAATAAAAAAATAGTAGCTTGAGATTCGGTGGTAGTAGCTTGGGGAGATCCCCCTTCATAAAAAAGAAAACCCTCAGAGTAAAGCCAGACCCCTACCGTTGCCAGAATTAAAATGATTGCCAAGATTAATAATTTTTTGTTCATAATTCTGTTATTAATTCTTTAACACGCCTCTTTATTTCATCTCTTACCTTCCTAGTAAACTCCAAAGATTTACCTTTTGGGTCTTTAATGGTCCATCTCGTAACCTTTGGATTATCGACTAAATAATCTGGAACTGGGTCTTCATCATCCATAATAAGAATTACCTTATCTACATTACTGACGATTTCTCTATTAATTTCCTTGGATTTATTCTGGGAAATATCTATTCCCTCTTCCTTCGTAACAGTTATTAAATTATCGACGATTGAACCAAATTCTCCGATGGTTTGCTCACCTCTGCTAAGTTTAGTACCTGCAGAGAGGGCTTTAAAGTTCTCACCGGCTTGCTTATTAAAAATCTCTTTCGCTATTTGACTTCTTGCAACGTTTCCCCGACAAATAAATAATATTTTCTTCATAATTGCTTCATTCTAACAAAAAACTGCCCTCTTTTCGAAGACAGCATTGTGGGCTCGCTTTAATAATACTTCCCATGAAACAATTTTAAAAGCCGGGAATACTCTACCCAAACAAAATTATTTTCAATATAAATCAAGGTTATCTATGTAGTTCCTTATCCTAACAAATAATTTTTTGTGCCCCTTCGGAGTTGGATGCAATCCATCATCCAAGTCGCTTTTGTCAATCACATCGAACGTTGGTATAAAATGAACGTCTTGCTCAGATGAAACCTTCTCAATTGATTTATCATATTTCTCTAGAAACTTATTTTTATAACATTTACCTTTTTCTTCTATATAAACTGAATTAATAACTTCTTCGTCTACCCGCGTTAAACCGATTACAATCACGTGAGAGGTATAATCTTTAGCTTTATCAAGGAGTTCTCTGAAGTTTTCAATCGTATCTTCAATATCAACTCTAAATTGCTTTTCATTAATGAAATACTGAGTGTCATTACCGCCAATTGCAAAAATTATTATATCTGGGCGCCGAGCTTCACATTCATTATCAAATCTTTTAAGCAAATCGTTGGTATCGTCTCCAGAAACACCCAGATTATAAACAAAGATACCTTTCCCAAAAAGGTATCTCTTTAGAAGATCACACCATCCTCCTTCCTTGAAGTCATTCTTCCCGCTAGTAATGCTGGCTCCAAATACGCAAGCTCTTTTCATACTTCTTACTTATTCTATTTTATTACTTTTAAGCATCCTTATCAACTAAATTCAACCCCCCCAAAGCTTACTTTATTATACTCTCCTACTACAAACCTTCAACCAAGGAACTTGTGCTGAGCGTAGCCGAAGTAAAAACCCGAGAGTGCTCTACCGCAGTACCACGTCGGGTACACGACATAGCTCTCGGGTAAAATAGAATAAACCCCATATACATAGAGTTTTGGACTGGTTAAACCAATCCAAAACTGTGGTGCATGCTCCGCCCCGCACCTTATAAGGTGCGGGATAAATTTACCAGACGATGTTCGAACTGCTTTAAGCCAATAGTATTAAGCAAACTATAACAACAATGAAAAAGGCTGCGCCAACTTTATCAAATATATTTTGTCTATTCCGGAATTCTTCCTTACTCTTCCACTGCCTAGAATTCCAAGCAATTTTTCTACCATTACGCCCTAAATAAGTTACCACCAAAAGAAATCCAATAGTACTCAATACAGATAAACCAACAATCAAAATTGTAGGATAGGCATTGGGAGGCCATAAATAAGTTATCAGTGATTGGAGACCCCAAGGAATTAAAATAGGTAGAAGATAAAGGATGGTTTTAAGATAAAGCTTATTTACAAGAGTCCAGATGAAACTCAAAGAAAAAGCTCCCCAGGACCATCTATTAAGATATGCATTAAAATTCTCTTTTTCTTGCAAGTCCTGGGTTTTACTGATTACTTTAAGTTCAGGAGTTCCTTGAGCTCCTTCTCGAGAGGTACTGCGAAGAGATTTTAATTTTTCCATTGAAGATTGTAATAAATTGAACTTTTTCGAGGAAAGTTTAAACGAGTATACTTCATCCGTAGTATTAACTGCTACTTTGTCTCCAAAAAACCCTTCTTTAAAATCAATGTAGTTTAATTGATTTCTTCCCACCTTAATTTTTTCTTTTGCTTGAGATAAAAAGTACGAAAGCTTTTTATCTTTTTCCGCTCGGACTTGCGATTTATAAGAAAGGTCTCGAAAGGCACTAAAGGCACTAGCAGTCCAGGAAATTACCTTTCTTCTCTTTAGAAAGTAAACTGCTTTATCGGTAACAATAATATCCCAATATGAAGTAAAAGCTATGCCCGGAAGCCTCACTCCAAGCAATTTTCCTATAACAGACTCTTTATCATTTTGTTTTTCGTCCCTTTTGTTTAAATCCATAGTTTAATAATTTAATTAAAATATTAAAACCTTGGATACTTATTTTATTGTACTCTCCTGCTATAGTTTTTCAACCAATTTAAAAACCCGAGAGTGCTCTACTCTCGGGTGACATGCTCCGTTTACCGTACGACGTTCGAACTATATTAAACCAGTAACCCAAAGCTTACTACTTAAGATGACCTAACACTACTACTTACACTCTCCCCCTATACATCCACAATCGCTCGGACAGATAGTTTGACAGTGTCCTATTAAACTAAGAGGAAATATCGGAGAATGAAACCAAGGAGTATCATTTTTATTATAACAACCACAATTGCAGTCTCCTGCTTTCCCGAAAGCTACACAGTCTTCATCCGTATTGCAATGTTTAGAACCAGTTTGCTGATTAAACCCACTTAACCCTACAAATGCGAAAAATAATACTAAAAATATTATTAAGACTAGAAGTAATTTATTCATAATTTAGATTAGTTTAAGCCTCTTGTTTTATTATACTCTCTTGCTACAAAACCCTCAGGCGGAGCTTAAGTTTAAAGGCTTAAGGATTAACTTTTGTTTCCTTTGCTTCTTCCAGTTTCTTCTGGTAAATATCATTACCGGGGGCTAATTCCAGAGCTTTTTTATAGCTTTTTATTGCTTGGTCTTTAGCAACTGATTTTACCATTTGTGAATCTTTTTTTAAATTAAAGCTCATTACTTTAAAATAAATGTTACCTTGCCGATACCAAAGTTCTGGATTATCAGGGTCCAGTTTGGTTGCCTTATTCGCAAGAGATGTTGCTTTCTTCAACTTGGAAAGTGACTCTCTATCTTTCTCTTCTATGCTCTCTAATTCACTAAATTTAGATTCTGCTCTATTCATATAATTTTGAGCCCCCTTACCCCCAAATAATTGAAGGGGGTTTAGAGAAACTTGTCCTTTAACAGTGAATTGCCAAAAAGAAATTCCTCCAATAACAAGAGAGGTGATTACTAATACAATAAGAAGAGTAATTGGAGTTGATAAACCTTTATTTGAATGCATTTTAGTATATATTAACGAATGATTATTAATAAATAATTATAAAACAACCACATAAAGAACAAATAATAAAGGAGCTAACAAGCAAGCAATAATTACCCATAGCATTATATCCTCTGATGAAGTTGTTTCGCCGTGCTTTCTTAAAAAACGCATAGTGGTTATGCCTTCGACTAAAGAAGTAATTATAAGTAAAATAATAACTTGAGCGGCTGCCATAGCCTGTCCAAATCCCCCCATGCCAATAAACATCCCACTGTAATTTGGCTCTACCGATAGAACACTAGTAACTAAAGCAATTCCTATACCTATATTTACTAAAAGTAATCCTCCGTATCCAGCAAGCAATGAAGAGGACGGATCCTCTTTTTGTGTAGACTTAAGTATTCCCCGATGTAAATATATTGTAAAAGGAATCGAAGCTAATAAAATAAAGAAACTAATAACTAAGGCCCAAATTAAAATATCCATAATTTAAATAATATTGCTTACTATTACTTTATTATACTCTCCTGTGATAACTCTTCAACCAATCTGAAAACCCGAGAGTG
>JAZKSW010000015.1:0-12596 GCA_036625875.1 Minisyncoccota bacterium
TTTGTTATCTGCAGGAGAAAAGGGAAAGCGCTTCGCTTTGCCTAATTCTCAAGTATTGTTGCACCAAGTTGCAGGTGGAGTGAAAGGGGAAGCAGCTAAAATTGAGATTACTGCCAAGCAAATAGCCAAGATTAAAAAGAAGCTGAATAACATTCTTGCAGATCATACCGGTCAACCACTGGAAAAGATTGAAGAGGATACGGATCGTGATTTTTACCTAAGTGCAGAAGAAGCTAAAGATTACGGGATTGTGGACGAGGTTATCGAATCCAAAGAGTAAAATCCTCACAAAGTTTGAAAGTAAAAGACTCGCCTTAGTAGGGCGGGTCTTTTAAGTTTTCCACATTGTAGAAAAAAATTAAGTGTAATATAATAAAATAGTTATGAAATTACTGGAAAAACTTTTCAAAAACAATGCGGAGCGAAGCATAGCTATTTTGTTGGGAGTGGTAATTCTGAGTTTGGGAATGGTTTTAATAACTTTAGCTTGGACCCCTCCTTCTCAGGATCCTCCCGGAGGAAATGTCGCTGCTCCTCTGAACGTTTCCGGAGCTGGTCAAGCAAAAGCCGGTAAGCTGGGGGTTCAAACGGACCTTGCAGCAGGTTCCGGCTATGATTCCAATTACGGTTTATCAATAGGAAGTTCCGATACTACTGATGACGGACTCAAAGTAAGTGGTCCTATTCGCTTGGATCCGAACGACGGCAATAATAATATTTCCGGGGTTAACAAAATTACTGTTAACCAGGTAGACCCTGTTTACAAGGTAGGTGAAGAGAAATATGCTACTTACATGGCCGATTTTATTGGTCTAAAAGCCGAAGTAGTGGGAGAGTCGGAATTGGAAGGTGATAAAAAAATTATTGACTTGGCTGCTCAGGAAAAAGGTTCCGACTTATGGTTATTCTGGAATATAGTTAAAGAAAATTCTATTAAGCCTTTTGTGACGCCACAAGGACCGGCTAGTCTTTATGCCGATGTGGAAGGTTCCGAATTAAAAGTAAAATCCATGGAAGGCAAGGATGTCAGTTTTTCCTTCCGTCTGATTGGCACGAGAGTAGATTATGACAAGAAGAGTAATTTACACCCGAATCAAAATATAAGAAATTACATTAACGCTAACAAGTGATGTCTACTCTCACACGTAATTTATCTATCTTTCTGGTTCTCCTCGTAATAGCAGCAATAGCTATTTTATTGGGGGTGAACCAAACTCAAAAAACAAATAAAGGTACTGCGTCCGTAGAAGAAAATCAATCTCATCAGGCTAGTCTGGTGGAACCTTTTGAACTCTCCAACCGGGGAGTTATTTTTAATGTTAAAAGTAAAGGTGAACCGAATTTTAACAAGTTAGTGTTTGATCCCCTGGAAGCAAGACCCGGAGAAATGCAAAAAATGAGACTAGGTATTAAAAACGGAGCTCCTTTGAAAGAAGTGGAAGCAGAAATAACTTGTGGCATCAAGAAGACCGTAGCTTTTCAACAGACCAAAAACGGTGAACAAATGGAATTATGGCAGGCAACCGTAAAAATTCCTAAAGATGCTAAAACTCAACAATGCACAGCAGTTTTTAAAGCTGTTGATCAAAACAAGGTTCATAATCAATACACATTTCGTTGGCAACTTAACCAATAATTATGCCTAATTCACGTAACAAATCCATACTATTCATATTATTAGCCCTAGTAGCAGTAATGGCTGCAGGTACCTGGGTGGTAATGCAGCAGAAGGCTCCCGAACCCTCCAATCAACAGGCCAATGCTACTGAAGCCCAGGAAGGGCTAAGTTTTACTGAAGATGTACGCACCTTTCGAGTTTCGGGAGGAGAAGGCACTCCCACTTTCAATGAAATCAAAGTGGAGCCTTACGAAGCGGAAAAGGGAGAACAACAGAAAGTGCAAGTAAAGCTTAATTCCGAACATTCGATTAAACAGCTCAAAGGTGAAATTAATTGTGGTGATCAACAACAAACTTATTCCTTGAGTAGGTTTGAAAGAGATGATTCGTCTCATCCCGCTCAGGAGGTATGGCAAAAAGAAGTGAAAATTTCTAACAAGTTACCCGTAGGGCAGTGCAAAACTATTTTCAAAGTTACAGATCAAGAGGAAAACAAAGATGAAATTACTTTCTTTTGGGAGGTTAAAGGAAAACAAAGTAGAGTTAAAAACTTTTTTACCGGCTTTTTTATCAATACAGCAAGAGCAGCTTCTTGTAATTTTCCTTCAAGAGGAGGTTGCAAGATGGAAGATTCCCAACTTATAAATGATCCCGTTTCCGGGGTAGCGGGAGGTGATGTTGAGATAGAAGAAGGTAATACTCTGCAATTGGGAGAAGGCGTTACTTTCGTTTGGAATCCCGGTCATAGCGTTTATCCTATGGACTATATTATTTTTGGTGAAGGAGCTTCCCTGAAGAAAGGTTATATGTGCGTAGAAGACAAAGATGGAGACGGATGTTGGCTGGGCAGTCCCGAATATTCGAAAGACCAAAATTGTCAAAGCGGTTACCGTACTTTAAGTTCTATTAGCAGTCCTCACCAAGGAGATTGTGACGATGAATACTCACAGTATTGTACCAACTGTCCGGGAGATGCCTGTGACAGCGACAGTGAATGTCCTTCAGACGGTGATTGTACTTACGAAAATCAATGTGATGAAGAAAAAAATTACATAAATCGTTATTGTGAAAACCCCGAATCCGAGTATTCACAGTGTGTAGAAGAAACTGCAACTTGTGAAACCAGGGATACGGACGGAGTAAGATGTCAGGAAGAAGACAGCTGGAGTAGTTGTGATGCTACTTACGACAGTACTTGTGACGAATCGGCAACAGGCTTAAGATACAAAGACTACAAAACCTGTAGTGGAGGAAGTTGTTCCGACACTCACACCGAATCCGAAAGTTGTACTATTAGTAGAAACACTGACGGTGACAATTGTGGTACTAACTCTTGTTCACAAACCTACGATGATTATTGTGACGGAGAAACTTTGGTAGATTACGACGGTGACGGTACTAAAGACTCTTATAGTGTTTCCGATTCTTGTACGAGAACC
Organism: Minisyncoccota bacterium; assembly: GCA_036625875.1. Taxonomy (GTDB): domain Bacteria; phylum Patescibacteriota; class Minisyncoccia; order Minisyncoccales; family JAZKSW01; genus JAZKSW01. Next base: position 3,058 of record JAZKSW010000015.1, read on the forward strand.
TGTTCCAATGGTAGTTGTGATTCTTGTTCAGTAGATTGTTCAGTCTCACCGACCGAACACAAAGTAGACGGTGTTTGCGGCTATTCTACTTGTGATGATGTTTGTAATGAAGGGGATACCAGATGTTCCGGAAATACCGTTCAGGAATGTAGAGATACTGATTCTGATCCCTGCACCGATGAATGGGAAGATGATAAGAACTGTGGTTCAAATTATTGTGATACCGGTGGCGATCGGTATGATTATTGTAGAAATGGAGATGTGTGGGGTATCTACGACGAAAGAGAAAGAGGTTGTTCCGGAGGAAGTTGTTATTACGACTGGGATTACAATTCTTGTGGCGCTGAAAAAGTAAGAGATTGTTCATGTGGTTGTACTTCCGGAAGTTGTGATGACTGTGGTAGTACTGGAGGAGGACTTGATATTGATTTACCCGATTGTCCGTTTAATGGTTCAGATGGAGTTTACGTGCAAAATATAAATTGTGATTGGCCTTATAAGGCCAAATTAGGCGAAGGTTTTTATTCTAATTGTGGAATACCCGTAGCATGGTCCTATGAATTGCATGTAGATCAGTTTTCACCAACATCTGCTAATGCTTTAGGAGTTAAAGCTGGAATTGCTCCTGTCAATGAGAAAGAAGAATATTGTAAGATAGGTAATAGTGCCGGTAATTATACCTGTCCTTCCGAGGTAAGAGGTGATGTGGGTACTCTCTGGGTGAAAGACGAAGAAAGTTCCTGGAGTGAAGCATATGACGCCGGTTGTAGGCTAGGAGGTAGTTGTAAGTACGAAGGAGCTTGGAATGAAGCCCACAAGGGCATTGCTACGGGATATGATTGGACAAATTGCTGGGATGCCTTAGGTGTTATGGAGCCTTGCCGAATTTGTATAGTGAAGTAAGAGTTAGGATTAAATAAGATTAATAAGAGTCCGGCTCTTGGCCGGACTCTTTGCTTTAGGAGGACAAATTTATTAACTTGACAAAATATATAAATTATTGTATAAAGAAGGCAGATGAAGAACACTATTTTCAAATAAGGAGGTAGATTTCAATGAGAACCTTTCAAAAACCCCTTGTAATGTTGGTAATAATGTTAATGTTGATGGTATTGGTTACGAGTGTTTCTCGGGCAAGTACCAGGAGAATGCAGGCTTCTTCTTTGCGTTTAGGGATTGGTTTAAAAGTATTCCGATTGAGTCCTGAAGTATTAGTTGATCTTTCCTTGGATAGTTTGATGATTAGAAGTCATTTGGGATATGTTTCGCGTTGGCAGAATCAATTTTCTTCTGGACAGATTTTATCTACTGGAATAGGAATTTATTCCGCTCCGATGGAGTTTAATTGGGGCATGATTCGGCAAGTTCGATTTGGAGGCGGAGCCGGAATCCACATCAATGTAAAATCAAGTGGAACTATGACTAGGAGATCAACCCTTTCTTTCTATGAGTTATCAGCAAACAGTATTCTTGATTTTAATCCTATTTTAAAGGGGAAAGTTAAGCCATTTCTGGAAGCGAGATTATCTGTACGGCCTGGTTTTTCGGGAGCAATGCCCAGCTTCAGACTAGGAATTACTTTCTGATATTACGAAGTTTAAAGACCTCGGTCATTGATCGGGGTCTTTATTTATTTTAAAAACACAATTCCCTTGTTAACAGGGTTTATTGACTTCTTCCGCGTTTTCAGTTAAAATTAAAGTAGAATGTTGTTATTAAGCTTTGAAATCTTAACTCTCATTAAGAATCTGCTGGTGAAAACCACGGATAGCAAATTAAAATTAAATTGGAATATCTGCACCAACAGATTTTGAAAGAGGTTAAATCAAATCATGACTTTAACTACGCTGTTAGTGGGTGTAGTAAGCCTAGGCGTAGGTACGGCTTTAGGTTATTACGCCCGGCAAACTCTTTTACGTAGGAGATCCGGGACATTGGAGGCAAGAGTTCAGAAAAAACAAGAACAAGCCAAAGAGAAGGCCCAAAAGATAATTAAAAAGGCCAAGAAGAAAGCCGATAAAATTAAAGAAAAGGCCAAAAAGGAGTACCGTAAGAAAAGAGATGAAATTTCAAAGGCCGACAAATTATTATTGAAAAGAGAGCATAAATTAGATGAAAGGTTTTCTCGGTTGGAAGAAAAAGAGTCTCAGTTTAAACAGAAGGTCAGACAATTAAAGCAATTAGAGAATAAGCTTAAAAAAGCGCAAAAGGATGTTAATAGGAAACTACAAGATGTTGCGGGAATGAGTAAAGAAGAGGCTAAACGTCAGTTGATGGATAATTTGGAACAGCAACATGAGCAAGAGATTCTAGCTAAAATGAGGGAATTGGAACAACAAGGATGGGAAAAGTATGAAGAGAAAGCCAAAGAAATGCTTGCAACTGCTATTCAAAAGTGTTCGGTAGATCAAGCTCAAGAAATTACTACAACTACGGTTTCCTTGCCGGATGATGATATAAAAGGTAGGATTATTGGTAAAGAAGGACGCAATATTAATGCTTTGGAAAAAGAGACGGGTGTTGAGGTTGTTGTTGACGATACGCCCGGAGTAGTGGTAATTTCAGGTTTTGATCCAATAAGGAGACAAGTAGCGAAGACTGCCTTGGAAAGTTTAATAGAAGATGGTAGAATTCAACCTTCTCGGATCGAAGACGAAGTAAAAAAAGCAGAGAATGAAATAGACGAACAAATTAAAAAAGCGGGTCAAGCTGCTGTTTACAAGGTAGAGATAGCGGACTTGCACCCCAAACTGGTTAAATTATTGGGAAGATTGCATTATCGAACCAGTTTTGGTCAGAATGTACTGCTTCATTCTATTGAGACGGCCTTTTTGGCACAAACCCTGGCCAGTGAGATGGGAGCTAGACCCGAAGTGGCTAAGAAGGCAGGTCTTCTCCATGATATCGGCAAGGCGGTAGACCATGAAGTAGAAGGCTCTCATGTTAACATCGGCATGAGGATATTGAACAAGTTTGGAATAGAACAAGAAGTGATTAACGCTATGAGGTCTCACCATGAAGATTATCCCGCTGAGAACGTGGAAGCTACCTTGGTTCAAGCTGCAGATGCTATATCTGGGGCTAGGCCCGGAGCTCGCAAAGAAAATGTTGAAGAGCACCTTGAAAGACTGGAGGAATTGGAAAATTTAGCCTGTTCATTCAATGGAGTTCGAAAAGCGTGGGCGTTGCACGCCGGAAGAGAAGTTAGGGTTTTTGTTAAACCCGATCAAATAGACGACTTGACTTCTGAGAAGATAGCCCGTAGTATTGCAGACAAGATGGAAAAAGAAATGAGTTATCCCGGAAAAATTAAGATCAACGTTATTAGAGAAAAACGAGTAACAGAATATGCAACTTAAAGGTCGGTTTCAATGTTTATTTAAAAATTTATCAAAAATTATGAACAAAGGAGAATTAGTTGATGTTTTAGCTAAAAAAGCAGATCTATCCAAGAAGGATGCTAAGCTTTGCCTTGATACTCTTACTGATGAAATTACCAAGGCTTTAACAAATAAAGAAGAAGTACGCTTAACCGGTTTTGGTAAGTTTACTACTTCTGACAGAAAAGCTCGCAAAGGAAGAAACCCTCAGACCGGAGAAGAAATTCAAATTCCTGCACGTACTGTACCTAAGTTTAAAGCTGGCAAGAACCTAAAAGAAGCCGTAAAGTAAGAGTTTGAAAGAGAGCTCAGGCCTAGGCTTACTACAAAAAGCCAACGGATATGTTCCGTTGGCTTTTGTATTGTAAAGCGCTCTGCAGCAGCAGAGAATTGGCGGAGCGGGTGAAGGGAATCGAACCCTCATCGTCTGGTTGGAAACCAGGGGCTCTAACCATTGAGCTACACCCGCAGGCTATCGCACGTCGGAGCGGCCGGATTTGAACCGGCGATCTCGTGCTCCCAAAGCACGCGCCTTAAACCGCTAGGCTACGCTCCGAACTTATTTAAATCTTACCAGATAGGGCGTTAAAAATCAAATTACGTTCATTCTCCACTTTTTACTTTGTTTCTGTGTGTTATAATTGAAAGTGAAGCAATCTTTAAGTTGGCGTTGCTGCTGAGTTATATAATTTTAATAAAACAATATGATTAATATATTTGAGAAACTTAACTTATTAAAACAATGTCGTGAATATGATCTTCCGTTATGGCAATGTCCTCAATTTTTGTTCCTAATAATGGGGATTGTTATTATCGCCAGTGCTGTATTTAGTTACTTGATAGGAACAAAGTTTATTGAAGCTCCCTTGACAGTAGCTTTGATAGTGTTGGTTCTTTCAACAGTTCTACTTGTAATTTCCTTTATAATCACCAGGAGTTTTGAAAAACTGGCAGAAGCGGTAAGAATGAAGTCCAGGTTTATTGATGTTGCCTCTCATCAATTGAGAAGTCCTTTATCCAATTTGAAGTGGATTACGGAAATGATCGAATCGGAAAGAATAGGAGATTTAGGAGAAGACCAAATGGACTACTTTAGGATGGCTAAGGAAAACGTAGGTCGGATGCAGAAGTTAATCTCTGATTTGGTTACCGTTTCGCGAATCCAGGACGAAGAGTTAGCCTTTCAACCGGAAAATGTTTCGTTAGAGAAATTGACTAGGAGAGTCTTGTCCGAGTTTGAATTTCTTTCCGGAGCACAGGATGTAGAGATAAAGATTGAAGCTGACTCTGATTTACCCGAAGTTAAAGTTGATCGTAATCAAATTAAGATGGTAATTGAGAATTTGTTGGACAATGCTATTCGCTATACTGATGGAGAAGGAAAAGTGGATATTACTATAACCAAGAAAGGAAGTAGGGTGCAATTTAAAATTGAAGACGACGGTATTGGAATTCCCGAAGAAGATCAGGGTTATATCTTTAAAAAGTTTTTCCGAAGTAGAAATGCTGCTGAACACCAAGTACGAGGTACCGGTTTGAGTTTGTACATCGTGAAGAAAATTATTCGCCAGTCGGGAGGAAAAATTTGGTTTGAATCCGAGAAAGGTCAGGGCTCTACTTTTTGGTTTACATTACCCGTTAATAACTAATTAAATTATGTCAACTATATTATTTGTAGAAGATGAAAGAAACCTCCAAAAAACTTTCCGGGATTTATTGGAGAATGAAGGTTATGAAGTAATATCTGCCTTGAATGGAGAAGAGGGCTTCAAGAAGGCTAAAGAAGAAAACCCGGACTTAATTTTATTGGATTTAATTTTACCCAAATTGCATGGGTTTAAGGTGTTAAAAAAACTAAAGGCAAAAGAAGAAATCAAAGATATTCCCGTAATAATTCTTACTAATCTTGAAGGTACGGATGACGTGCAAAAAGCATTGGAAATGGGTGTTACAACTTATTTAGTAAAATCCGATTATAAATTAGATGAGGTTTTAAATAAGATAGAAAAAAGTTTAGAAGATTAATACATGGAAGTTGAACCTCAACAATTAAAGGCATTTTTAATGGATGCTAATTTGGTGACTGAAGAGGAATTTGAGCAAGCTAAAGAACAAGCTAAAAACTCCGAACAGGGAGTTGGAGATATTTTAGTTTCAAAGGATTTAATTTCCGAAGAAAGATTACTTAAACTTAATGCTTACATTTTAGGTGTCCCCTTTGTTGATTTAGAAGATAGGCAAATAGATCCTGAGGTCCTGAAAATTATTCCCGAACCTATTGCTCGCTCTCATGATGTTATAGCTTTTGACAAAGAAGGAGATGAGCTGCAGGTAGCGATGCTTGACCCCAGGGACTTGAAAACTATTGAGTTTATTAAGAAAAAAGCGGGCTTGAAAATCAAACCTCGTTTAACGACTCCGGAGAGTATTAAAACGGCTCTTCGCCAGTACCAAGAATCCTTGAAGGCTGAGTTCGGAGATATTATCCAGGAAGAGGCTGAGCAAATTAAGCCAATTGAAAAAGAGGAAGAAAAAAAGGAACACGAAGAAGAAAGACTAAAAGAGGTAGCTCAGGAAGTTTCTGTGGTTCGAATTGTGGATACTTTGATTAATCATGCTATTATGCAGCGAGCTTCCGATATTCACATTGAACCTACGGAAAAGAATGTCATTGTACGCTATAGAATTGATGGGGTATTGCACGATGCTATGACCTTACCCAAAGAAACTGCTGATGGAATTGTGGCCAGGATTAAAGTACTGGCCGATTTAAAATTAGATGAACACCGAAGACCCCAGGATGGACGTTTTAAAATAGAAAGAGAAGATTATCGTTATTCCGTTCGTGTTTCGATATTACCGGTTTATGCGGGAGAAAAGGTAGTGATGAGACTTTTACCCGAGCAGACTAAAGGATTTACCCTGGAATCCCTTGGTTTGAGAGACGAGGCCTTAGAAAATGTACATGTTAATCTAAAGAAGCCGGTGGGGATGATTTTAGTTACCGGTCCTACCGGTTCCGGTAAGACTACTACCCTTTATACGATGATGGAAATCCTGGAAACCCCTCAGGTTAACATTTCTACTATTGAGGATCCTATTGAATACAGAATGCCGAGGATAAATCAAACTCAAGTTAATCGTGATGTAGGTTTGAATTTTGCTACTGGACTTCGTGCCCTGGTGAGACAAGACCCAGATATTATCATGGTGGGAGAAATTAGAGACAATGAAACAGCAAGTTTGGCGACCAACGCAGCTCTGACCGGTCACTTAGTTTTATCCACTCTGCATACCACCAATGCTGCCGGAGCTGTTCCTCGTTTAATTGACATGGGGGTTAAGCCGTTTTTGATTTCCTCTACCTTGAATGTAGTGGTGGCTCAAAGATTGGTAAGAGAGTTGGATGATCCCAAGGAAGCTTATACTTTGGATGAAGAGCGAGTGGAGGATTTGAGGAATTATTGTGACGTAGATAGAATTTTAGAAATTTTGAAAGACAAAGGTATAGCTCAACCCAATGATTCCTTCGGAGATGTAGAATTTTACCGGCCCGAGGAAGAGGGTAACTACGAAGGAAGGGTGGGTATCTTTGAAGTACTGCCCGTTAACGAAACCATTAAACAAATGGTTACGGCGGAAGCTACTACCGATGAAATTTATCATCAAGCTCAATCCGAAGGAATGAGAACTATGATCGAAGATGGATTTATCAAAGCAGCTCAAGGACTCACTACGATTGAGGAAATATTAAGGGTAACCATGGAATAATTGAAATATGCCCCATTATAATTATATTGCTAGAACACAATCCGGAGAGAAAGAAGAAGGTAACAAGTATTCTGAAAATAAGAAAAGCTTGGCCCGCTCTCTCCGTAAAAAGGACTTAACCCTTATTTCTGCCGAGCATGAAGAAAAAGGAGATCAAGGTTTCTCCTTTAATCTTTCTTTTTTTGGTGTTTCTCTCCAAGATAAGTTGATGTTTACTCGTAATTTAAGAGTCATGATCGGAGCGGGGATGCCTTTACCTCGTTCATTAAGAGTAATTTCTTCCCAGGTAGATAGTAAAAAACTTAAAGAAGCTATTAAGGGTATGGCAAAAAGGATAGTTAAGGGGGATGAGTTTTCTGAAACTTTACGGGATACTGGAATCTTTTCGGATCTATACTGCAGCATGATAGAAATCGGAGAGGAAACCGGTAATTTAGAAACGGTTTTAAAAAACCTCGCCTTTCATATGAAGAGAACTCACGATATGAAATCAAAGATTAAAGGAGCATTAATTTATCCCGCTGTCATTATTACCGCGATGATCGGTATCGGAATTTTAATGCTGGTAATGGTGGTTCCCCAATTGGCTGAGACATTTAAAGAGTTGGACTTGGAATTGCCGGCTACTACTAGATTTGTTATCGGCTTGGGGGGTTTTCTTTCCAGTAATTTTTTATGGGTTGCTTTAGTTTTTATAGGATTAATAGCTTTGTTCCGATGGGTTTTAAATACCGATGCTGGTAAAAAGGCATTTGATTCCGTTATTTTAAAAGTTCCTATCATTTCTTCTATTGTTATTAAAACCAATTCTGCTTCTACGGTCAGAACTCTTGGAATTTTAACCAGTTCCGGAGTTCCTATTGTGAGGTCTTTGAATATTATTTCCGATTCTTTAAGTAATTTTTATTTCAGCAAGGCAATAAGGGAATCGGCTGAAAACGTTAAAAAAGGAGCCAACTTATCCGAATCATTGGCTCCCCATCAAGTTTATCCTTCGTTGGTTATTCAAATGTTGAAAGTAGGAGAAGAAACGGGAGAAACCTCCGAAGTCTTAGATAAATTAGCTGATTTTTATGAGAGTCAAGTTACACGAAGCACTAAAAATCTCGCTTCCATAGTGGAACCGATTTTAATGCTTTTAATCGGAGGAATAGTGGGGTTTTTCGCTGTTTCTATGATCCAGCCCATGTATTCCATGATTAGCGCTTTATGATAAAAAAAGGTTTTACATTGATAGAAGTGTTAGTTGGTGTATTTTTACTAGTCCTCATTTTTATGGGGATTTTTGGAGCTTACCGCTTGATAGGCAAGGTTTTACAAAGAAGTGAAAAGAAAATTACTGCATCTGCTATTGCTAATGAACAGATGGAACGGATTAGAAACCTCCCTTATTTAAAAGTTGGAACTCAAGATGCGGAGCTACCTTATGCTCAAGGTGTTTTACCTCAGAGTACCAGTACGGTTCGTAATAATCTTACTTATAACATAGAGATTAAAGTTAAATTAATGACCGATGAAGCTGATGGTTTGGACGAGTCTGAATGTGATTGGGATTACAAGCGTGCTCAGGTAAGTGTAGGCTGGGGCGATGATGATGTTGAATTGATTACCGATATAGCTCCTACCGACCAAACGGAAGAAATAGCCGTTTGTCAGGAACAACCGGGAGGTATACTTTCCGTCTCTGCTTTTGATGCCGCTGGTTCTTTGGTTAGTTCTCCTTTAATTGAAATTTATGATGCTGAAACCAACGAATTGGTGGATTCTTATCAACCATCTAACGGGAAGCATGACTTTCCGTTAGCTACATCTACTTACAAGGTAATAGTTTCCAAAGATGAATTTAGTACCAGCAGCACCTATGGCAGTGATGAGATAGCGAATCCGGAAAAACCCAATCCGGTAATCTTGGAAGGAGAAGTTACGAATCTCGGTTTCTCGATTGACGAGGTTAGTACTTTATTGGTAGATACTTTATCAACTTGGTCTATAGAAACGTGGGAAGATTCTTTTGCAGATGAAAGTAAGATTTCTGAAATCAACGGCTTGGAAGTGAAAGATGGGCAAGTAGAGCCGACCGCTACCTCCGGTTACTTGTTTTCTGTCGGAATTAATCCCGATAGTTTAAAAAAATGGGATGAATTGAGTTGGTCTGACTCAGAAACTATCGGTAAGTTCAGTTACCAACTTTATTGGGCCACCAGTACCGATTGGTATCTGGTTCCCGATTCGGATTTAGATGGCAATTCGGAAGGATTTAACACTTCTCCGGTAGATATTTCCAGCTTGGATGTCAATGAATACCCTAAACTTAAACTGAAGGGTAATGCCTCAACTACTTCCACTTCCAGTCCCGTTTTAAAAGACTGGCAACTGTCCTGGAAGACG
>JAZKSW010000016.1:0-12217 GCA_036625875.1 Minisyncoccota bacterium
CAGAGGAAATAAGCAAAGTAAAAGAAGTGAGAGCTGAGCATAGAATGCTTCAATCCGATCTTTGCCATTATCTTTCCTCCGTACACTGCCAGTAGCCCGTACAAACCAAAAATAGCGGCAAAATAAAGAAAAGTTAAGGGTAAAGATTTACCAAAATAAAGGTAAAAGAAAATTGGCTCAAAAATGGTTATCATTCCCAGAGCCAATTTACGTATAGCGACACTAGCAAAAAATTGATTAGCCCTCCGTTTTAGTAGGTAATGAACTATTCTTGGGGAAAATAGATTATGTATTGACATTGTTTAAAATTACTTGAGCAGTTTTTTCGGGATCATGTCTAATGTAACCCGAACCTCTAATTAAATCTTCTTTTATTATTTTAAATGGACCTTTTAATCCTGGAGAGTCAACAAATTCTGCTCCTTCCTGTTCGTACTCTTCAATTCTTTCTGAAGAAGGTCTCTTGTTATTTACTAGCACGTAATCAACATCTCCCTCCAAATAATCTTTTATAGTATTAACGAAATCAGAAGCACTAAATCCGTGAGTTTCCCCATGCTTAGTCATTAAATTGCATATGTAGAACTTATCAGCCTTACTAGCCTTAATTGCTTCCGGTACACCCTTAACCAATAAGTTAGGGATTATACTAGTATACAAATCTCCGGGACCAATTATAATGGCATTCGCATCTTTTAGAGCTTGTTCCGCTCGGGGATTGATCTCCGCCTCGGGTTTTAAAAAAACTTTCTCTATTTTCAAACTTGCATCGTGTTGAGGTGTATCAATATTAGCTTCTCCCTCAATAACTTGACCGTTCTCCAATTCCGCAAAAAGATCAACATCTTCAGTGGTAACGGGAATTACTTTACCTTTTACATTCAATAATTTCATCGCCTGCTGAATTCCCTGCTGAAAGTCACCTTCTAACTTAGAAAGGGCAGTCAAAAACAAGTTACCAAAACTATGTCCCTCTATATTTCCTTTCTTGAAACGATAAGTAAATAAATCACACAGTAATTCTTCTGATTCGGATAAAGCCACTAAAGCTCTTCTAATATCACCGGGAGGCAGAATCCCAAATTCTTCTCTTAAAACTCCTGTAGAACCCCCACTATCAGCCATAGTGACTATAGCAGAAATATCAACTGGATGTTTTTTAAGTCCGGTTAAAACAGAGTAGATTCCAGTACCTCCTCCAATCACTGCAATTTTCTTTTTATTATTCATAGTAAATTATAATAACACAAAAAGGGGGCTTCTACACCCCCCCTTCTAAAATTTATTTCAACTTATAGCTGCCCAGAAGGCGATAGGTATTAAAATTAACGATACTTTGAAAATAAATTCCATCCCAGACATCTCTGACAGTTTTTCGTTCAACTTAACAAGAAAACGGTTAATCATTATTACACCTCCTATTTGTTTTTTAATTTGCTTTAAACTACAAAGTTAATTAACTTATCCCCTACAAAAACAGTTTTCTTGATATCTTTGTTTTCCACCCACTTATCAACTTTACCCGAATCTAATGCCAACTGTTTAGCTTCTTCTTTGGAAATTCCCTTTTCCGCTTCAATTTGTCCTCGCACATCTCCATTAACTTGAATAATCAAAGTAAAGTCTTCCTCTTTAATTAAGTCTTTATCAAATTCAGGCCAACTTTGCTTAAATATACTTTCATCGTTTCCCCAAACTTCTCGCCAAATTTCTTCAGCCATATGCGGGGCGAAAGGAGCTATCATTTTAACCAAAGGCTCAATTGCCTTGCGAGAAGGTTTGCCCTCCAACTCATTCAAGTATTCCATCATAGCGGCAATAGCAGTGTTGTATTTCAAGCTTTCAATATCTTCCGTAACTTTTTTAATAGCTTGGTGCAAGGCTCTTTCTTCTTTATCCGAAGGATCAGAATCCTCCACCTTGAAACTTAACCTCCAAATTTTATCCAAGAATCTTTCAATACCGGAAATACCTTCTTCGGAAAAATCTCCCCCTTCCGTAAAAGGCCCCATAAACATTAAGTAAGTACGGGTACAGTCCGCTCCGTATTTATCTATTAAGTCATCAGGATTAACAACATTACCTTTTGACTTGGACATTTTAGCTCCGTTCCTCGTGATCATTCCATTAGCCCTAAATTTATCAAAGGGTTCTTCAAAATCAATTAATCTCATATCGTGCAAGGCCATAGTGATAAACCGGGTATACATCAAGTGTAAACAGGCATGTTCCGCACCTCCTATATACATATCTACCGGCAACCATTTCTTAGTAATTTTTTCATCAAAAGCTTCTTCTCCAACATCGGTAGAAGGATACCTGAAGAAATACCAGGCTGAATCCAAAAAGTTATCAGAAACATCGGTTTCTCTTTGAGCTTCAGCTCCACACACCGGACATTCAGTATTTACGAAATCATCATTGTGAGCTAAAGGAGCCTTAGCAGTACCTGTAGGTTTAAAATTTTCCATTTCCGGCAATTTAACGGGTAGCTCTTCTTCAGGAACGGGCACGATTGCATATTTATCTCCATCAATAACAGTGTAATCCACTCCTTCCTCGGCTTTTTCTTTCTGTTCTTCGTCTTTGTTCTGCCAACACTGTCTACAATAAACAATAGGAATGGGAGGACCCCAATAACGTTGGCGGGAAATCAACCAATCCCTTAATTTGTAATTTACTTCTTCTTTTGCCTCTTCCAACCAATCAGTAATTTTATGTTTAGCTTCTTTGGAATCCAAATCGTTAAACTGCTCCGAATTTATTAAAACTCCTTGTTCTTCGTATGCCTCATCCAATTCTTGTGGCTCACCTTCCGGACTCACTACTTCTTTTATTTCCAGATTGTGCTCTTGGGCAAATTCAAAATCACGCTGATCATGAGCGGGAACGGCCATTATTGCTCCACCTCCATAATGAGCTAATACAAATTCAGAAACCCAAACTGGAATTTTCTCCCCGGTAGCGGGGTTAATGGCTTTAAAGCCGGTGTCAACTCCACTTTTCTCTTTTTCTTTTCTTTCTTCTTCGCTTTTATTAGTCGCTTGGTTAATATATTCTTTAACTTTTTCATCTTTTTTTGCTGCCTCTTGTGCTAGCTCATGCTCGGGAGCTACTACCATAAAAGTAGCCCCAAAAATAGTATCGGGTCTTGTAGTAAAGACTTCTAAATTATCAAAGTCACCTTCTACTTTAAATTCTATTTTTGCTCCTTCACTTTTGCCAATCCAGTTTTTTTGTATTTTCTTAACGTTTTCGGACCAGTCAATATCTTCCAAGTTACTATCAAGCTGCTCTGCATACTCAGTTATCTTTAAAAACCATTGTTTAAGTTCTTTCTCTTCAACTTCAGTGTCACAACGCTCACACTCTCCTTGAATTACTTGAGCATCAGCTAAAACAGTTTTACAAGAAGGACACCAGTTAACCGGAGCTGTTTTAATTTCAGCTAAATCATTTTTGTATAATTGCAAAAACAACCACTGCGTCCATTGGTAATAAGAGGGTTTAGTAGTATTAACTTTATGAGACCAATCCAAGCTGAGACCAGCTTTTTTCAGTTGCTCTTCAAAATGAGAAGTAGTTCTTTCCGTCAGCTCCTTTGGGTGTTCATCTTGTTTCAGAGCGTAATTCTCGGAATGAATCCCAAAAGCATCAAAGCCGATCGGTTCGAATACATCCTTACCTTGTAACCTCTGAAAGCGTCCAAAAATATCAGATCCAGTAAAAGCATACATATTCCCGATATGTAAGCCCTCGGCTGAAGGATAAGGGAACATAAATAAATTATAAAAAGGATCATCTGCCTCTTTCAGATCGGGTTGATATAATCCTTCTTTTTCCCATTCTTCTTGCCATTTAAGTTCAATTTGTGTAGGTTTGTATTCTTCCATAATTTAAAAATTAATTGACTTTATTATTCTAATTGCAAAAGAAGTATTTTTCAAGTTTAACGACTTGACTAATAGCCTAAAAATAATAAACTTATTAATGACTGCGAATAAGACCTTTATACTACTTAAAGTCATATATACCACCAACTCCCGCCTTGGAGTAAGAATTTCCTGCCTGTAACAGCCTCCTTAGCAGTGCAGGTTTTAACCTACTTCAAGGCGGATTTTTTTATTAAAAAAAGCACCGGCAAGCCAAAGGTGGGTTGGGGGATTTGCCGGTGCTAATACAACAACTAAAAAGTTACAATTCTATAATTCCCGTAATCAGTAACGCGTCCGTGACACTCATTATCATCAACTTTTTTACAAGCTAGTAAGTTTAGAAAGGGGAAATTAAATTCTTCTTTGGGGGTATTCCTATCCGCCAAAACTCTTTCAATTCTACCAGTCCTGCCAATCTTCATGTTCAAATCCATAAAAGCTTTTCTTACTCCGGCAGAGGACGCATCAATTTGTTTATTTCTCCGAACTCTGCTGAATACATTAAGTAATTCTACTTTACCCCAAGTTCTGATCTCCCAGGTATGACCGTTCACAAATCTTTCACAACCCAATTCCACACCTCGTAGTTGATTGTTAAAATCTCCGTGGGCCGGAATTATAACCGCTAATCCCCATAAAGAATTTCCTTTCTTTATTAAAAGTACCTTTTTAGACAACCTGGGACGCGTTATAATCTCCTTGATAGAATTCAAGGACGAAGTTTCTTGAGATCGGAGAAAAAGATTTCTAAACTTACCATACAGTTTTTTATTTAAACTATCCCTTACTTCTCCACTAAAAAGAGGAGTTTCTTTCTTTTCGGACAACTTTTTAGTCAACTTCTGTTCTTTCATACAAACCTCCTTATATAAAAATTATGATCTACTTGAAACCCTAACAAAATATTAGAAAAAGTCAACCCTTCTCTACTATAATAGTATATTCCCCCTTCTGAGGATCACTCTTAACCTCTTGAATTACTTCACTTACCTTACCCCGGTAAAGACTTTCAAACTTCTTAGTTAATTCTCGACCCACAAAGATTCTGGTATTATTTTTTACTACGTTACGAATATCATTCAAAGTCTTAATGATTCGGTGTGGTGATTCATAAATAATAACAGGATATTCAGACCCGGCAACTTTTTCAAAAAACTTACTACGCTTTTTTTTAGGCGGAAACCCCAAAAACAAAAAATCGTTCATAGGAAACCCAGAAACAGAGGCGGCCGTTACCAAAGCAGAGGGACCCGGAATCGGAGTTATATCAAAACCGGCTTCGTAAGCCTGATCCACCAACCGACCACCCGGATCCGAAATAGTAGGTGTACCTGATTCCGTCACCAAAGCAAGATCTTCTCCTTCTTCCAATAAATTTAAAAGGTAGTCTATTCTATCCTGACTGGAATGTTGATGAAAACTCTCTAATTTAGTATTAATATCGAAATGATTGAGCAATTTTTGGGTTGTTCTTGTATCCTCGCTTAAAATAAAATCAACCTCTTCCAAGGTCTCTAATACTCGTTCGGAAATATCATCTAAATTACCAATTGGAGTACCAACTACATAAAGCATATTAAGATTTTTGTGCATCAATTTGTTTCTTTTTTTCCAAGAAATCTTTAATAAACTCAAATAAAATTCCCAGAAGGGGAATGGTTAAAATAGCCCCCATCAAACCCCATAACTGAGCCCCAACGGTTAAAGCTACTAATATTAAAGCTGGGGGTAGGTTCATTATCTTTTTAGAAAGTACGGGTGTTAAAATATGCCCTTCAATTTCCTGAATCACTACCAAAAATCCAACTATCAGCAAAGCTTTAAAGGGAGAACTTAAAGCAACCAACATAAATGCTATGACGGCAGTGATCAGTGGGCCCAGAACGGGTATTATCTCCAAAACTCCAGCCAGTAAAGCCAAACTTAAGGAATATTCTACATTGAACAGTAAAAATGCTCCATAAGAAAGTATTCCTACAAACAACGAAGCAAGGAGTCTTATTCCAAACCAAGCAGTAACTTTTTTTCGGCAACGCTCCCATATATTTAACACAAAATCTTCATACTCCTCAGGAAAAATCAGCTGTAAAGTCTTTTCGGCGGGCCTTTCTTCTAAAGATAAGAAAAAGGCTAAAGAGAGTGTAAAAACAGTAGAACCGATACCACCGAACACAGCGAATAAACCACTGAACACACTGGATGCTGCTTTCTCCAAAGTACTGTTTATCGCGCCCAAGAAGGATTCAAAATTTTTAAACGCCTTGAATCCCAAACTGGATAAAGGGCCGGATATTCTATTAAAATAACGAGGAAAATATTGGGAAAAATCTTTAATTTCAGAAAGAAAGACGGGAATAGTAAAATAAATGAGCACACTTAACAATCCAAAGGTTCCCAGATACATAATTATCGCTCCCATGGTACGAGGAATCTTTTTTTTCTTCAGGTAATTAATAGCGGGCTCAAATAAAATGGAAATAATTACAGCAAAGATCAACCAAACTACTAAATCTTTAATTAAATATAAAAAGTACAACGATACTAAAACCGTCGCTATTCTTAAAATGGTTGACCAGGAAATATCTAAACTGTAATTCTTTTCACTCATAATTACGAACGAGTGAGAAAATTAAATGATGTTAATTATAATTGGAAATGAGTGTAAAGATACAATGTGCTTGCATGTTTATCTTTATCGAATGACAATTTCAAGCTTTGCTTATTTAATCTTTTGAAATGAGTGAGTAAATAGAAATTTACTTATAATTCTAAAGGCTTAAATTCATCTTCATCCTGGTGGGGACCAATTAAGGCAAGGTTTAAATTCTCGGGTTTAAATAATTCTTGAGCTACTCTTTGTAGATCTTTTTGAGTTACTTGATCAATCTTTTCAAACTTTTCCTCCGGTGTCAAAATTTCTTGCCTCAATAATTCTTGACCAGTATAAAACATTGCTCTTTCGTCCGAAGATTCTAGGTTTAAAATCGTATTACCTTTTAAATAATCTTTAGCTTTTTGTAATTCAGACTTAGAAAAGTTACCTTGTTTAATTTCCTTAAACTCATTTAAAATCACATCTATCGCCTGACTTATTTCATTGTGATCCAATCCTGCTTTAACCGCTAAATAACCACTATCCGTTTTGGTCTCGGAAGAACATTTGATGTAATAACAAAGGCCCCTTTTCTCACGTACTTCTATAAATAGACGAGAACTCATGTTACCTCCTAACATTATAGCCAACAAAGATTGAGCAAACCTTTCCGAGTCAAACAAATTATAACCTCTCGTCCCTAATATCATGTGAGTTTGGTCCGTATCCTTCTCGTGAGCAAGAATTTGAGGTTTAGTCTGTTCTTCTACTACTTCCGGTTTGTCTTTTGCTTCTTCATCTTTTAGTTCTTCAAAAGAATAACTTATTTTTTTCTCCGCTTGTTTGGATTTTATATCTCCCGCTACACAAACTACAGTATTTTCCGCTAGGTAATGGTTACTCAGGTAATTTAATAATTGTTCTCTACTAAAATTATTGATGTTTTCTTTTGTGCCTATGGTCAAGCGACCAGCGGGTTGGTCTCCATACAACAACTTCTCCCATAAATCTCCTATGTATTCCATGGGGGTATCCAAGTACATGTTTAACTCTTCAATGATAACCCCCCTCTCCCGTTCAATTTTCTCAGATTCAAACTTAGAATTCAAAAGTATATCAGAAACCCAATCTAGAGCTAAATCAAGATGCTTAACGTCTACTTTAGCCCAATAACCAGAGACTTCTTTGGCGGTAAAGGCATTGTAATCTCCCCCCACCTTATCCAACACGGATGCAAGTTCCAACGTAGAACCTCTCTTCTCCGTCCCTTTAAAAAACATATGCTCTAAAAAATGTGATAATCCATTCTGCTGCTCTTCTTCATACTTAGCACCAGCTCCGACCATTACCAAAACGGTAACAGCTTGAGTGTGTTTCATAGGAACTGTAATTACCCTTAAACCGCTATCTAAAGTTGTTTTTTGAAATCCATCCATTAAACTAATTCGCCAGCTTCCTCGAATTCTATATCACCTTCGATTAAGCTATTAAGAATTTGTTTTAGTTCGTCTACGGGAACTCTAATTTGCTTCATATTGTCCCTCCACCTGATGGTAACCGTATTATCCTCTAAAGTATCAAAGTCAACTGTAACCGCATACAAAACACCTATCTCGTCGGCTCTTCGGTAACGCTTTCCGACTGATCCTCTTTCATCATACTGACAATGAAATTCTTCTTGTAGTTCTTGAAATATTTTTTCTGATTTTTCCACCAACTTTTCTTCTTTTTTAACTAACGGCAGAACTATAACTTTAGTTGGCGCTAACTTCTTGGGAAGTTGTAACACAATTTCTTCCTCTTTGTTACTTTGATCAGCCCTTCCGCCTTTTGCTTCTTGATAAGCCTCAGTTAGAAAGGCAAGCATTGAACGTTCTACCCCCACTGAAGTTTCAATAACATTGGGGAAATATTTTTCATCTCTTTCTTCATCATAATATTTCAAATCATCTTCTGAATGTTCAGTATGTGTAGAAGTGTCCCAATCTCCGCGATTATGAATTCCTTCTATCTCCCCCCATCCGAAAGGAAACTTATATTCCAAGTCTACTTGACGTTGAGCATAATGAGCTCTTTCCTCTTCGGGAATTTCATGAGCTCTAATATTATCTTCATCAATTCCCAGATCCAAATACCAATTTAATCTTTGTTCCTTCCAATAATCAAACCATTCTTCGGGTGTTTTATCAGCTTTAGGAGAGCAAAACCATTGCATTTCCATTTGTTCAAATTCTCTGGTTCTGAAGAAATAATTACCGGGACTAATTTCATTACGAAATGATTTTCCAATCTGGGCTATACCGAAAGGAAGTTTCTTTCTGGTAGAGTTAAGCACATTCTTAAAATTTACAAAAATACCCTGACAAGTTTCTGGTCTTAAATAAGAAGTATCTGCCTTCTCTTCAGAAGGACCTACTAAAGTTTTCATCATTAAGTTAAATTGCTGGGCTTCCATTAATTTACCTCCGCACTCGGGACATTCTTCCTTCACTTCATCTGCTTTGAATCGTTGATGGCATTCTTTACATTCTACCAATTCATCCGCAAAGCCAGAATCCAAATGACCAGAAGCCTTCCATACGTCGGGATTCATTAAGATAGCTGCATCTAATCCAACCACATCTCTATTCTTTTGCACCATTTCTTCCCACCAATGATTTTTAATATTACGCTTTAATTGCACTCCCAACGGACCGAAATCATAGCTGGAGGAAAACCCTCCGTAAATTTCAGAAGATGGGTAAACGAAACCTCTTCTTTTACATAATGATCTGATTTTCTTCATTTTTTCTTCCATATTTACGAACGAGTGAGAAAGTTAAATAAATAATTTACTGTACCACTCCGTGGTCCTCCTTATCAGTATCTTTCAATAAAGTCGTGTCTACAGCAGAGGAGGTAGCGGTAACTTCCTTCTTGGTATATATGTCAGTACCGGTAATCGTCGCTTTTTTCATAAGAGTGGGGGTCTCACCTTTTTGCGAAGAATCGGGCGTCAATTCTATCTGGAACGATATATTAGGTGTAGTCGTTGAACTATCAAGCTCTCCTACATCCCAAGTCAACATTCTGGTTTGAGAATCAAAGCTAAGACTTGAGGTTGCATCTTCGGGGAAAACCTTACCGGTCAGTTCTACATTTTCGGGCAATCTGGATTCAACTTTCACATCTTTAACACTACTAAAGTTAATTTTAGGCTTCCACATTACAGCATATTCCGTACCGCGTCCGACTTCCGGAGGAATAGGACCCTCATTACGAAACATTTCATTTTGAAGATACACTACTTGATCAAGATTCAAATCAGAGCTAACTTCAACAGTAAATTCTTCTTGGGCTTGGCTTAAGAAAACCTGATTAGTTAAAGATGGTCTGTCTCCTCCGAAGTTCCAATTCTCTTTTACATCAACCCAAAATTCCACCTTTCCTTCTTCACCGGTACCCAAAAATTGAAGTTTGGACACATTACGAGAATCGAAAACAACTGAATTATCTCCTGATTTAAACCTACCCTGAGGAGCTTTCAAGGAATCGTAGTCAAAACCCTGACCTCTCAATTTATTGGCCAAAAACATATTAGACAGAGCTTCTTCACCTACATTCTTAAAGTAAATTTCATAGTGTAGAGTTTCTCCGGGTACTGCGGTATAATCTGATTTACCATTAACGGTTTGCGTAATGTATAGAGACGGTTCACCTAATTCGACTCCTCGAGAACTTTCTTTTAAAGTTACGAATTCTCCGTCCTGCCACATTCCCAGTTTTCCTTTAAAAACTTTTTCTTCGCCTACTTCACCATTCAATTTACCTTCCATTTTAATTCTTCCCCCTTCTGCTTTATTTAATAGGCCAACATCCCATTCAGTTTCAGACAGCCCCTCCGGATCTGACTGACTGAATTCAAACCCGGAAGGGTATTCAGCTTCCACCCTTAAATCAGTTAAGGGATAATCTACATTAGAAAAATAATTTAAATTAAATTCCGTTTCAGCACCGGGTTCAACTATCGAAGGCAGATTAAATTCAAAAGTCAAAGGTACGTCTTGAATAATAGTAGTCTGAGTGGTGTTGGATTCAAAACGAGCACTAAGATTTTTAGGACGATAATTTAACCAAACTCTAGCCACTTTAGCTTCTCCTTCCTTGCCAATAATTCTTGCTCCGAATTTCTTTGTTTTTTCTTGCCCGGGATAAATATCTTCTAATTCGATTTCTTTTCTTTCTTTATCGACTAAAGAATTTTCGGGATATTGGAAAATCAATTTAGGATCTTCCAGTCTCGTGTTACCGTTATTCTTGTACTTAATCAGATATTCAACTTCCTGGGCTAGATCAGCCTTATCAGGGCCTATAATTTCCAACTTCAAATTACCTTTAGAATAACTATTTGAATTCCAATACCAAATGCCGGCCACGGTAACGGCCAAAATTCCCAATATTAATACTGAGAGAAAAAGTTTTTTAAAAGACATGTTCTGAAAATTTTTTAAAAAAATTACATAAAAAATTCAAACAAAAAACAATAACCTAATACCTTTTCTTAATTGTAACTTATTTTTCCCTAAAATTAAAGACTTTTAAGATATGAGAAATAGAAATTAGATAATTCATTAAGTTTCTGATGTTGTTTATTTACCCTTAATTTCTTAACTTCCTGCCAATCTTGCTCCAAAATTGCTCTAATCACCTTAACAGTTCCGGGATCGGTTTTTTGATTCAATCCTTCCTTGCAATTTCTACAAACTAATCCTCCTTGATTAGCACTAAAATACAATTGGTCAGGATTAAGTTCATCTCCACAGTCAACGCAATCATACAACTGCGGACGATAACCCAAATGAGAAACAAATCTCCAGAAAAAATATTGATAGGTCAGAAAAATACGCGGAGATTTGTTCAAACGTTTAAAAGTAAAAAGTAATAATTGCCATAAATCTTGATCTTGTTCTTGTCCTTTTACCAGAGTAGAAACCTCTCTGCCGATTAAAGAAGCGGTTTTTAATTTGGGTAATTCTTCTCTAATTCCATTAAAATTATCAATCAAAGAAGCGTCTACTAACGTCTTCCAGTATCTTCCTTGAATAAAAGAAATTTCAGAAAGATAAAATAGTTCCAATCCGCCTCGTAATTTGGATTCTATCTTGCGCTCCCCTTTGGCAAGCGCCTCCACTCTACCATATTCTTTCGTAAAAAAGGTAAAGAATCGATCCGCTTCTCTAAATTCTCTTTTATCAAGTATTAAAGCCTTAGTGCGATAATGAGTAGCCATTTTATTTCAAGGCGTCTTTCATTTCCTCCTTTTCTTCTTCAGATAAGTCTTCAAAAAGTCTGCGATGATATTGCTGAGATTTCTCCCAAAGCTTATCAGCAAAATGACGAGGGTGTAAATGAAAGTGTAAGTGCGAAACAGTAATGGCATCATCAAGAAAGGGTCTGTAATGTCTTCTGATATCACACCCCTCGGCAACGCTATCTAAAATCTTCTCTTGAAATTCAATAATAGTATTCATCAATTCATTTTTTTCTTGTTCGTTAAGTTGGGAAAGTTTTTCTACGTGCCGTTTGGGAACCACTAAAGTGTGACCCTTCATTAAACGCGGGTTACTTAAAATCACCACCGTATTTCCCTTCTCGGCTAAAACCCTATCCGGCTCTTCTTTGTTTATGTCGCAAAATGGACAATTCATAA
>JAZKSW010000017.1:0-10715 GCA_036625875.1 Minisyncoccota bacterium
TAAGCGGGAAAAGATATCGTAAGCTTGGTCTCCTCTTTTGGTTTTTTCAACTACTTTTGGAATTAAAGGCATGTTTTTGTTCAAAATTTATTGTTTCTCTAAGAACTCCAACGTCTTTTGGTTTCTCAGTTGTTCTTTGACGTAACCTTTTATTTGTTCCGTATCAACCTGTTCCATCTGTTCTTCACCATAATGTTGAAGCATTTGATTAGCTCTTTGTTCAACTTCTTGATCGGATACTTCAATTCCTTCTTTTTGGGCTATCTCTCTTAACAACAAACTACGTTTAATTTCTTGTTTGGCTTGTTTTTCCAAAGATTTTTGAATTTCTTCTTTACTTTGACCCGTTTGCTCTAAATATTCTTCCAAAGAAGTATCTTGCTGAGAAAGCCTTTGTTTCAGGTCGGTAAAGCGGTTTGCTCTTTGCCTCTGTACCAATTCTTCCGGAATGTCAATTTCTGCCTCTTGAGAAATTTTCTGTAAGACTTTTTCTCTGACTCTTTGTTGTTCCTGTTGATTTTTCTCTTTCTCAAGCCCTTCTTTCAAATTTTGTTTCAAATCTTCAGCAGTTTCGAATTGCTCACCCAGTCCTTGTGCCCATTCGTCCGTAATTTCGGGCATTTCCACTTCTTGTACCTGCTTAACCAATACTTCAAAGTCAACTTCTTTTCCTTGTAACTCCTCTTGGTGATGATCTTCGGGCCATTCTACGGTAAACTCCTTCTCCTGGCCGGCTTCCATTCCTTCAATGTTTTCCTCAAACCCGGGAATCATATGACCTTCACCGAGAATAAAGCCGTCTTCCTTTTCTAAATCCAAGGTGTCACTCTCAAACTCAATTTTAACAAAATCTCCTTCCTGAGCGGCTCTATCCACCTGCTTCATTTTAGCTCTTGATTTCTTTAATCGGTTTAAAGCTTGCTCGTATTCCTCATCGGAAACGGAAATTTCCTTTGCTTCAACATTGGAAGCAATTTCTTTGTAATCGGGAAGTTCAATAGGGGGGAGAACGGGAATTTCCGCTTCGAATTTTAAATCATCTCCTTCGGACAGCTTCAAAATCTTGATCTGTGGCTGCCCCACCGCTTGAATATCTTCCGAGGTCACTATTTCTTCGTATTTATCCTCAATAGCCATTTGAGCTGCCTGCTGTAGAAGATTTTCTTCTCCCACTCTTTCTTCTGCCATATCAGCGGGCACGTTACCTTTCCTGAAACCTTCTATTTCCATTTCATCACTCACTTCGGACTTTGCCTTCTCTATGAAAGGCTTAAAATCCGAAGAGGGAATGGAAACAGTCACTTTGACTTTAGAATCTGATAATTGTTCTTTGTTTATATCCATGTTGTTATAAAGTTAATGAAACTAAGATTAATGCTATTATTCCAACCAATTTGATTAGTATGTTTAAAGACGGACCGGAGGTATCCTTAAAGGGATCACCAACCGTATCTCCTACCACACTTGCTTTGTGAGCATCGGATCCCTTACCTCCAAAGTTGTCTGCTTCAATGTACTTCTTCGCGTTGTCCCATGCTCCACCGGAATTAGCCATCATTACCGCTAACAAGAATCCCGTTACTAACGTTCCCAGTAATACGCCTGCTAACGACTTCCAACCCAAAGTAAATCCAACCAAAGCCGGAATTGCTACTGCGGCCAAACCGGGTAAGATCATTGATTTTAAAGCCCGCTTGGTAGTAATATCTACACACTTATCGTAATCCGGTTCGGTTTCACCTTCCATTATGCCTTTTAGTTGTTCAAACTGTCGTCTCACTTCCTCAATAACTGCAAAAGCTCCTTTGCTTACCGCCCTCATGGTAAAAGAACAGAAAAGAAAGGGTAGCATAGCTCCAATAAACAAGCCGGAAATTACCACCGGGTTCATTAAATCAACTTGTTGTAATTGAGCCGCTTCAAAATAATTTGCCAACCAAGCTAAAGCTACCAAACCGGCAGAACCGATTGCAAATCCTTTTCCGGTAGCAGCCGTAGTATTCCCAACGGAATCCAAGGCGTCAGCCTTTTCTCTCACTTCGGAAGGCATGTCTCCCATCTCCGCAATTCCTGCTGCGTTGTCCACCACGGGACCGTAAGAATCAGCGGACAAATTGATACCCAGCACCGCTAAAATTCCTAATGAAGATAAGGCAATACCGAATAATCCCGCAAGATTGTGAACCACTATCATTGCAATTCCCACCAAAACAGCGGGACCGACCACACTAACCATTCCCTGTGCTAGACCTTCAATAATATTGGTGGAAGCTCCGGTTTGGGAAGCTTTGGCAATAGCCAAAACCGGAGAATAACGATCAGAAGTATAATATTCAATTAACTTGCTGATTAAAAATCCAACCACTAGACCGGTCAGTAGGGCATAAAAGATATTTAAATCAGTAAAGAAGTAGCGCGTTATAAAGTAAGCGGCAGCTATCATTAACAAGTTGGAAATTACAATTCCACGGGTCATAGCACTTCTTACTCTCTGGGTGGATTCTTGAAAATCAAATTTATCCTTTTCTTCTACTCTTACTAACAACGAACCAATGATAGAAGCAATAATACCGGCAGCTGCCAAACAAGTAGGAAATAACAATCCTTTAACTCCGTACAAAGGAACACCGAGTACGGCAGTAGCGGCAATAGCGGAAACGTAAGATTCAAACAAATCGGATCCCATTCCCGCTACGTCTCCAACATTATCTCCGACCGCATCAGCGATTACCCCGGGATTACGAGGGTCATCTTCCGGAATCCCCTCTTCCACTTTTCCTACTAAATCGGCTCCCACGTCCGCAGCCTTGGTATACATTCCTCCTCCTACTCTCATAAACAACGCTATTAAAGAGCCTCCAAAAGCAAAAGTAATTAAGAACTGAGGATCCTTGGTAAAAATCCAAACCAAAGTCAATCCCATTAATCCGAATCCGGTTACCAGCATTCCCATAACCGTTCCACTTCTGAAAGCGGTCTTAAATGCTTTGGGAAAGGAATCCAAGGCGGAGTTAGCAGTACCTAAATTAGCTTGGGTAGAGACCCACATTCCTAAAAAGCCGGCCAATCCTGACAGAAAGGCGCCCAATAAAAAGGAAAGGCCTCTTCCCCAAGAGGCGAATATGCCTAATAATATCGTAATAATAATTAAAATAGGGAGCAGAACTTTAAATTCGCTCTTTAGAAAAGTAGTAGCACCATCGCGAATGGCAGAAGCTACTTTTTTAACTTCTTCACTACCGGTAGCAGTTTGTTTCACCTGCCCCATTAAAAAAACAGCGAATAAAACAGCTATCAAAGAAGCAATAATTGGAAAGTATAACAGCATAAGAACTAAGTTAATTAATGATTAATCTTCTTTTGATTCTTCTTGATTGTTTTCTTCTTCGGTTTCACTTTCTTCCTCTGATTCTTCGTTTTCCTGTTCTTCTTCTTGTTCTTCCGGAGTCTTAACATCAATCTTCCAGCCGGTCAGTTTGGCAGCCAACCTAACGTTTTGGCCTTCTTTGCCGATGGCCAAAGACAATTGGTCTTCTTCAACTAAAGCAATAGCTTTATTCTTGGGTTTTAGTTTAACCTCCAACACCTTAGCGGGTGAAAGAGCATTGGCTATAAAATCTGCCGGGTCATCCTTCCATTCCACAACATCTATTTTTTCTCCGTCTAATTCGTTAATGACAGCCATTACTCTGGTGCCTCTTTGACCAATTGTACTACCAATAGGATCAATTTTCTCTTCAGTGGAAGTTACTGCCACCTTGGTACGAGAACCGGCTTCTCTCGCAATAGATTTAATTTCAACCTTACCCGAATCAATTTCCGGGACTTCTATTTCGAATAATTTGCTAACCAACTTGGGGTAAGCCCGAGATACAAAAACCAGAGGACCCTTGGAAGTACTTTCTACCTTGGTAACATAAACTTTATAACGTTGTCCTGATTCATAATGTTCTCCGTCAATTTGTTCTTTTTTGGGTAAAACTCCCAATACTTCACCAATATCCAAGTAAATCGTACCTTTCTCTTTTCTTTGTACTATGCCCGAAACTACCGTTCCTTCCTTCTCCTGGTATTTTTCGTAAGCTGCATCTCTTTCCGCCTCTTTAATTTTTTGCATTATAACTTGCTTTGCAGTCTGCGCTGCAATTCTTCCGTAGTCTTCGGGCGTTTCCAAGGGAATTTTTAACTCGTCACCGACTTCAACGTCTTCATCTTCCTCTTTTGCTTCTTCTAATTTAATATGGCGCCTCTCATTAAACCAAACTTTATCCTGTAACTCTTGAGGAACTTCCTTGTTTTCTTCTTTCAATTCCTTGATTTTATCCTTCTCATCTTCAGTCAAAATATTATCTTCTTCAACTACTTCCTTAACTTGTTGAAACTCAGCTTCACCCGTTTCCGGATCAAAATCAGCTTCAATATTTTGACCTTTCTTACCGTGGTCTTTTTTGTAAGCAGCCGCCAAAGCGTGTTCAATCGTTTCCATTACTTTTTCAGATGAAATTCCCTTCTCATCCGCAATTTGAGAAACAGCTGATTTGAAATTTTTTAAATCTAATTCGGGCATTTTTATATAATTGTTTAATACTTAATTAAAGGCCCGTCTCCACGGACCTGCTTCTTTAAGTTTAGCAAAAAACAAAGGAGTGTCAAGGTAAATGAAGAAAGGCTCGAGCCAGAGGCTCGAGCCTATAAAAAGTCTTTATTTATTCAATTGTAGTTCCTATTAATTCTTGTATGTTCAATCGGTAATCTTCAGAATATACTTCAGCGTTACTGAGTTCCAAATCGGCCTCTCCGTAGCCAGATGCCTTAATCTCCACCACGGAGGCGAGTTGAAAATCTCTATCAACGGGTCCATTCCAGAACTCAACTATTTTTCTATTTCCTGAAGAGGAAACGCTGTAACGCCAAGGATATACCCTTCTGAATTCTAATCTGTCAACATTGTTCGGAAAACTTATAGTTACCTTTCCATTGGTTCCGAGACCATCAATTTTCAAGGGAAACCATTCTCCCCAACTGACCGTTCTGCCTTGGGCCAAGGAAAGTCTTACATCCTTGTCTTCCGGTTCGGGATCATTAACTTGCACCGTTACCGTGTTTGAAGCTGTCGCTCCGTCATTATCTCTCACAGTAAGAGTAATACCATACTCACCGGCTTGATTGTAGGTATAAGTAGCATGCTTACCGGAATCTGTAGCACCGTTACCGAATCTCCAACTATAAGAAACAATGTTTCCGTCCGGGTCAAGAGAGGATGAAGCGTCGCAAGTTACTTGTAAAGGAACTTCGCCCGAATTGGGAGAAACAGTGAAATTCGCCTTTGGTGCTTCGTTCTGAGCAGCCTTGACCTCTATACCCCTTGTTGTGCTATCAGTAGCTCCATCGTTGTCTTTCACTTGTAACTGTACATAGTAAGTTCCGGGATTGTTAAACGTATAAGAATTACGTTTACCGGAATCCACGTCTCCGTTATCGTAATCCCAACTGTAGCTAACAATGCTACCGTCGGGATCGTTAGAATCAGAAGCATCAAAGTTCACTCTCAGGGGTACCGTACCTTTAGTAGGGGTCGCATTGAAGGAAGCAGTCGGTGATTTGTTCGACTTTGAAGGAGATTTCACGGTAATAGTCACGTGATCTTCATCCGTATTTCCTTCGTTGTCGGTAACGGTCAACGTTGCTTCGTAGACCCCGGGAGAATCATAAGTGTAAGTGACAGAACTTCCAGTAACTCCGCCTCCGGTTCCGAAATCCCACTCGTAACTACTAATGTAGCCGTCACTATCATAAGAGTTAGTGCCGTCAAAGCTTACTTTCAGAGGAGCTTTTCCTTTTTTCTTGTCTACTTTTATAGCTGCAAACGGTCTTCCGGGATCAGGTTCGTCACAATCCCAACCTCCGGTCCACAAAAAGATACCCATTCCCGCCAAAGGAAAGCCGGAATCATCTCCAGCCTGTGCCGGAGCGGGAATAACCAACAATACTGCCATCACTACCGCTAAAAACAAAGATAGTCTTTTCATTCTTAACCTCCTCCGCAACAAATGGCTCCAACTGTCAGGATTAAGGCAAGGGATGATCCCCATCCTACTAACTTAGCAATTACTTTATTGTTCCCACCTTGTGTCTGCTGCCAATACCCTCTCTTGAAGTTTTGCCTATAACGCGGAGACTCATAACTAATTTGTTCCGAACGCCACCAAGGTAATTCGCTCCTGTTCCTAAGACAATAAGAAGTTCTTCCTTCGTAGCAAACATTGGAGAGTAGGTCGGGAACGAAAGCAAGTGGACCTCCCCAAAATCCAAGATTGAAATCCAGAAAAAGATCTTGCCTTGCTGCCGTCACACCGGCTCGAAAACTCTTTTCTTGTCCTTGGAATGAGAAACACTGATCATTTCGTGAAGACGATGAAGAGCATTGATCGGCCCGAACCACCAAATTCATACTTAAGATCAATACCAGCAACAATGAAATCACTAATAATTCTTTATGAAACATACCATACACCTCCTGTTTATAATCATTATTCACTTTTAAAATGCTGCCTCTGCAATAAAAAACTCGTTCAGAATTATCTTTATAGTATAACTTTTATCAATAATTGTCAACCCTGCCCATTTAAAAATGTCACAATACTTTTTACGACATTGTGACACTATTGTGACATGTCATAATAGTGGACTATATTGGAAGAAATTAGAACTTATTTTAAAAAATTAAAGAAGTAATTCAGAAATTATGAAAAATAAAATTTTAAAAAAAATAGGAATCGGAGTAATTTTGTTTATCGCGACGGCCTTATATTTAAGTGTATTTAATTTTTTGTATGGGTATGGTTTTACTTTCTCCCGTTCTCCGTTTTTCTCGCTTCGAAATCCTCCAATAAGTCCTCCGTTTCTTCCGCTTTCCTCTCAAGAACATAAACTAACCAGGGATTAAAGGGTGCGCGTCCACCAAATCGTCCCAAAATAGCTCCCTCTGGACCTGGATTGCCTTCGATAAAGGCCTTAATCTCATGAGCTTCAAGATAGCTTTTTACCAACTCTGCATTATTCTTATCTGCTGCTTGATAAACCTGAACTAAGTCTGGCTTATTCATACTTGTTATCACTATTTAAGTCTAGTCGGCCGGTAGAAGAGCTCTTTCCAAGGAACCTTACAAGTATATATGTGATCACTAAGATAGCCAATAAATGAGGAACTATTAAAACAGAGCGCATTTCAGGGAATGTTTTCCAAAATTGATAAAAGCTGAGTTCTTTCACCTGGACAATAAGAGGTTCTGTGAGAAAGAATAGGAAAATAGAGAATAGAAACCATTTCTTAATTTTTCCCATTTTAATTCTATCAATAGTCTTGCTGTATAGTACAGTGAATATAGAGCCCAAAATCAGAGGATTTACAAAAGAACTCCAAACTAGAAGATTAACGTATTTAAAAACAGAAATATTTGGAAATGCTGCGCGCTGTTTAAGAACCCAGAATTCAGCAAAAAACATAAAAAGGAGATAAACCAAACCAACTACGATAATAGCAGGTACAGTTTTAGTAAAGGACATTTCAGATTTTTGTAGCGAAAGGGTAAATTCCGAGGAAAGAATCTTTTTGTAAGAGAAACTGATAACCAATCCAAGAATTATAAAAAATACTGGTCCTTCGATAGCCAAGAAGAACCTCAGCACGTTAAGCCCTATAAAGGCATTGGTCAGCTCAGATAAAACGTGGGCGAGATCTACAAGCCAAGCCATCAACCCGAAGAATATACCCCTTTTCAATATACTCTGAGAATCAATTTTTATATAAGGATAAACAAAAACTAAGACAAAGACAAGAGCAATTAACCACCAATTAGTAAAAAGGGAGAAGAAGTTAGAGAAAGTAAAACCATACCCATACAAAAAATTAAATACACTTAAATATAAGGCCGTCGCGATAAACAAAATTACTCCGATTCCTATTTTTTTTAAAATTTTATTTTTCATAATTTCTGAATTACTTCTTTAATTTTTTAAAATAAGTTCTAATTTCTTCCAATATAGTCCACCAAGTTGAATTAGTCAAGCCGTTTGTTGCGCTTGCACCCGAGGCGCAGCGCTCGGAATACAAGAGAGACCAGGGTTTTTTGAAATCAATGTGTAATTTTTTATCCTTGATTTCTCGGTTCAAACTTACTTTTTTGAGAAAGTTCTTCATTTCCGAATAATTTTCTTCCAAAGCAAGATTTTTAAGTCTTTAATTACCATGCTCAAATACTTTATCTATTGTAGAAAGTCAACTGAAAGCAAAGAAAAACAGGCACTTTCTATTGAAACTCAATTAACCGAGTTAAAGAAATATGCGAGAAAGAATGATTTAAACGTAATCAACAAATTTACCGAAAGTAAGACCGCCAAAGAACCGGGAAGGCCTGTCTTTGAAGAAATGATCGAACAGATTAAACAAGGAAAAGCAAATGGAATCTTGGCTTGGCATCCGGACAGGTTGGCTCGCAATGCTGTAGACGGAGGTAAAATCATCCATCTGATTGACAATGGCAACATAAAATCATTGAAATTCCCCAGTTTCTGGTTTGAAGCAACGCCCCAAGGCAAGTTTATGCTTTCGGTTGCTTTCGGACAAGCTAAGTATTACAGTGACAACCTAAGAGAAAACATTTTAAGGGGTATTAGACAAAAGCTAAGAAAGGGAGAGTTTCCAGGTAAAGCTCCTCTTGGATACGTTAATGACCCCGACTCAAGAACGATAAAACCAGACCCCAATACTTTTGATAAGATTAAGGAAAGTTTAGAGGCCTTCGCCACTGGCAACTACACCTTATCGAAAATTAGAGACAAAATGTTTTCTCTAGGATTAACTGATGGGAAAGGGAAGAAGTTAAACCTTTCCAGCGTTGAAAACATCTTAACCAATCCTTTCTACTACGGAGTGTTTAAGTACAGAGATGAGCTTCATCAAGGAAGCTACCAGCCAATGATTTCCAAGAAACTTTTTGACAAGATTCAGCAAGCTTTAGAAGATAATGGTCGGGCAACGAGAGGTACCAACAGAGATTTTCTTTTTACTAACTTTGCCAAATGTGGAGAGTGCGGCTATTCTATTACTGCCGAGGAGCATATCAAGAAAAGTGGTTTAAGGTTCGTCTATTACCATTGTACCTACAAAAGTAAAGATCAACGATGCGGGCAACGTAGCTATCTCAGAGAGAAGGATTTAGCTAAACAAGTTAAAAGTCACGTTCAAAAAGTTTCTTTGCCTGATAAGTGGAGAGATAAGTTTTTAACAAAAATTGACGAGTGGGAGCAGGAACAAAGTGAAAATTTACAGGCTTCTGCTCAAAAGTATCACAAGGAATTGAAGAAAGTAAAAACAAAGTTAGAGCGTCTATTAGACGCTCACTTGGAAGGTGTTTTAGAAACCGATGAATACAAAAACAAAAAGAATAAATTGATTAAGAGAAAAACAGAATCAGAACAAAAATTAGAGGATTTTGAGCAGAAAAGAAATCATTGGATTGAACTAACCAGGAACTGGATTTTGAACTCCAATCAAGGCAAAAATCTTGCTTTGGAAGAAAATTATTCGGAAATGAAGAACTTTCTCAAAAAAGTAAGTTTGAACCGAGAAATCAAGGATAAAAAATTACACATTGATTTCAAAAAACCCTGGTCTCTCTTGTATTCCGAGCGCTGCGCCTCGGGTGCAAGCGCAACAAACGGCTTGACTAATTCAACTTGGTGGACCGGATGGGATTTGAACCCATGACCTTCGCAATGCGAATGCGACGCTCTGCCAGCTGAGCTACCGGCCCGTCGGAGCGGCCGGATTTGAACCGGCGGTCTCTGCCCCCCGAAGGCAGCGCCCTAGGCCACTAGGCTACGCTCCGTAGGATCTTATTATTGAACCCAATATTTTTCTTTCAGCATTTCATCTCTTTTAGTCTTAATTTCATTTCTTTTCTCTTTTGCTTTTTGTGACATTTTCTTTATTTTTTCATCAGACAAGCTTCCCAGCTCTTCAATTTTTTTCTTAAGCAATTCTTCATCGTTCTTTTGGGGGTCTTCTAAAACCTTGCCCAACAAAATAGTTAAAATTTGTCCCACTTTGGGTCCCGGTTCAATATCCAATAACTCCATAACGTCATCTCCTGAAACTTTTAACATCTCGGTAGAAATAGGATCCTGAGAAACTTTATCAATCACATAACGCAAATGTCGTAATTTATAAGGTTCAGCCTTAGGTACTCCGGACCCAATTCGATCCGCTTTTCGTACTTGAATCAGTTCATCCATGTTTTCCAAGCCCACTTTCCTAATTAGACGCCTAACCGAAGATTCTCCCACTTCCTCCGGGGTGTAGTAAAAAAGATGATTGCGAACCAACTTACTCACCTTTTCTATTTTATCCTTGGGAAAACGTAATCTTCTTAAAATTTCTCCGGTTATTTCCTCACTTATCACTTCGTGACTGTAAAAAGTAGCTTCTTCCCCCTCTCCTTCTTTAGATTCGGGTTTGCCTATATCGTGCAGTAAAGAAGCCAATCTTACTGCCTCACTGTAATCTTGTTGAGCTGCATAATGTAAAGAGCGAACAGCATGCTCATAACAACCATAAACGTGGTGCTTATTCTGAGGAATCCCGAAGTTTTCCTCTAACTCGGGAATTATGAACTGCAATAAGTTTAAGTGTCGTAGCTTTTCTATACCGTAGG
>JAZKSW010000018.1:0-10417 GCA_036625875.1 Minisyncoccota bacterium
AACTGTCTGAGCTCTTCTGACATCTGCTTCACTGATATCTCCCACTTCTTTCTTAATTAATTTTAAATCTATTTTCTCTTGAGGAATCCCTTCTAATACTTGTTCAATAGCCTCAATTGATCCTTGTACATCCACCTTTAGAATAGCATTCAATCCTTCTCCGGCCTCTATGGAACGCTTTCGTTCTTCTTCCTCAATAAATTCTTTAGCCTCCTCCTGTTCTTCAAAATGGTAGACCTTTTCTCCGACTTGAGGGACTTCGGAAAACCCTAACATCAGAGCGGGTTGAGAAGCCTCTATCTTTTCCAATCGTTCTCCTTGAGAATCCTGCATATTTTTAATAGTACCAAAAGTTGAATTTGTAGCTACTAAATCTCCAGCTTCAAGAGTCCCTTGTCTTAAAAGAATTGTAGCCAAAGGTCCTTGTTGTGAATCTAGATAAGATTCAATTATTACTCCTTCTGCTCGAGCAGAAGGATCTGCCTTTAAATCTTCCATCTCCGCTACCAACGCAATAACCTCTAACAATTCATCAACATTATCTCCGGTCTCGGCCGATAATTCGACAGAAGGTATCTCTCCTCCTCTTTCCTCTACTTCTACACCACATTCGGCCAGTTGTCTTTTAACTTTGTTCGCATCAGCCTTTTCTTTATCCATTTTGTTAATAGCTACTATCATCGGTACACCGGCTTCTTCAATAAAGTTAATTGCTTCTTCGGTCTGGTCTTTTACTCCTTCATCTGCTGCTACTACCAAAATAGCGATATCCGCTACTTGAGCTCCCCGAGAACGCATGGCCGAAAAGGCTTGATGACCGGGAGTATCAATAAAAGTAGCTTCTTCCACTTGATAAGCTCCGATATGTTGAGTAATGCCTCCTGATTCTCCTTCCGTAATCCCAAAATCTCTAATAGCCTCTAACAGAGAAGACTTGCCATGATCAATATGGCCCAATACGGCTACTACGGGAGGTCTGGTTGTTTTTTGGTTAGTCATGTTGAGCTTGATTTAAGGCTTCTTGTTCTTCTTCGGTTAATGAATAATTGGATTCTCCTTCTTCAATGGGTTTTGCGTAAACTCTATTTTCTTCTCTTCCGTAAAGTGAAGTTATTACAAACCCATCATCTTCAGCGTTTAATAGGGCTACGGAAAAGCTTTGATCACTACCTGTTTGTTTAAAAGGGTTAAATCTCACTAAACCAACTTTTTGAAAGGTAATTTTAGAAGTATCTTCTAAATTATGTACTCGTTCCTTGATATTATCAACTTGCTTTTGCTGTTGTTCAACTTTCTCCACTTGACTACTTAATAGTTCTTCAAGATCTTTATCTCCATTCCTTAAAAATCTACCTAATCTCCTTTTCAAAGCAAAAACCTGATAAGTCAAAAACACTATTATTAAAAAGAGAAAGCCGGCAACTCCACTAAATATTAAAATAAAAAATTTATCCATAGCTCTGTTTCAATTAAAGTTTTTTGCTGAACTTTCAGAATCAAGCGGAGGGGGTGGGATTTGAACCCACATGGGCGGAAACCCACCGGATTTCGAATCCGGCTCCTTGCCGTTCGGAACACCCCTCCTGGTAGGTGGACCCAGTCGGATTTGAACCGACGACCTCATCTATGCCATAGATGCGCTCTACCAACTGAGCCATGGGCCCATGTGTCCCTGGGAGGATTCGAACCCCCACTCTATTCCTTAGGAGGGAATCGCTTTAAATCCAATTAAGCTACAGGGACAGCCTTGAAAATTTTTTGAAAAAAATTTACATAAAAAACTTAAATCACCTCGCAGACACAAACCAACTCCTTAAACTCAGAGCAATTACTCTTCTAACTATTAAAACTTTACCACAAAAGTAGTGAAGATTCAAGAGAACCTTGCAATTACAACTAATTCCTTTAGAATAATACAATCATGTCTAATAAAGTACCAAAAGTAGTAGAGGAAGTTTTGCCCGCAATAGTTAGCATTACTGTTTCTAAAGATCTAGACTACAGGGAACAACTATTCGGTCAAAGTTGGGGACCTTCTCCCTTTCCTCAAAAGAAAAAGAAGAAAATGAAAGTTGGTGGTGGTTCAGGTTTTATCGTGGACGAAGACGGAATTATTTTAACCAACCGCCACGTAGTAGCTGACCCGGATGCCGAATATGTTGTCTTATTCGAAGATGAAGAAAAATCTAAAGCAGAAATATTAGCTCGAGATCCCATCAATGATATTGCTGTACTTAAAGTCAAAGAGGATGATCTCCCCACGATAAAACTGGGAGATTCTTCCGAAGTTAAACTGGGAGAACAAGTAATTGCTATAGGAAACGCCTTGGGAAGATTCAGTAATACCGTTTCCACGGGCATAATCTCAGGTTTAAGTCGCAACATTAAAGCGCAATCACCACGAAAAAGACAAACTCAACGCTTAAAAAATTTAATTCAAACGGATGCTGCCGTCAACCCGGGCAATTCCGGAGGACCTCTGGTAAATATGGAGGGCGAAGCAATAGGCATTAACGCAGCCATGGTCCATCAAGCCGAAAACATCGGATTTGCTTTACCGGTCAATTCCACTAAGCGTGACCTACAAGAAGTAAAAAAGTATGGAAGGATAAGGCAACCGTTTCTCGGCGTAAGATATATTCCCATAAATAAAAAACTGAGAAAAAAATACGAATTACCGGTAGGATACGGAGTTCTTGTCACTTCAGGAACTTCCGATCAAGCAGTGATTTCCGGCAGCCCAGCTGCAGAAGCAGGACTTCAACCGGGAGACATAATTTTAAAATGTGACGGAAAAGAGATAAGTTCGGATCAACCTTTAATTAACCTACTCCATGACTGTGAAATAAACCAAGAAACTCCCTTTACTGTTTTAAGAGACGACGAAGAAATAAGTTTTAAAGTAAAACTGACGGAGAAAAAATAAAAGCACCAAAAAACTGCGGGTTAGCAATCATAACGCTTGCTTGTCACCCGCAGTTTTTTTATTGCAATCACTTCAAATCCTTAGCTTGCTTTTCAGCAAAATCCCCAATACCGGGAATTTTGTATTTCTCTCCTTTGTAGGCCTTGTACATCAAGAAAACCCATAACAGCAGAGAAAGGGGTCCTATAATAAGACTCAATGGTGCTAACACAAGACTTATAATCCATACTATCCCAAAAGTAATCAGAGACTGCATAGCGTGAAACTTTACGAATTCACTTTTCTTCTCAACCACGAAAAAGAGAACACCGGTAATTAGCCCCAGGAGGTAGCTTAAGAAAGCCGCTACGTTTTCATCCAATCCGGTAGAACTTTTTCCGGAACTTTTTTCTTTAGATTCTTGCTTCTTTTTAGCTTCAGCTTTTTCTCCTTCGTTATTTTTTTCTTCTTCCATGTTTTTTTGATTAATTATCAGATTTATTTGGACCTTTATCGCTTGGTTTGTCATCTGAAGAAACTTTTTCAGATGGTTCTTCCGAGTCTTCTTCAGAATCAGAACTTCCCAATTTCTTGAAAACAATAATGATAACGATAATCAACACCACTAAACCGGCAAACCACATCAATACCTTCTTGAGGAAGTTGAAGATCATGGTCTTCAATCCT
The DNA here is from genome assembly GCA_036625875.1 of Minisyncoccota bacterium. GTDB lineage: Bacteria > Patescibacteriota > Minisyncoccia > Minisyncoccales > JAZKSW01 > JAZKSW01. The sequence goes on from JAZKSW010000018.1 coordinate 3,593, forward strand.
TGTACCGGACTTTTCCCCTCGAAAATCATATTGTAATAATTGCTGGGCAACTGCTCCTTGAGTTCCTTTTGAATCTCCTCGGGTGACTTGCCCTCCATTCCTTCCAACTCCTTTTTAACATCGTCCGGGAGTTCGTCTTGCCAGTCTTCCGGTAACTGCTGCTGTACTTCTTCCGGTATTTCTTCAGTACTCTCTTCAGTATCTTCTTGGACGGGTATTTCCTCTTCTTTTGCTTCTTCCAGAGCAAAATTAATGTCGTAGTCAATAATTTCTTCTCCCTCAGTTCTTTGTATCTTCACTTTAACATAATAAGTTCCGCTTTCTGATGGCGCAAAGAACTCCTCCACTACTGCTCCCGGGTTGGAACCCAGCTTACTAACCAATTTTTGTCTATTTTCATTGAAAAAAGCAATACCTGCAACCCCATCAACAGGTGGAGTAACCTCTGCTACCAACTTTTCTCCTTTATCTACTTCTAATTTATAACTATCCATCGTATCGGCCGCTTTCTCACCAGAACCGAATAAATAGCCAGAGTAATTGCCGGGTTCCACTTTCAGGGCTTCAGGAATCTCATCACCGGCGTCTTTTCCGCTTCCGGCATCAAAACGGTCTTCCGTTTCGTAATCCAAGGAAAATTTCATCTTATCGGCACCCCAAATACTTCCCGACTCAATCTTAAGATAGTAATTACCATCTTCTTGGTTAGTACCGGGTAACCAATGCAGCGTAGCCTTCTGTTCTCCTGATGCAGCAGCAGCGGAAATCACCTCAGCACGGTCTTGATTGTAAAGTTTAATTTTTACATCCCCATACTCAAGTTCATCCGAATTTTCAGCAGTTCTTTCCAAAAATAAGCTCTCCCCGGGTTGTATTTCTTCCAGTGAATAATAATAAGAAGTATCATTTGTTATTTCTCCATCAGTATAAGAACCGGGACTAAGTTCAACGGCATCTTGAAAATTAGAACCTCCTTCGGGTAAAGTTTCTTGGGCCAAAGCAGGTGTAAAAGCCAGAGCAGCCATCAACACCAAAGGCAATATCCAAACTTTACTTATTTTCATGTTTTTTAGTTAATTTAATTCTTTTCCGACCTTTAAAATAACATTAAGCTCTTAAGTCATTATATCACCCTACCTTTAAAATACAAAGAAATTATCCACAACAAAACCCCGAGGGTTAAACCCTCGGGGTAATAATATCTCCAGGTTTAACCTGGAGATAAGTTAGTGGGGTGGCCGAGCGGACTCGAACCGCCGTCGCTGGAACCACAATCCAGAGCTTTAGACCACTAAGCTACGGCCACCATGGTGCCCTCGGCAGGAGTCGAACCTGCAATCTTGTCCTTAGAAGGGACCTGCTTTATCCAGTTAAGCTACGAGGGCAATTATTTAAGTGCTCTTATTGTAACTAAAATTTAACCTTTAGTCAATCAGATTCAAAGAGATTATAAGAAGGAGGGGCAGTCTCTTTGAACTTCTGTTCTCTTTCTTCGAGTATATCTAAAACTTCCTGTAGTTTTTTCTGATTTAAATGTGTAAGTTCCGGAGCTTCGGGATTTATTTGCTTAACAAGATAAACATATCTATAACCAAAGAGCATCCCCAATAGTACTGCAATAGCAATAACTACCAACACAGACCAAAATGAATTTTCCGCTATGAACCAAGGAATCCTTTTAATTTTTTTAAAATCAAAATCAATGTCCATGATAACTCTCAAGATTTAATGTAATTATTAAGTTAATAAACTTTAATTATTAGTTTTACTTTAACATTTTTTTCACTTTGCTCCGCCTCCCCCAAACTTAAACTTTGTATCCTAAGCAAATAAGGAGCATGTTCCAATTTTTTAACGAATTCAATACATTCCTCGAAAGATCCTACTCCATTAACACTAAAGAAAGTTGGAGGCCAAGGTTCTTTTTTCTTCTTCTGGCCGGCAGATGGACTAATATCAATATCCACATTGGAATCAGCTGCTGTTTCTTCAAGAAAACCAAGAAAACCAACTGGTGCTTCTTTATTAATAAAAAGATTATCTACGCTCTTTAAAGAACGTTTAGCTTTATTCAGTGATTCTTGTAGGTTGTGAAGTTGTCGACTTTGGGTTTCAACTTCCGTTATTTTTTCCTGTGTTTCTTTTAACTTAATAGAGCTTGACTCAACTTTATTCCAAAGCGGATAAACTAGTAGCCCTACCAACAACCCCATCCATAACAACAAAGCCAATGAGTATAAGATTGTCTTGTGTTTCGTTTTCATTCCTGAACTTTAAAATTAACATTAAAACTAATATCAACAGGTTCTACCCAATTAGAAGGAGGAAGTCTAATATCCTTCCAATTTGACTTCTTATCCATAGCCTCTTTCAGGGAAAAGAGTGTTTCTCGATCAGGACAGAAGCCGGCAATTGACACTTCAGCCTTGTGTTCTTTAGTTAGCTCTTTCTCATAAGACAGGGTAGTCAAATAAACCGAGGGAGGTAATACGGATTCAACCTCTTTTAAAAACCCAGAAGGATAATCCTGCTCCTGGTAAAATTCATTTAAATTAGCTATTTTTTTATTATAAGAAGCGAATTCACCCTGAATTTGATTTATTTGTTCGGTTCTACTCTTTCCTTTTTTGGCTTCTAAAATCGAGTTTTGGTATCCTATTTCCCCTTCGAGATGAATTTTAAGAGTCAATAGTAAAGAAGCCAAAGCTATTACGAAAACAGTACCAATAAATCCCAAAATCAGCATCATTCTTTTAAGACGGTACTGATAAATTTTTTCTTTTTCTTCGGTTGGTAGTAAATTAATCATTGTTCATAAATGATCTTAAAGCTAGCCCCAAAGCCACTGTATACTTGGTTGACTCTTCAAACGACATCTTGGGAATCTGTTTTAAATCTTCCCCCAAAATATTAATCCAGGGGTTTCCCAACTCGGCAGAAATTCCCAATTGAGAAGAAAGAAATTCCGGAAGTCCGCTTAAATTAGAACCTCCGCCGGTAAGTATTATCTTATTAATCTTTCCTCCACCCGATGGAAGATGTTCATGGAAAGAGTGAGTTTCGTAATACTCCAGGTGATTAGATATTTGTTCTTTCAAATCAGTAAGGATAGGAGTCAAAGCTTCGGATATTTCCTCGGACTTACCCGCTTCTCCCAATCCTTCGTTTATCTTTAATTGCTCAGCTTTTCCCCAGTCAACTCCAAGTTGATCGGATATAATTCTTGTAAATTGTTGGGATGAAATGGGAATATAAGCAGTGAAACGTAAAGTTTTGCCGGAATAAACCATTATCGTAGTGCGAGTAGCTCCTAAATCTATTAGCAACAATGGTTTTCTGCTGAAATAATTTTTAATCAACGAACGAGCAATTGATTGACTCTCAATTTCCAATGCCACCGGCTTTAAACCTGCATTTTTTATGCAAGAAACATAAGGATCTACCACCCTTTTGGGAAAAGCGACGATTAAAACATCAGTGTGATCCAAACTGTTTTCAATAGGAGTAATAATTTCCGAATCGAAATAAACTTCATCCATTGACATGGGAATATAATTTTCTGCTTCATACTTCACCGATTTCTTAATCTCTTCTTTGCTTATTTTGGGCATCTGTATAATCTCTAAAAACGCCTTCTCTTCTGGCAGAGAAGCAGTAACGAAATTTGTATCTATCTCCTCAGCTCCTTCCCAGCCTTTCTTAATAGCTTCATATAAAGCATCTTGGTCGGTCACTATGGTTTTTTGAATGGTATTCTCGGGCACCTCTACCTCATTATAACCTTTCAAGGTTAATTCAGTAGAAAAAGTCCCTCTTTTCTCTAATTGGGCTACCTTTAGGGAGCGAGATGAAATATCAAGTCCAAAGGCTTCAGGTTGTAAATTTAATATCTCCATATTGTTACATTATATTAAACTATTCAACTTCTTTCCAATTTACAATTTCGAATTGTTCACTCACAAAGGGAGTAAAGGGAGGTGGTTGGTAAAGTAAATTAGTATCGACATAATTCTCCCTTTTCAAGTAACCGGAAACTATTTGCCCCGAAGAAACCCATTGAGTACCCACTCTATCATTGCTCACTATGGATCCGTAGATTTCCAGCTTTTCTCTGGTATTATCCGGGTAAAGATTTCTTCCGAACCGTCCTTTTTGAGCTATGAATATACCCCTTAACTCCATTTGCTCCGGAGAGTCGGGACTGATCAATACATCTTCTTCCGCTATGGCTGTCAACCCATCAGATCCATCCAAGGTAGTATAATCAATGTCCCCTGGAAGTATGATGCTGGATTCTTCATTTACTTCAGCCAGATTAGCAGCAGCTATAGTAGTTTTTCCTTTAACCTTTCCGTCTAACCAAAGTTTATCTTCTACAAAAATCACCGGACAACCCGCATCAATGCTAATTGTATCATATTCATATTCGCTCCCAATCTCTACTTGGTCGTAATGCCATCCATCTTCTTCATTATAAGCATAATTGTATTCCACGTCTGTAACTATTCTTACTTCAAAGCGACCATCTTCCAGGAATTTAATGTGGTACCCTTCTCCCGACGAATCTATCTCACTGGCTTCGGGCCAATAAAACTTTTGAGGATTGTCATCAGCAACATCTTTAATGTTCGCTAAGTCCATTGTGATGGAATCAAAATCAAATTGGGACACAGGGTAACTAAACAAATCGGGCTGAGAATTATCGGTGGTAGTAAAAACTCCGGGGCATTCACAAGCATCACCGGTCGAACTACAAGCATCGGGGCAAGCATCTGGGTCACAATTAAAATTCTCGGTGCACATCCACGTTTCCTGAGCTGATTTGACTACCGACTGATTTTCTCCGTCCATTCTTATACCCCCATTGGAATGATAAGTACCTCTAATTTCTCTATCCGAACCCGCCCAGACGCTGTCATTCAATAAATAAGCAAATTTTGCTACGGATTTTTTACCGTAAAGTAACTGCAATTCTCTTTTCACTTCAGGGAAGTCAACAGTATAGCCCGTAGAGCGAATAGTTCGTGCTGTCGTAGAACCACAATAGGAAGTAACGTCTATATCCAGAGAAGAGGTTCCGACTTTATTACCCGACAAATCGGATAAGGCTCTTTGTTTGGAACAAGAAGATTGTACTTCGTTATTTAAACACCACTGATAATAATTTGCTCCGGCTTCCGCTGTTTGAAAAGATTGCTTCCAGGCCACTTGTTTGGAAGTCGCTTTCAATTGAAACAAAACAAAAGATAACAGACCGGCTAACATTACCAAAAGAATAGACCCAAAGACTAAAATATAACTGGTAGCTATTCCTTTGTTGTTTTTTATATTCATAAATTACGAAGTTGCGAATAAGAACTTAACTCAAAAGGTTCGGGCTTCGCTCCGGGATTCACATCCACTACCAAATAAACCTTCATCAGTTCAGTATCTTCCAACCGAGCCGGGTAATCTTCAACTTGGACTAGCTCTTCCTTCTCTTCGTCGAAATAATAATATTTAAAAATTGGTGGGCTATTTCTCACATATGAACTAATTATTTCAGTAGTTGAAGCTCCATTATAACCGGGAGGGTTGTCAGAATAATTAGTAACGGTTTTCTTAAACTTACCCTTTCCTTGAGAAATATTCTCTTCTGTCCAACTAAGAACAAACTTAGCTCGAATAGAGTGGTTTTCGTACTCCCAATCACAGAAATCGTCCACCCAACCGGTAGCATCTGCTTCAAACTGAATATTATCATCAGAAGCTAAACTGGACACATCAAAGGTGGAAACACCCTCCCAACTGCCGGAACAATCAGAACATTGGCTTTTACACACCTCTCCCAATAAATTGCCATCGGCATAAATATCGACACATTCTTTGGGGTGACCTAAATCTCCTTCTACTGAAACTTTTACTTCGGCTTCGGTTAAATCACCCTCAAGAAACCCATTGAAATTAACATTACAAGATCCTCCAGTCTCGTAACTAACACAGTCCTTGGTTTTACTGTCAGACCCGGCACTCCCTAGAAAATAACGGACCTTCTCTACTTTTAAATCCTGATCAACATCCGAGTAAAAAATAAATTCTTTATCTCCTGCTTTTTCAATGGGATAAGAACCGTCTTCGCCCGAAGCAGATTCTCTAATCTCTTTCACCATAGTTTTTATCCCTCGTCTTGCTTCTTCAATTGCAACAGCTTGCTCTCTATTTGCGGTTTGACTTTGATAAGCGGAAACAATGGCAGCAGCTGCTCCTGCCATTATCAAGGTAAAGATAGCTATTGATACTATTGTTTCTGTTAGAGTAAATCCTTTCATTCTATTTGTCGCATGTTAATAGTTACTGTTTCATCCCCCGATACAGAAACAGAAGTAGAAGTAGACTGGTAACCGGAAGCGGATACCTTTAAATCATACTCAGATTCAGACAGGGGTATAAAATGGGTCTGTCCATCTTCATCGGTGTATTGAGTTTCACTATATTGGGTATTGGACAAAGTTGTACTAGCACTTAAAACTGGTTCCAAAGTTTCATCATTTTGAACGGTTACCAGCAAAGAATTTTGACTTTCAAAGAATAAATCAACTGTCGTGGTACTTCCCGGTGATACACTAATGGGTTGCTGAGGAGTGGTAGTCGCTAAATCCAAATCAGAGTCAGCTGATTTGAAAGTATAAGAATCCCATTCGATCGGATACAGTTCAGCGTGTCCACTTCCATCAGAAGAGGTAGTAGCCGAATACTTGTATACCGGATCGTCATCAGTATCAGTACCTATTGTTTTGCTTCCACGGAGGTGAAAAGGAGTATTACCGATGAGGGTGCCCCCTCCCG
>JAZKSW010000019.1:0-10047 GCA_036625875.1 Minisyncoccota bacterium
GGTAAGATTGTAAAATTAAAATACGAACAAAAAGACTAAGGAGGTTAATATATGTCAAAGCACATTACAAATAAATCAAAATTTAAAGAGACGGTAAAAGGCTTTCAAGAGAACAAAGGAGAATACCACATTCTCTCCGATTTTGATAGAACGTTAACTTACGGTACCGACGAAGACGGCAGCAAAAGACCTTCTTTAATTTCGGTATTGAGAAATGGAGATTATTTGGACGAAGATTACGCAGAGAGGGCTCACGGGCTTTTTGATAAATTTCATCCGATTGAAGAAGACCCGGAAGTGAGTACGAAAAGAAAAAAGGAAGCAATGCAAGAATGGTGGAGTACACACAATCAACTTCTGATTGAAAAGGGGCTCTCAAAGCAAGACTTGAAAGATATTACCGAAGAGGGAGGAGTTAGGTTCAGAAAAGGAGTACCCGAATTTCTTCAATTCTTGCATGAAAACAACATTCCCCTGGTAATCATTTCTGCCGGAGGAGCGGGCGAAGCGATACCGATGTTCTTCGAGGAGAAAGATTTAAACTACCCCAACATCCATTTCGTTGTCAATCGTTTTGAATGGAATGAAGAAGGAAAAGCAACGAATCATAAAGGACCCATCATTCATTCCCTGAATAAAGACGAAACCGTTTTAGAGGAGTATCCGGAAATATACGATAAGATTAAAAAGAGAAGGAAGGTTATCCTGTTCGGTGATAAAGTTGAAGATATAGACATGATAAAAGGGTTTGATTACAACCGACTGCTTACCGTTGGTTTTTTATGTTATAGGATTGAAGAAAGAAAGGAAGGTTTCAAGAAAAAGTTTGATTTGGTTTTAGAAGGTGACGATGAAGATTTCACCTTCATCAACGAAAAATTAATATCCCCATAAGGAGGGGTCTGAAATGAAAAAATGTTTTCTGCTTACTCACTATAACCGAGAAGAAAACTCCAAAAAGAAGTTGGGGGTCATTACCAAAGAAAGCCTGGAAGAGAGTTCTGAAGAAAACGCGAATCCCATGGACAAATTAGCTGAGCTTTTGAACGGATTTAATGATTATACATCGGGAAGTATTCTTATAGGCAAAGAAAATCTCAAACAAGCCGACGGAGAAAGAATTCTAGAGTTGCCCGGTAGATTAAACAACGTTAAATTGCCTGAAGGTGACAATGAAATTATAATTAACGTGGAGAGACTTGATCTTTTTACCGTTAAAGCTCTTGAAGAAGTTTAGACCTATCATTTCATCGCCAAGTCAACTATGGTAAAATAAATCTAAGTTGGCTTGGCGAATTTTTATTTTAAAGCTAAATAATTTTAATTTATGTCTAACATAAACGTTATTAATTTTAGGGGCGAAGAAGAACCATTTTCCGAGAAAAAGGTTTATGAAAGTGCGAGAAGAGTAGGGGCTTCCGAGCAGACAGCAGAAGAGATAACCGAAACCATCAAAGAAGAGGTTTACGATGGTATAGAAACCTCTGAAATTTACAACAGAATAAAAGAACTTTTGAACGAAAAATCCAATAAATTGGGAATGAAATTTTCTTTAAAGAAGGGAATGAGAAAGTTGGGACCTACCGGCTTTCCCTTTGAAAAGTTCGTGGGAGAAATATTTCACCGCTTGGGTTACAACGTAGAGTTAAACTTGTACTTGGAAGGCAAGTGCTTAGATGAATATGAAACTGATTTTATCGCGGAGAAAGACAACATTATTAATATTGGCGAATGTAAATTCAGAATTAGACCTGAGGAATCAGTAATAGAATTGGACACCGTGCAAGCATTTCAGGCTCAAATGCAAGACTTAAGAAACGGTACTTTATTCAATGAAGAACGTTTCAAAAATAAGGAAATAAGAACCTTATTGGTCACTAATTCCAAATTTTCAAACGTAGCTACAGAGTATGCTGATTGTGTAGGTATAGATTTATTAGGATGGCGCACCCCGGAAGATAAAGGATTAGAAACAATAATTGATAACAACGGTTTTTATCCCATTACCATTTTACCTTCTTTGGATCGAGAAACTTCAAGAGTGTTTATTCAAAGAAAAATGACTTTAGTACAGAATTTGCTAGAACTTGACAAAAAAGAGTTTATAAAGCAAAATAATATTGAAAAAGAACAATTGGAAAAATTAATTAGAGAAGTCAAGGTTTTGCTGGATTAGTACCTTTCAAACTCATAAGGAGGTGTGAATATTGATAAGATTCAATTTTTCTTTGAAAGATATATTCGATGCTCAGTCCGTTATTGAAGATTTATATGGTGAGGATAAAGAAATCGATTACAAACAGATAAGAAAAATCCGTGCAGTTTATTCCGACTTAAACAACAAAATTAATTTGATAGAAACCGGTAAGAAGGTTTTGGAAGAAAGATCACCGAATTATTCTACGGATGGAATTGACTACGTCAAGAAGATTGTAACCTTTAGAGATAGACTAAACACTCAAGGCGTTTATCTTGAGAGGTTAAAGAAACTTAGAGAAATATTAAAGAAATTATTAGACGAGAAACAGGTTGGAAATGATGAACTTGAAGAAGCTACTGCTATCCTTGATCAATTAATTGACTTTAGACTAGAGAGCTAGGCCCGGCAAGCAGTAATTAGCCGGGTTTTTTCTTTTGAAGAAAGTGATATAATAAACAAAACATTCAATATTATGAGTAAAGGAAAAATAACAATTGAAGAGGCACAAGAAAAAGTTAACCAGTGGATTGACGAAGTAGGCGTCCGTTACTTTTCTGAAATGACCAACATGGCTCAACTCACGGAAGAAGTAGGGGAGGTAGCCCGAGTCATTTCAAGAGAATACGGAGAGCAAAGTGCAAAAGAAACAGACAACCAGGAACTGGCAGATGAATTAGCGGACATTTTATTCGTTGTTATTTGTTTAGCCAACCAAACCGGAGTTGATTTAACAGAGGCTTTCAAGAAAAATTTAAAGAAAAAGTACGAAAGAGACAAAGAAAGACATAAGAATAATCCCAAACTGAAAGAATGAATCAAGAACAAGCAATGCAGGTTTTAAAATCTTACCCTTTGGTTTATCTAACCGGTGCCCCTGGCAGCGGTAAAACTTTTTTATTAAAAGATTACATTAAGTTTTTAAAGAACCACGGAGTTCATGTGGGGATTACGGCTTCTACCGGAATAGCCGCTACTCACCTCAACGGTAAAACCATTCATTCCTGGAGTGGAATAGGAGTGAAAGATGAATTGGGGGAAGAGGACATTCAAAGAATACTGAAAAAAGATTACCTTGAACACCTTAAAGACGTAGAGGTTTTAATAATAGATGAGGTGTCAATGCTCCATGCTCGTCAGTTGGATATGGTGGACGAAGTGATGAAAAGCTTTAAGGGAAATCATTTTGAACCCTTCGGGGGAATTCAAGTAGTACTAAGCGGAGACTTCTTTCAACTGCCTCCCGTTAGTAGAGGAGATTCAACCAAATTCGCTTATGAATCTCACGTTTGGCAAAACAATGATTTCAAAGTAGCCTACCTAACCAACCAGTGGCGTTCCGAAAATCGCTACCTCAAATTACTTAACAAGATAAGACAAAAGAATATAGACCAAGAAGCAATTAACTTGTTAAAAGACCGCTACCAAGCGGAAGTTGAAGTAGAAGCAGACCCGGTGCGACTTTACACTCACAACATAGATGTTAACGAGAAAAATGCGAGAGAGTTGGGCAAGATAGACAAAAAAGAACACCACTTTCGAGCAAGAAGCAAAGGTAATGAAAAATTAACCAAGACCTTAAAGAACAATTGTTTGGCCCGAGAGGATCTATATTTAAAAGAAGGAGCTCCGGTTCTCTTTATCAAAAACAACTTTGAAAAAGGTTACGTAAACGGCAGTTTGGGAACGGTAGTCGGATTTGACAAAAACAAACCGAAGGTAAAATTAAGTGGCGGCCGAAAAATTGAAGTCGATTACGCTCAATGGCGGATAATGGAAGACGGAAAAATGAAAGCGGAAATTTCACAAATACCCTTAAGGTTAGCGTGGGCTATTACGGTTCATAAAAGCCAAGGAATGAGCTTGGATGCTGCCGAAATAGACCTATCCAAGAGTTTCGAACCGGGAATGGGATACGTGGCTTTGTCTAGGGTTCGTTCCTTAAAGGGATTGAGATTGTTGGGAATAAACAAAATGGCTTTCCAGGTTAGGACAAAGATCTCAGAATTGAATCAAAAATTAAAAGAGCAATCCGAAGAATTAAAAAAGGAAATTAAAAGTTCGGAAAAACAACAAGAATTCTTGCAATCAATAGGTGTTGACAAAGATAATTAATTATTCTATTATTTAAGTACATTGAAACTTCAAATTAAAGAAGGAGAGCTAGAATTAATACCCAGAAAGGAGGTACAAGATGAAGATAAGCAAGAAATTGATTCTGTTGGGTCTTCTGTTGGCTTTAACGTTTTTTCTCAGTGGCTGTACTGCGGTGTTAACAACCAAAAATCAAACACCGACAGCAAAGTTTACTCCCAGCCCAGAAAGGGGTGAAGCACCGCTTACTGTGACCTTTGACGCAAGTAATTCCAGTGACGATGGTGAAATTATTCAGTATAAGTGGGACTTCAAAGACGGAACAACGAAGACGGGAAAAGTAGTAACTCATACCTTTGGAGATGATGGAGATTACTACGTAAAGCTTACTGTTAGGGATGATGAAGGAGCTAGTAGCAGTGTTACTACCAGGATTAAAGTGCTTAATCCAGCTCCGCAGGCAAAGATCAACCATAGTCCAAAGATTCCGATAAGAGGCGAATCAGTAACCTTTGACGCCGGTTATAGTGTTGATCCGGCCGTAAGTACCGAACCAAAGTGGATAAAAAGTTATCATTGGGACTTCGGTGACGGAACAAGCGCTACGGGAATGACGGTTTCCAAAAGGTATAATACACCGGGATTCTATAATGTTAAGCTAACTGTAACTGACGATGATAACGCTAGTTCAACCATTACGGAAGAAATAGAAATAGAAGCTCCGCCGATAGCGAAATTCGAATGGAACGTTCAAAAGGTCAGTTGTAGAGGAGCTCCGCTTGATAACTCTTCCCAATTGGTTCCGATTGAATGTTACGCTAAAGTAAAATTCAATGCCGGTAAAAGTTCAGACCCCCAGGGAGATATCGTGGATTATCATTGGAATGTCCCGGATTACCAATCCTTTTACAGTAGAAGTTTTACAATTTGGCTCCCTTGGACGAAACCCACTTCCACAAATGTAACTTTAACGGTAACAGATGATCACGGATTATCAGATTCCGTAACAAAACGAGTAGGAAAAGATTACTCTTAAATCAAACCAAGAATATTATTAAACAGGCAGAGGTTGATCCCCTGCCTGTTTTTTTATTGACAAAGTTACTAAATAAAGATAGAATACCAATGTAAGATAAATCATACTTTTCATATCATGAGTAAAGATAAAATAAAAACCCCAATGCATAACATAGAAAGCTTCGGAACCGCCACCCTCGGAAAAAGAGGACAAGTTGTAATTCCCGCTGAAATGAGAGAAAAACTAAACCTAGAACAAGGAGAACAGTTCATGGTTTTATTGGTCAATGATTCGGTAGTTTTTGTACCGGGAGACGAATTTGAAAAAATGGTTTCTCACTTAGACGAAAAAGTATCCAAGCTTAAAGAATTAAAACAAGAACAATAAAATACCATGAGAAAAATCACACTTGTCATTTTAATAATAATTTTAATAGGAGCGGGAATAGGCTATCAATTTTTTCTCGGTAATTCCGAAGAGGATCTTACAACGGTTAAAGCGAAGAGGGACAACATTACTGAACGAGTCTCAGTTACGGGCAGTTTGGTACCATTGAAAAGAATCAAACTACAACCGAAAGTTAAGGGTCAAGTGGAGGAAGTTTCCGTAGAAATTTCCGATGAGGTAGAAAAAGAAGAAAGTTTAATTACTTTGGAACAAGACCAAGTAAAAACCGAAGTCCGAAAAAGCAAAACGAACGTAGAAAGCGTAAACCAAGAAATTAGTTTATTGGAAACCAAACTTAAAAATGCCGAGAAAAATTTAGAGCAAACTGAGAACACCACGACCAAAAGTATTGAAACGGCTCAAGCGGACCTCAAAGCTAAAAAGCAAAATTTGAAAGATGTTGAACAAACCGAGCAAGATAACCTAAAAAATGTTTACGAGAACGGACGTACTGCTTTGGACGTTAATTACTTAACAGTTAACAAAGCACGAATTGAATTGGACAACATTCAGGACGATTATTTCAACGGTAACGACCAAATAAGTTTGAAAGTTAAAGATAAGTTGAAAAAGGCTAAAAGTACCCTAAATGAGGCTAAAATTTTAATTAATGAAGCCGATAGTACTGAGGACCGAACCACCACTAAAAATGCCTTAAATAGACTAAAAGAAGGCTCAAATGAGTTAAAAGAAGCTCTCAGGTACACCAGGGACGAAGCTTGCGAAGATCCCCGCTACGAATATGAGATTTCCGACAGCACGAAGACTGATTTGGATACTCAAAAAACCAACGTGGAAGATGCAATTTCCAATCTAACTACTGCTCGTCAAAACATAAAATCGCAAGAAATTACAAGTCAAAGAAAAATCAATACTGCTCAGTCACAATTAGAATCAGCCCAAGCGGCCCTGGAAGAAGCCGAATCTCAACAAGAACAAAAAATCACCCAAGCCGAATCGAAAATAGAAGAATTAAAACAAGAAATTTCACTTAAGAAGACAGCTTTAGAAACAGCAAAATCCAACTTAGAACAAGCTCGCCAGAATTTAAAAGATACTACCATCACTGCTCCTTTTTCCGGAACCGTGACCAAAGTGGAAATAGAAGAAGGTGAAACCGCCTCTCCCGGTCAAATCGTAATAGTAATGATACCCGAAAAGAAATATAAAATTGAAGCGGACATTTCCGAGGTAAATATCACTTCCATTGAAAAAGAAGATCCAATAAAAGTTGATTTTGATGCTCTTCCCGGAAAAGAGTACGAGGGAGAAGTTATTAAAATTCATCCCGATGAAATAGTGAAAGAAGGAGTTATTTACTACCGAATAGAAGCTGTACTTGATCATTATCCGCAGCAACTCAAACCGGGTTTCACTACCAACTTAGATATTATTACCGGTCAAAAAGAAAATACGGTAACCGTTCCTTATATTGCCGTCCAAGAAGACGACCAAGGTGATTACGTGCAGGTGCTAAAAAATAACGAGGTAAAGAAAAGAAGGGTAGAAGTCGGTTTGGAAGGAGACACCAAGATAGAAATAACAGAAGGACTGGAAGCCGGTGAAGAAGTAGTATTGTCACGATAAAATGTTAAGAGCCGAGAATATAAAAAAAGAATACCATACTGACTCGGTTGTAACTCCGGTTTTAAAGGGAGTCAATTTTAAAATTGAAGACGGAGAGTTTGTTTCAATCGTCGGAGTTTCCGGTTCCGGTAAATCCACCTTGTTAAATGTCATCGGTTTGTTGGATAATCCCACCTCCGGCCAATATTGGATAGATAATAAAAAGACCGCCGATTTAAACAGTGAAGAAAGAGCTGAATTGAGAAGCGAAAAGATAGGATTTGTTTTTCAACGTTATAACTTGTTGCCGAGAACCTCGGTATTGGAAAATGTTTTATTACCCACGATTTACAATGCTAAAATAAATAGGCAAGAGGCGGAACAACGTGCCCATAATTTATTGGAAAAAGTAGGGCTTTCCCATCGGTTGCAAAATGAACCCAATGAACTATCGGGAGGAGAATCACAAAGAGTAGCAATCGCGCGTTCTTTAATTAACGATCCTTCTTTAATTTTAGCTGATGAACCAACCGGTAATTTAGGATACAAACATACTGAACCCGTCATGGACATCTTTGATGATCTAAACCGGGAAGGACACACTATTTTATTGGTTACCCACTCCAAGGAAATAGCAAATTACGCTTCCCGCATGTTACATTTGGAAAAAGGAATTATTCGGGAAAGACCACCTCGGGAGATGAACCATACCCTAAACGGAAGCAAGAAATAAAATGTTTAACATTGTTCCTTTAACCAGAACCGCCCTCAAAGATTTAGCCGCAAACAAACTGCGGTCCTTTTTGACTATGCTCGGCATTATAATAGGTATTGCCTCCGTTATCTTGGTAATGGCCATCGGTGAAGGTGCGCAACAGTTGATCATCTCTCAAGTCACTACCGTCGGAACCGATTTAGTAGGAGTATTACCCGGTAAGTCTGACAACGAAGGACCACCCTTGGGAGCCCTCGGAGGGACCATTACCACTCTAAAACGAGGGGACGCCGAAGCAATGGAGGATCTACCTCACATCAAATCAGCTACTCCCTATGTGCAGGGAAGAACTACCGTTTCTTATGACAAAGAAGCAAAACTATATGATTTAATGGGTGTGGGTTCTTCTTACTTAAAAGTGGAGAATGCCAATATTGAGAAAGGTTATTTTTTCAACGAAAAGCAAACACAAAGCTATGCCCAAGTGGTAGTTTTGGGCAGCGAGGTAGCAGAAGATTTATTTTACCGAAACCCACTCGGAGAAAGTATTAAAATAAAAGGGAGAACTTTCAGAGTAATCGGAGTTTTAGAGAAAAGAGGAAATACTTTCTTTGGAAATTTAGACCAAAGGGTTTTCGTACCCGTTACTACCGCCCAAAAAGACCTCCTGGGTATCAATCATGTTAATTTAATAAGAGGGAAGGTAACCGACCCTTCTAAAATGAGCGTAGCCCAAGAGGAAATTGAAAGATTACTGAGTCACAGACACAACATACCCGCCGAAGGAAAAGAAGACTTTACCGTAATGAGAATGGACCAATTACTGAAAATTTTGGGCAATGTAACCGGCGCCATCCAAGCCTTCCTTATTCTGGTAGTGGCTATTTCTCTGCTAGTGGGAGGTATCGGAATTATGAACATTATGCTTGCTTCCCTTTCGGAAAGAATAAGAGAGATAGGAGTAAGAAAAGCGGTGGGAGCTAAGAATCAAGACATCCTAACTCAGTTCTTAATAGAAAGCACCTTACTATCCATAATAGGAGGATCGGTTGGGATAATTTTGGGAGTAGGGTTGGGATTCGGTATTGCTCATCTTATCCGTTATTTCACCAATTTCGCCTGGTACTTTTTAATAACCCCTTGGCAAATTGCATTGGCTGTAGGGGTTACAATTCTAGTAGGTCTGCTGTTCGGTTTGTACCCGGCTCGCAAAGCTGCCCAGTTAGATCCGATTGAGGCTTTACGTTATGAGTAACATGCA
This sequence comes from Minisyncoccota bacterium, assembly GCA_036625875.1. Classification (GTDB taxonomy): domain Bacteria; phylum Patescibacteriota; class Minisyncoccia; order Minisyncoccales; family JAZKSW01; genus JAZKSW01. The sequence goes on from JAZKSW010000019.1 coordinate 9,299, forward strand.
TATTTCAGAATCCATAAAAATAGCATTAAGTAACTTCAAGCGGCATAAAATCCGAACCGGGCTTTCAATGCTGGGAATAATTATCGGTATTCTAGCGGTAAGCATGATTTTATCTTTGGGGCGAGGAGTCAAGGGCTACGTGAACGAGCAAGTAACCTCTTTCGGCACCAACCTTGTTACTGTTGCTACTCAAGTTCCCGGAAAAGGAGCAATGGGAAGTTTAACTTCAATGGTTAAGGGAACTACCATTACCACCCTGAAACAAGAGGACTTTGAAGCGATAGAAAAAGGTTTTAACTTCGTAGAAGGTCAAACCTGTTACACCTTTAGTCAGGTTTGGACCACTTACCAAGGAAAAGAAAATAATGCTTATCTATTCGCAGCTACCCCCGAATATATAAATATTGACCAACAAGCTAAAATAAAAACTGGACGGTTCTACAACGAAAGAGAAGAAAAAGCTAACCAGAAAGTTGTTGTATTGGGAACTACGGCAAAGGAAAATTTATTCGGAGGAAAATCAGCTTTGGGAAAAACTATTAAAATCAGAGAAAAGGGTTTCAAGGTAATAGGAGTAATGGAAGAGAGAGGACAAATGGGAACCTTTAACTACGATAACATGATTGCTACCCCCTTGAGTACAGCTCAAAATACTATCTTGGGAATAGATTATGTCAACGAGGGCATGATCAAAGTAAAGCCGGAAACCAACATGAGTTTGGCTACGCAGAGAATAACTTCCTTAATGA
>JAZKSW010000020.1:0-9910 GCA_036625875.1 Minisyncoccota bacterium
CCCAATAAGGCAATGCACATTGGTCATTTGAGAAACTCTTGTATTGGTGATACCGTAGCCAGGATCTTGAGAAAAAATAATTATGAGGTAGAAGTTCAGAATTACGTGGATGATACCGGAGTTCAGGTAGTAGATACCTTACTAGGGTTGGAAGAGATAGACAAAGAAAAACCTGAAGACCAACCTTTTGATCATTTCTGTTGGGATATCTATGCTGAGATTAACTCAAGAATGAAAGAAGACCGAGAGTTACAAGATAAAGAAGAAGAGTTACTACGTAAAATAGAAGAAAGAGACCCTTCCGTTGCCGAACGCGCCAGAAGCACAGCTAAGAGAATTGTCAATGCTCACCTTAAAACCTGTGAGAACTTTAACATTGGTTTTGACTTGCTGGTTTGGGAAAGTGATATTTTAGAAGCCGGCTTTTGGAATCAGACTTTTGAAGAATTAAAAAACAAGGATAATTTTACTTTGAAAGACTTTGGTCCCCAGTCCGGATGCTGGGTGGTAGAAACGGATAGTGATGAATTTTCCGATAAAGTTTTCGTGAAATCAGACGGAACAGCTACTTATACTGCCAAAGACCTGGCTTACCATCGTTGGAAATTTGGTGTAATGGACGAAGACTTCAAATACAAAGAATTTGATGATCCCACCTTAGAGAAGCAACCCTGGAGTAGTGATATGGAAGAAGGCAATGAAGAAGAAGACTTCGGCGAAGGAGACCGAGTGGTTAACGTTATTGATATTAGTCAGCGTTATCCTCAGGCGGTTTTGAAAAAGTCCCTGGAAAGCTTGGGTTATGAGAAACAAGCTGAAAACTTCCGTCATCTTAAATATGCCATGGTCTTTCTTTCTTTACCTACTGCCGAGAAACTCGGAGTGGACATTATTGAAGAAAAAGACCAGTACTCTATTTCCGGAAGAAGGGGCATTGGAATTACGGTTGATGATTTATTGGATTTAATTACTGAGAGAGTAGAAGAGGAATTTGAAGGGGAGGAATATGAAGAAATTAAAGAAGAGGAAGTGGATGACCAAGATATAGCTGCTGCTGCTATTAGATATCATTTTCTTAAGTACGACTCATTGAAGCCCGTAGTATTTGACTTGGAAGATTCCATCCAGGTTTTGGGGGATACCGGACCTTATCTTCAGTATAGTTATGCTCGTGCTCAAGGCATTTTAAGAAAGGCCAAAAAAGAAGAATACCTCCAAGAAGATTTAGTTGTCCCTGAGAACTTAGAAGATCCCGAAGCACATTTGATTAAATTACTAACTCTTTTCCCGGACAAAGTAAAACAATGCGGGGATGATTTAGACGTTAATACTTTTACTGATTATGCTTTTGATTTAGCTCATGGCTTCAATTACTTTTACGAAGAAGCACCCGTGCTGGGGTCAGAAGGCGATAGGAAAGAATTCAGGTTGTTTTTAGTAAAAGCATTTAGTTACACTATGAAAAACTTACTTGATATCTTGGGAATTATAGCTCCGGAAAGAATTTAAAAGAGTAAACTTACAAGTTTAGGGGGGGGTATTACCTTCCTTTTTTAATTGAGAATAGGGGTGTAGAAAGGGTTGACAGAATTATACCATTATGTTACTATATAGATGCTGAAGGAGAGAGCCAAGTAATCACTGTAAATATAGGATTTAACATTAATTACCCGGGCTCTCTCTTGTAAGCCCGGTATTATCGTTTTTCAGGGCGGAAAATAGCTCTATTAAAGGGTTATGAAGGGCTGATTCCTGCTCTGAAAAGGTTTCAGAGTAATTTGCACCTAAACAACTTAATACTTGAAGGAGGGTGATTAAGATGAAATTTCAACCAGAAGGTAATTTAGCAAGAAAAGCTGCTCTTAGGGCAATTTTGAAGCTAAGACTTCGTGAAAGCGATAAAGTAGAAGCCCTTTGTGACGAAAACGGAAAGGAAATTTTTGTGACAGAAGCTCTCAGCTTAGCAAATTGGGTTCAAATTTTTTTGAAAAAAATTGAACCTGGATATGGGCCTCCCGGGAATGAGTATAAAGTTTATGTGAGCGAAGTTGAAAAGATAGATGAAGAAGCTCCTCTTGAAGGTAGAAACATTAACACTGGAGATCTGTTTGCCGGTGTTGAGCTCAAAGAATTAGAGTTCTTTGAAGAACCAGATAGGAAAGGAATTCGTGGTGCCGCTTATATAACGCACCAGAATCACGAATTAGCCAAAGAGCTAGTAGATTTATTGGGTCTAGAAACTTACCATGATGAGGAAGAAATCAAGTGGAAGTTCGAATTAACCTACAAAGAGCCAGAACAAAAGTAAGGAGGTGATTAAAATGTTGTTAGCTCTTATAGCTATAGTTTTCCTGTCATCCTTAATTCTGAGCTTAAGAGAAATTAAGTTGACAGAAAGAGAGGAAGTCGAGAGAGAAGTTTCTCGATGGTGGTTGCTCAGAAACATGGGCCCAGCTCTGTTTGGAATAGGATCAGCTACGTATGGCTTCTACAGGGTTATCGTCACAATGGAAACCACTATCGTAACAGCAGCTTTTATCTTCTTGGGGCTCAGTTGGGCTATATTGTTCATTCTGTTCTTTCCATCGCAGAGGATAAAATATCTGAATAGAGAGTACAAACAATAGGTATAATCATTATGAGGGTAGAGTTCGTCTCTACCCTCTTCTTTTATTTAACTTATTATTTAACCCTTTAAATTACACTTAAAATCAGGTAAGATAATAACAAGTTAACCATGAACAAGAAACGTTTAGAGGTATTTTTGGAGTTTTTAATTTTCGGAGTGGCGATGGGAGTCGCCGAAGATTTGGCAGTGGTATTCTTTGTCACTGACGAACCATTTACTTGGAAGATACTGGGAATCATATTTTTAGTAGCAGTTCCCTTTGCTATTATCGGTGAATTAATAGTAGACAGGACGGATTGGCTTTCAAAGTAAATTAAGCTATGGTTCAACAGAATTTAAAAAAATTAATTGAAGAAGTACTGAAAAAACTTCAGGAGCAAGATCTCCCGGATTTTGAAATTCCGGAAGTTAAAGTGGAGCATCCCGAGCAAGACCAACACGGAGATTACGCCACTAATGTTGCTTTGGCTCTGTCTGATAAAGCGGAAATGTCTCCGGTAGAATTAGCAAAGAAAATTAAAAAAGAGATTGAAACTTCTTTTGTAGAAAAAGTAGAAGTAGCTGAACCCGGCTTTATTAATTTCTTTCTAAAAGATTCTTATTTCCAAAAGCAAGCAAGTAAAATATTAACGGAAGGTAGAAACTTTGGTAGTAAAAATACCGCAGAAAGAAAGGAGGTGATGGTAGAATACGGTCAGCCGAATACTCACAAATTGCCTCACGTTGGTCACTTCCGTTCTTATTCTTTGGGAGAGTCACTGGCTCGCTTGCTGGAATTTAACGGTTACGACGTAGTGAGGGCCAACTACCAAGGAGACGTGGGCTTGCACGTGGCTAAATGCTTGTGGGGTTACCAGCAAAAAGGCTTTGAGGACCTGCCTGCCGGCAGGCAAGGACAAGAAAAGCTAGAAGATAACATAGAACAGCTACAGAAGGCCTATCAGTATGGTGCTCAGCAGTACGAGGATAATGAACAAGCTCAGCAAGAGATTGAAGAGTTAAATAACAAAATACAAAGAAAAGACGAAAGCATTAAAGATTTGTGGAAAAAAACCAGACAATGGAGCATTGATTATTACGATGAACTACAGGAAAAATTGGGCATAAATTATGATCATCTTTTCTTTGAAAGTGAAGTAAGCGAAAAGGCAAAACAAATAGTAGAAGATAATTTAGGAGAAGTTTTTGAGAAAAGCGAAGGTGCTATTATCTTCCCCGGCTCCGATTACGATTTACACGACCGTGTTTTTATAACCTCGGACGGCAACCCTACCTACGAGGCAAAAGATTTAGCGTTGGCCTTTCTCAAGAAAGAAGACTTTAATTACGACTTGTCTTTAATTTCTACCGCTTCCGAACAAATTGAATACTTTAAAGTGGTTTACAAGGCTTTAGAGCAAATTGAACCGGAACTGGCAGAGAAGTTTGTACACGTTCCGTTCGGTTTGATTTCTTTAAAAGGAGGAGAACTCTCTTCACGTAAAGGCAACATTGTTTCAATTGATGAGTTATTGCAGCAGGTAAGAGAATCTTTAACCTCTTTGGTTAAAGAAAAGAAAGGTGAACCACAACAAGAAGAAATAAGTAAATTGGTAACCGGAGCTTGTAAGTATTCTTTGTTGAAGAATACACCCATTAAAGATATGACTTTTGACGTAGAGCAAAGCATTGACCTGGAAGGAGACTCCGGACCTTATCTGCAATATACCAATGTAAGAGCATTAAGTATTTTAGAAAAAGAAGCTGCACCGGAAAAATTTGACGAGACCTTATTAAAGAAAGACAAAGAAATTAAGTTATTAAAAACATTGAGTCAATTCCCGGAAGTGGTAGATAAAGCCGCAGAAGGCTATAAACCCAACTTAATTTGCAACTACTTATTTGATTTAGCGCAACAATTTAATACGTTCTACGAAGATATTCCGGTCTTGAAGGCCGGAGAAGATACTAAAAAAGCACGCTTGGCTTTGGTCAAGGCGACCAACCAAGTTTTAGAAAATGGTCTCTATTTATTAGGCATTAATACACCCCAACAAATGTAACATGGATTTACCTAAACAAGAACATAAAATAATTGATTTTTGGAAAGAACATAACATATTTGAAAAGTCCGTTGAGCAACGGGACGAAGATTTTGTTTTCTACGAAGGTCCTCCTACTGCCAACGGTAAGCCCGGCATTCACCACGTTTTGAGTAGAGCTTTTAAGGATAGTGTTTGCCGCTACAAAGCAATGGACGGCTACAAAGTGCAGAGAAAAGCGGGCTGGGATACTCACGGCTTGCCCGTTGAACTGGAAATAGAAAAAGAACTTGATTTTGAAGTTAAGGACGATATTGAAGAATACGGAGTAGGTAAGTTCAACCAGAAATGTAAAGAATCAGTTTGGGAGTACAGAGAAGTCTGGGAAAACATGACCGAACGAATCGGTTATTGGATTGACTTGGATGATCCTTATGTTACTTACCATACTGATTACATGGAAACGGTTTGGCAGATCTTAAAGCAGATGTGGAATCGTGATTTGCTGTATAAAGATTCCAAGGTAGTTCCTTATTGTCCTCGTTGCGGAACGGCTCTTTCTTCTCACGAAGTAGCTCAGGGTTATGAAGAAATTAAAGATCTTTCCGTTTACGTTAAGTTGAAACTGAAAGATAAATTTGACGGTGCTTCTCTTTTGGCGTGGACTACAACTCCTTGGACTTTGCCGGGTAATACCGCTATTGCGGTCAATCCTGAAATTAAATATAGTTTGATAGAAACCGAAGATGAAAAATTAATCTTGGCTTCGGACCGCTTGGATTTACTTGAAGACTTTGAAGTAATAGAAGAATTCAAAGGAGAAAAGTTGGTTGGTTCTGACTACGAACCATTATTTGAAGTAGGAGAAGAACTTTTGCCCGAAGACCGGGAAAGGTTGTATCAAATTTGGCCCGCCGAATTCGTTTCTACCGATGAAGGAACGGGGCTGGTTCACATTGCTCCCGCTTTCGGTGAAGAGGATATGGAACTGGCTAAGCAACACGACCTTCCCAGTATTGTTAACGTAACTCCGGAAGGCAAGTTTAAGGAAGAAGTGGAGCATTGGGGTAACCAATCGGTTACGGACAAAAAGGTTAATAGAGAAATTAAAGAGCATTTGAATGAGCAGGGGTGTTTATTCAAGGAAGAAAAATACGAGCATGATTATCCTTTCTGCTGGCGTTGTGATTCCAAGTTGATTTACTACTCGCGTGCCAGTCATTTCGTGGAGATGTCTTCTTTGAAAGATGAATTACTTAATAACAACGAAGATATTAATTGGGTACCTTCTCACTTCAAAGAAGGGCGTTTCGGAGAATGGTTACGTAATGTTCAAGATTGGGCCTTGTCCCGTGAACGTTATTGGGGAACGCCTTTACCCGTTTGGGAGTGTGATGATTGCGGTGAGAAAAAGGTTATCGGCGGTAAAGAAGAGTTGCTTGATCAAAATTACTCTAACAACCATTATTACTTGTTGCGCCACGGCCAAACCGATCACCAACTAAAAGAAAAAGAAATGATTTATGATGATCCGGATGAAGGTCAACCGGAATTAAGCGAAAAAGGAAAAAACCAAATAGAGCAAGTTGTTTCTGAACTTGAGGAGGTAGACGTGATTTACGCTTCTGATTTAACAAGAACTAAACAAACAGCCAAAATAGTGGCTGATGAGATTAATGCTCAAGTTAAAACTGATTCTCGTTTGAGGGATTCCGATATGGGAGTATGGCACGGTAAAAGCAAAGAAGAATTTTACAATAAGTTTCCCAAGAGTGCAAAGCGCTTTGAACAAACTCCCGAAGAAGGAGAAAGTTGGAACGACACTCGCGAAAGAATGATTGAAGCGCTGGAAGAGATTGATTCCGAGAACGAAGATAAAAATATTTTAATAGTGGGACACATGAATCCCTTGTGGTTGCTAAGAGGAACTATGAAAGGATGGTCCAAAGAAGACTTTGTTAAAGATGGAGAGAAGCAAGAGAGATTTGATTTAGCAGAATTAAAAGAAATGGATTACAAAAAAGTGCCCCTTAATGAAGAAGGCGAATGGGATCTTCATCGGCCCTACGTGGATGAAGTTGAATTCGAATGTGAATGCGGTGGAACAATGAAAAGAACGCCGGAAGTAATTGACTGTTGGTTTGATTCGGGTTCAATGCCTTTTGCCCAAGCCCACTGGCCCTTCGAACAACAAGAAGCGTCTGGGGCGGGCGGGAGGTCTAACTCAGTTCCGCAGGAACTGAGTGCGCCTGATTTGTTTCCTGCAGATTTTATTTCCGAGGCGGTGGACCAAACTCGAGGTTGGTTTTATACCCTGCTGGCTATTTCTACTGCTTTGGGGTTTGAAGCACCTTACAAAAACGTAGTTTGCTTAGGTTATGTCTTAGATGAAGAAGGAAAGGAAATGTCTAAGTCTAAAGGTAACATAGTAAAACCGGAAGAAATGCTGGAGGAATACGGAGCTGATGCTACTCGTTGGTATCTTTATACTGTGAATCAAGCAGGTAAATCAAAGCAGTTTGATGAAGACGAAGTAGAACAAGTGGTGAATAAATTCTTGATGACCCTTTGGAACAGCTTTAACTTTTATGATACTTATGTTGACCAAAAAGTAGAACCCACTTTGAATGACAAAGAAGATTATGAGGACAAAACGAATTATTGGTTGGACGAATGGATCGTATCTGAATTAAATGCTGCTATTAAGGAAGTAACCGGTCACCTGGACGAATACCATATAACTGCAGCTACCCGTCGCTTGGAAGACTTTGTAATTAATAAGCTTTCTTTGTGGTATATCAGGAGGTCTCGTTCTCGTTTTCAAAGACCGGAGACCGAATCTGAAAAACAACTGGCGGCTAATGTTTTAGGTATGGTATTACTTGAGACTTCTAAATTATCTGCTCCTTTTATACCCTTCCTTTCGGAAGAAATTTATCAGCAGTTACAAAACACTCTTGACTTAGAAGAAAGTGTACACTTAGAGGATTGGCCCGAAGCGGGAGAGGTTGATAAAGATTTGAATCAGCAGATGAGTAAAGTGCGAGACATAGTTCAGTTGGGACTCAATGCTCGTTCTGATGAAGGATTAAAAGTAAGACAGCCCCTGGAAAAATTAAAAGTAGAAGGAGTAAATGAACTTAAGCCTGAACTACTTGATTTAATCAAAGGTGAAATTAACGTGAAAGAATTAGAACTGGCAGAAGCAGAAGAAAAGGAAGGGTGGAAGGTAAAAGAAGGTGATAATTTAAAAGTTGCCTTGAAAACAGAAATCAGCGGTAGTTTGAAAAAAGAAGGTCAAGTGAGAGAGATAATCAGACGCATTCAATCTATGAGAAAGGAAGCGGGTTACGAACCCAAAGATAAGATAGTGGTTCGTTACACCGGTGATGATTTGTTAGAAACAGCCTTACAAGATGAAGAAGAGTTTGTGCAGGATAAACTAAGAGCCGAGCAGTTCAGGGTAGGTAAAAAAGAAGGACAAGCTTATGATGTCGAGCAGGAAATAGATATTGATAATAGAGAGTTGTGGTTGGGTATTCGCAAATTATAATTTACGAATACCATGTTTCACTTGTCCGCCCTGATGCCAAGAAGCTGTAATAAGTTAGATTAGTCAGTTTTTACAAAGGTCTTGCTTCATTAAAATTGATTAAACTATGAAGGTTAATAAAGATACATCCGAGACTCTCTTTATGCCAAGTACTGATTTAGGGAAATGGTCAGTTGGATTAATCATTATTGCTTTTCTCGTCTATGTTTTATATGCGAAGAGATATATTTCTGTTGGGGGAGGTCCGATATCAAGATTTTTTCTTCCTGCAGGCTCTTTTTTCACAGGGTTGATAGCTATAGGTATAAAAAAGGAAAGATCGCCTTTAGTGGCTGCTGCTGTTGTAATAAGTTTTTTTACTCTTTTCGTTTTGTTTGCTTTCACAGGAATGGTGATGTGATGTCGGTTGGTTAAAAGGCTAATCTCCGGTTTATATTGATGTTATTTATAGAATAATAGCTAATAACTAAGTTATTACGAAAAGAGGGATTGAAATTAACAACAGGGAGCTGGAGCTGGGAATTAGGAAACTATAAATTAAATAAAAGTAGGTCCGTTAACTTTTATTCTTATTTATGTTATTAGTTTGGCTTCTAATTTTCATAGCGAGTCTGGCTTTACTAGTTAAGTCAGCGGATTGGGTTGTAGAAAGCTCAGAAACGATAGCTTTGGCTTTTAAGATTGCTCCTTTTATTGTCGGAGTGGTGTTAGTAGCGTTGGGAACTTCTTTACCGGAATTAGTGACGGTTCTTACTGCTGTTTTGAAAGGTAATACCGCCTTTGTGGTTGATGCCGCCTTCGGTTCGAATATCGCTACCATTTTGTTGGTAGTAGGAGTAGCAGCAGTGGCTGGTCGGAAGCTAATAATTAAAAGGAGTCTGATTGATTTGGATGCTCCTTTGCTTTCGGTAAGTACTGTTATGATTGTATTAATGGTTTGGGACAAGCAAGTGGTATTTGAAGAAGGGTTGTTGTTACTGGCAGGCTTTTTCGTTTACCTTTTGTATACTTACTTTCAGCGTAAAGGTGGCGAAGAAGAAACTTCTGAGGAGGAAGAAGAACTACCTTCCCGGGCAGACAGAAGAAAAACGGAGTCTGATAAAGCAAAAGCTGATGAGCCTGCTTCTGAAGAAGCGCAAATTACCTTTAAAACCTGGCTGTGGTTAATCGTAGGAATAGCGGGTTTGATAATAGGTTCGAATTACACGGTGGAATCCGTTGAGAAACTCGGTCAGTTATTAGGAGTTGGTACTTCTTTCCTTACGATTACTGCTGTTGCCGTGGGAACTTCCTTGCCCGAGTTGATGGTGGCTATTAAGGCAGCCCTTAAGAAACAGTACGAAATGGCTTTGGGGAACGTGTTCGGCTCCAATGTCTTTACCATCTTTTTAATCATCGGAGTTCCGGCTTTAGTTAAGCCTTTGGCAGTTGATCCCACTACTCTTACCGTAGGAACCGCCTATTTGGTTGTAGCTACTTTATTATTCGTGTTTTCCGGTATTTCTCGCAAGATTCATATTTGGGAGGGTTTAATGTATCTTTTGATTTATGTTTTATTCGTGGTTCAATTCTTTGGCTTGTTCTAAGGATATTAATAACTGCATATTTCATAAATTAGGGTCAGTTATAAAAATTTATACTAATCAAAATAATTATGAATTGTCCATTTTGCGACATAAACAAAGAAGAGCCGGATAGGGTTTTAGC
>JAZKSW010000021.1:0-9848 GCA_036625875.1 Minisyncoccota bacterium
TTAACCGTATTGGGAACATACTTAGCAGCTAAAGAATTATTCTTGTTGACTTACTCAAAAAACAAAGCCGATAGAATCGCCTTGTTTAGCTCTTTTTTCACTGCTGTTTCTTTTTGGCATATTAATTTCAGCAGAATAGGTTTTCGGGCTATCTTGGTACCCTTACTACTCTCCTTCGCTTTCTACTTTTTATTCAAGGGTTTCCGTTTGAAAAAATGGTGGTCAATTCTGATTTCAGGTTTAATTTTCGGACTTGGCATTCATACCTACGTCGCTTACCGCTTGGCAGTCTTAGCCGGAGCGGTAATGTTGTTGATCTGGGCCTATATTTATTACCGAGAACATAACTTTAAGCAATTCTTTAAATACTTTGTCCTCTTTGTAATAGGAGCATTAATTACTAGTGCTCCTCTTTTAATGTTCTTTTATAATAACCCCGGTTCATTTATGAGTCGGAGTTCTGATGTTTCCGCATTCGGACGAGAGCAGCCCGGCAAAGCCATACTTACGAGCATGGGAAAACACCTAGCTATGTTTAACTTCGTAGGGGATCCCAACTGGCGCCACAATTATTCCAGCTCCCCTACTTTATTCTTTCCAATAGGTATATTTTTCTTAATTGGTTTGTTCTATTCTGTAAAAAATACCTTTTCTTCGTTCTTCAATAAAAACACAAAATTATTTCTACTGAATAAATCATTATTAAGTTGGTGGTTTGTAATGTTATTGCCGGGAATTCTTACTATTGAAGGAATTCCCCATGCTCTAAGATGTATCGGAGCTATCACCCCCACCCTGATCTTTGCCGGACTAGGACTTGAAAAGATTTATCAAAATCTAAAGAAATATTTTAACTTCAAAACTTTGGCAACCCTTGGGGTAATTTTGGCCTTAACTCTTGTCGGATTTCAATACTTTCATTATTTTCACCAGTGGGGAAGAAATCCCGAGGTAAAAAGAGCATTTACCAGGAGCTACGTGGATATTGCCAATTACTTAAATGAACTACCGGATAATGTTTCTAAAAATGTAATTATTGCACGAAAAGGAGAAACTCCGGCCGATCACTCCATGGGAGCCCAAGTAGTAATGTTCATCAGTGCAACCAATAACGAGAACATTAATTATCTTTCCCAAAAAGAAATTGACGAACTAACCGTAACCCGACCAACGGTTATAGTTCCGCTTCAGAATCAAGTTCACTTGCTTAATCAACTATCTAATAATTTCCCGAAGGGGGAAATAAAACAACTAGACAACTTTAAATCTTTTCATATTAATTATGAGTAACAAACTATCTAATTTAATAGCCGTTCTATTATTAATAATAATGGCTGTCTGCGCTTATACCAGCATGAGGGGGGCTTCTGCTACCTTTGATGAATTAGCCCATATCCCTGCCGGTTACTCTTATCTCTCCCAACAAGATTACCGAGTTAATCCGGAACACCCTCCCCTGGTTAAGGATGCAGCGGCTTTTCCTTTAACCTTTATTAATCCCAACTTTCCAGATGAAAAATCAGTTTGGAAAAATGCTGATCCTTCCGTCTGGTGGACCCAATTCGATTTGGGAACAGAATTCTTATACCGCTCGGGTAATAATGCTGAAAAGTTGGTTACCTGGTCCAGAATACCAATGATAGGTATTCTAATTTTATTAGCTGCCCTACTTTATTACTGGATAAAGAAATTAAGAGATAAAAAAGTAGCATTACTTGTTCTTACTTTGTTTACTTTCTCTCCTACTTTTCTGGCACACGGAAGATTCGTTACCAATGATGTAGCAGCAGCATTGGGTTTTGTATTGGGTATAATGTTCTGGCTAAAATGGCTGAAGAAACCCAATTGGAAGAATGTGATTTTAGCCGGACTGGCTGTGGGAGTAGCACTTTTGATAAAATTTTCTCTGGCATTATTAATTCCTTTGGTTGTATTAACAACTTTAATTTATGCTTGGCTCTACCAAAAATCTTTCGTAAGATACTTAGCATTGGGGTTAGCAGCGGGTTTAATAGGGCTAGCCTTAATTTGGATAGTTTACCAATTCCATGTGATAAATTACCCTATAGAAAAGCAATTAGCCCACACTAAATCCGCCTTAGCGACCAACGATAATCCTTTGACTCCTCTTACCATCTGGATGGCTAATAAACCAGGTTTCCGAGCGATCGGACATTACTTGATGGGACTGCTAATGGCTACTCAAAGAACCGCCCAGGGTAATTCCGTTTACTTAATGGGAATGATTTCCGGTACCGGATGGTGGTTTTACTTCCCCTTGGTTTACTTCCTGAAGTTACCTTTGGCTTTTCATGGTCTAACGTTACTGACTATTTTAGGAGCTACTTATTATTCCGGAAAAGCATTCTGGAAAAATTCCTGGTCACGACTAAAACATTGCATTAAAAGCAACTTCGGTTTATTTACTTCTTTCTTGTTTTTGCTTATTTATTGGTATGCCTCAATAAAAGGAAGCCTTAACATAGGAGTAAGACACATATTACCCACCCTACCTTTCATCTATTTGTTAATTGCTTCCGGAGTGAAGTTTATATTTAGAAAAATTAAAAAGAGCTCCGTAAGAATCGGAGCGGCTTTAGGTTTAGTAACGCTATTAGTTTGGTACATTACAGTTTCAGCAATGGCTTGGCCTCACTATCTAACATTCTTCAACGCAGTGGGAGGAGGACAAGATCAAGGTTACAAATACGTGGTTGATTCAAATTATGATTGGGGACAAGACATGAGAAGACTCAAAACCTGGGTGGATAAACACAATGTTGAGGAGATCTATTTAGACTACTTCGGTGGAGCTGATCCCGCTTATTACTTAGGAGACAAGTACAAAAAATGGAAGGCTGAAGCTTCTCCCTCGGAATTACCTCCCAATAGTTATTTTGCAATTTCCATCAACCAATTACAAGGTGGTCGAGCTTATCCTGTTAAAAATTACGGCGGGCCGGTAGGTCATTACCGTTGGTTGAATGACGAAGAGCTCATTGACAGAGCAGGAAAAACCATCTTTATTTACCGAGTAGACTAATCACTTGTAATAAATCTTGTCGAATCTTAAGTCTATGTAATTAAGATCTTTCCATTCCGTTTCTGAAATTTCTCTTTCTAGGGCTATTTTCAACTTTGAAATTTGCCACTCCCAATCCTTACTTAAATCAAAATAGGCCTTCCATCCCGCTTGGGTTATTACATCCAGGCGGGATTTTGATTTTAATACTGCTTTTTTGATTTTCATTTCTTTTAATTTCGTTTCGATAGTTAAAATCTTATCCATAGTTTCTCTACTAATAATTCTTTCTCCCGGTTTTACTTTTTCAACTCCACTATCAATTAAAAAGCCCTTATCGGATGTAGTAGCCTCAAAAACCACTCCTCTCTTATCTATTAAATAATTTTTATTTCCCAAAAAAGTAGCCACCGGTTTTCTTTCTCCGACCATTATTTCCAACTTGTTCGGTAGTCTTCTCTGTACTTTTACTTCATGTATTATCGGAAATTTCTTTCTTATCTTGGTTCTTATCTGTCCAATATCGGCCAGAAAAACAGTACGGGAAGTAACAAAGGGAAGTTTTCTAGGGAAGTTTCTAACTGCTATTTCCCTAATATTATCTTCATTAATTTTTTGATTACCCGAGATTTTAAATTCTTCAACATCGAAGAAAGAGGCAAATACTATTAAATAAAAGAGAGCAGATACAATTAACAGAACAGCAATACTAATCCAAAAAAACCGACTTTTGTAAATCGGCTTTTTTCTTTTAAATTGATGAAGCTTTCTGGAAGCAGACATTTTGTATTTTAAAGATTCCTGTTTTTTCTTCTTAACTTTTCAAACCAATAAGTAGGCCAGTAACGTAGAGAAAAAGGGTAATCTCTGGTTTTAACATACTTCTTTCTTTTTCCTCCAAATCCGGTTTTAAACAAAGTAAGCCCGGACCAGGGGTGGGCATCAGAAGCATCTTCCGGAGCAACCCCCCAGAAATTATAAGCTTTACAATCTCTTCTCTTAGCTTCCTTAATGGCCTCCCATTGAACGGGGTGAGAAATAGGAACATCATACTTTAAATCAGAGGCTCCGTGATGATAAAAAGCCCTACCTTGCCAATAAACAACAACAGCGGAACTTAAAATCTCTCCCTTGTAACGCGAAAATATGGTTAAAATTTGATCGTCTTCCGAAAAGGTAGAAAACTCTTTTTTAATGTAGTCCAAAGAGAAGGGTACAAAGTTGTTTCTCTCCACTACTTTCTCATAGAGCTCATAAAATTTATCTAGATCATCCACATCTTTACTTTTAAAAGTTTCTACTCCTTTATCGGGAGCTTTCCTAATGGAGCGTCTGGTACTCTTTCTCATATTCTTCAACAAGCCTCGCTCCGGTAAAGTAACATCTAATTCCAGAGTTAGCTCGGGGTGCTTAAACAAAGGAGCTTTTTTAAAACCCAAACCATCAAAGGCTTTTTTGTTTTCTCTGTTTCTTTCCCAAATGGGTCCCACTCGCAAAAAAGAGGCATTTTCTTCTCCGGCTATTTTTTTAACTTTTTTCAATAAAATCTTAATCAATTCTTGCTTGGAATCCGCTTCCGGCTTGCATACCGGACCGTGAGGTATGAACAAGAAGGTTCCTCTACGAGCATCAATTTTAATTACAGTACTTACAGCCTTCAATTCATCCTCAAAAACTCCCAACCTCCATACCTTCTTGCCTAATTTTTCTTGAAATATGCTCCAATTCCATGAGTCCAAAAAGGTTTTTTCTTCACATTGTTTTAAAAATCCCTCCCACTTTTCTTTATTGTTTATTTCTTTTACCTTCATAAATTATCTTTTAAAAAGTTAACTATTCTTTGAGCTTTATTCAGGGTAATATTCGGATGGGTAGGCAGATTAATTATTTCTTCTGCTACTTGCTCCGCTTGTGGGCACACTCCCCAGGCATAATTTACCTTTCTAAGTTCAGTGTCCGGAGGAACCACAGGCTTTTTCCGCCAACCATCATTCAAAAAGATCTTATTTTTTTCTGCCTTATTCAAAATTTCATCCGTGTCTTTGGGAGTAAGCAGAGAATATCTCATAAAAATCCTATTCGAATCCGCAGGCAACTCCACATTTAAATCAGAGAGATTTTTATTATAAAAATCAGCGATAGCTTCCCGATGAGAATTAAACTCTTCCAACTTATTAAATTGATTTAACCCCAACTTCGCCAATGCATTGGGAATTTTAGTCGGAAAATTAGAAGGCAATCTTCCTTCTTTTTCTTCTTCAGCTACAGACTTGGAAAGCACACCCACTTTTTGAAGCCCTCCTAGGAAATAACGTCCGAGCTGACCGAAACCATAAAAGGGTTTGGCCAAGGTAGTAAGTAAAGGGTGTAATAATTGCTGGAAAATCCAAAAGGCACCGGGCATTTTAAACTCACTATGATATTTTTTAATTCTCTCTCCCATTACCGGGTCATCGGTAACAGCAACTCCACCATAAACCGAGGAAATAACTTTATCTCGCCCCAAGCTGAAGAAGGCAGCCTTACCAAAACTACCTACCTTTCTGCCTTTATTATTTTGCGTCTGGGGCGGGCGGGAGGAATTCTCAGGCACCGAAGGCACCTGTGCTCCTAAACTATGAGCACAATCCTCAATTAATATTAAATTATGTTTTTCACAGACCTCCTTTATTTCTTCTAAGTTAGCAGGATTTCCAAAAGTATGTTGAGCTACAACTACTTTGCTTTTTTTACCTATTTTTTTCTTTAAATCGGAAACATCCATATTTAAGGTATCATCAATGTCCACATAAATTGGCTTTAAGCCAGCCTCCAAGACGGGGTTAACAGCCGCATTGCAAGTGAAACCTTGTAATAAAACTTCTCCTTCTTTTAAATCCAAACTTTCTAAAATAGCAAGAAAAGCAGAACGTCCACTGTTAAAAGAGAAAGAATAATCAAGATCTAAATAATTTTTAAATTCTTCTTCTAATTTCTCTACACTGGAGCCCTCTTTCCATTTCCAGGGTTGAAATAGTAACTTAAAAGCTAACCAAAGATCGTCCCTTTGGACATTGGGAGAAAGAGAAATAAGTATTGGTTTTAAATTATTAAACATATTAAACTAACTTCTCTTTTAATTCTTCGGGTACTCTACTCTCTAACAATATGATATCTTCTTCTCCATTATAATTTTCTATTCTTTCAAAAGCCTGCTTCGAATTTCTAATCAAGGAAATTTGATTATTGTTCATTCCGTTCTTCAATGCTTCCTGACGTACTTCTTCAAAATAATCTCCCGTAGTAAAAACAGCAAGATCACACACCTCGGCAATCTCTTTTCCTATCCTCTTGTGAACCTCGGGAGCAGCTTCTCCCAACTCAATTAAACAAGGCATAACCAATACCTTTTTACCATCCCAAGTCTTCAAATAATTCAAATGTGCAATAATGCTATTGGGATTTCCGGAATAAGTTGAATCTATTACGTTGAAATTATTCTGATTTAAGCTTTGGGCTCCTTCAAGTTCCTTCTTATCTATGATCTCAGCTATCTCCTTCAGGTTGAATCCCAACTCCCGAGCAACTTCTACTGCCAATAAAAAATTCTGAATTGGAGCTTCTCCCAAAAGACTTAATTCAAATTGCGCTTTATTCTCCCCGGAAACAATTTCGAAACTTACTGACTGTTTTTTAACATTAACATTCTTAATATCCAAATCACCTTCGGGACCGATAATTCTTTTGGGATTATCGGTTTTATCATAAAGTTTCTTACAATAATCATTATAACCATTAAATACTGACAATCCGTCCTTAGGAAGTGCTTCTATCAACTCATATTTCCCTTCAATGATGTTCTGCTGAGAGCCAAAGGTGGCTAAGTGCTGTTCATTAATGCCCGTCAAGACACCAATGTGGGGTTTTAAAAAGGAACAAGTATGCTCTATTTCTCCTTTTTGGTAAGCTCCAACTTCCGCTACGAAAATTTCGTGTTCATCTTTAACGTTTTCTAAAATAGTTTGTGCCACTCCAATTTCAGTATTAACGTGTTCCGAAGTCTTAGCAATATTATATTTTTCAGATAAAATCTCAGCTAAAAACTCCTTAGTTGATGTTTTTCCATAAGATCCAGTAATGCCGATGACCATTAATTCATCTAAATTTTCTCTTTTTCGAAGTGCCTTAGAAAAGACCCTCTCTTTAGCTAAAGAAACCAGAGGCTTTATTATCCAAACCAAAATAGTAATTATCAAGGGGGTTAAGAGATCAAAAATTACTAGCCCAACTAAAATAAATTTAGTCGAAAAATTCATCAACAAAGCGACTCCGAGTATAACCTCAACTATGGCAGACAAACCCACTAAAAACCAGGTTTTAGCGGTCATGACCGGAACTCGTAGCTTTTTCCGAAACAAATCAATTATTGTTTTCCCACTTTCTGCTAAATAAAGCAGTCCTATTATCACCACTACCCCGTAAAAAATGCCGATCGGTAAAAATAACAAAGGCACTAAAAGAAGTTTCAGCCATTGCTTTTTATCCTTCAGAATGCTTTTTCCTTTACTTGTTCTAAAATGAGCTGAGAATCTTCCCCATCTATATTCTTTTAATTGCCAAAGGTACAACCAAAATAGTAGGTTTTTGGTTTCTCTAATTAACCACAAGGCGAAAATAATTCTAATAACCCAATGCATCATATTATTCAAAGAAATTTAATATAATTTGAACCATTGGAGAGGTAGCATTTAAATGAGGACTGTGTCCTACCCCAGAGATAACTTCCAACTTTGAATTCTTAATTTTATTATTAAAGATTTTACCAAAACGCAGTGGTGTTATTTTATCTTCCTCACCCCACACCAAAAGAGTATCCACGTCTACTTTTTCTAAATCCTTCAAAAAATTACCTCTGTTGTCTGGATTTTTTGGATAACTTTCTTTTAAAAAAGTTTCAGGAACATAATAATCAAAAACGTTCTTCATGGTTTCTTTCATTGTTTCATTGGCTTTGCCGTAATCCGTATTTCGAAGGAGTTTGTAAAGTATCTTTTTGATTCCTCTTTTCAATTTGATAAGCGGCCCCATAAAAATACATTCACTTTTCTCAGCTAAGTTCTTTACTATCCTAGCAATTAATTTGGGTTTGGCTCTAATACCGGCTGAATCAATCAAAGCCATCTTTCTCACTAATTCAGGATGAATAGTTGCAAGTTTTACCGAAAGGCTCCCCCCAAAAGAGTGCCCTATTAAATAAAAATCTTCCAATTCTAATTCTTGAATAAATCTTTCTAAAAAACTTAAATAATTCTGAATAGTCCATGGTTGATCAGGAGTTTCACTTTTACCAAATCCGGGCAGGTCGAGAATAACTACTTTAAATTCGGAAGATAATTCCTGTTGAACCTTTTGCCATGATTCAGTAGAACTACCCCAACCATGTAAAATTAAAAGGAGGGGCCCCTCCCCTTTTATTTCATAGTGGATTCCAAGTTCTCCGATTAAAACTTTACCTTTCATGATTATTCAAACTCTAAGTAATCTTGAAGAGCGGAGGGAACTTCTATACTACCGTCTTCTTTTTGGTAATTTTCCAATATTGCAATTAAGGTTCTTCCCAGGGCAAAACCGGTACCATTTACGGTATGAACAAGTTTCTTTTCGCCGTCCTCTTCATATTGGATATTTAACCGCCGAGCCTGAAAGTCGGTACAATTAGAAGTGGAATGTGTTTCTCGGTAATCATTATAAGAAGGCATCCATGTTTCAATATCATACTTATTAGCAACTGGATGACCCAAATCAGCAGTACACATCTGAACTACCTGATAAGGAATTCCTAATAACTGCATCAGTTGTTGTTCTAAATCCAAGAAAAATTGATGTTCATCAGTGGAATTTTCAGGCTTGCAAATACTGAACATTTCCACTTTGTTAAATTGATGCACCCGGAAAATACCTCGAGTATCCTTCCCGTAAGAACCGGCTTCTCTTCTAAAGGAAGGAGAAAAGGCAACATACCTAAGAGGTAAATCTTCTCCATCCAAGACCTCTCCGGAATGCATTGCCGCCAGGGGGTGTTCAGCCGTACCCGCTAGAAACAACTCATCCTTCTCAAGAAAATACATATCGTCTTCTCCTTGTTCTAAATAACCAAGCCCCTCCATCGCGTCAGGTCTTAACATAACCGGAGGTAAAACGGGAGTAAAATCTTTCTCCAGTAAATACGCCAAGGAAAGATTAACCAAAGCAAATTGTAATAAGACAGCTTCGTTTTTTAAATAAGCGAAACGACTCCCAGAAACTTTTGCTGCTCTTTCCACGTCGATCAGGTTCAAATTACGACCTATCTCCAGGTGGTCTTTGGGTTCAAAGTCAAAGTCAGGCTTATCCCCCCACTGGTCTATTACCACGTTATCCTCTTCGCTTTCCCCTTCGGGTACCTTAGAAACGGGAATATTAGGCACCTGCAACATCAAATCCTTCCACTTTTTCTTCACTTCCTTCCATTCATCTTCTTTCTTTTGTAGTTTTTTCTTGAGCGGTTTAATTTCTTCAATTATCTCTTCTCTTTCATCTTCTTCAGCTTGTTCTACTTTCTTAGTAAGTTTATTCTGATCGTGTCTCATCTCATCCACTTTGGTTTTTAGACTTCTTCTTTTTTCATCCAACTCCAAAAGTTTATCAATATCAACATCTTCCTGCTTAGCTTTACAGGCCTTTTTAACCTCTTCCTTATTTTCTCTTATAAAATCTATGTCTAACATAATTATTCTTTAAGTTTACGCCAGGTATAATAACCGGCGGTTTTGGAAATAGCTAATGTAAATGTTAAACCGGTAGCCTT
>JAZKSW010000022.1:0-9608 GCA_036625875.1 Minisyncoccota bacterium
ACTATGAGCGACCTATTTAAGGAAAACTTTTTTAATCCCTCGCGAGGGGATTTAAGTTTTGAAGAAGTAACTCAAGAGTTAATTGGTTGGATGAAAGAGAAACCTGAGAAAGAATACGAAGTCATCGTCGGATGTGATTCGGCTTCGGAGACTCAGCCTGATTTTCCCGTGGCCATAGTACTCTTACGAGTAGGGGAGGGAGGCCGTTATTTTTTAAAGAAAGTTAGCTATGATGATAAAGAATTTCATAGCGTCAGAGAAAGAATTTTGCAAGAAGTAGTTTTGTCTTGTGATTTAGCTTTGAAGTTAAGGGAGAATTTGAAGGAAAAAGTTGATAATGGTTTGAATTACAACCTCAGATACATTCATGCCGATATAGGAAAGAACGGCAAGACCAAAGATATGATCAAAGAAGTAGTGGGTTTGATCAAAGGTAATGGTTTTATGCCCAAGATAAAGCCCGAAGCATATGCTGCTTCTTCTTTGGCAGATCGTTATTCTTAATTATGAAATCATCTGAACTTAGAACAAAATTTTTAAAGTTTTTTGAAGAAAGAGACCACGAGATAGTGGAATCAAGTGATCTTGTTTCCAAAGATCCCAGTGTTCTTTTTACTACTGCCGGGATGCAACAGTTTAAACCTTATTACCGAAAAGGGGAAAGTCCTTACGGTTCTCGTGTTACTTCCTGTCAAAAGTGTTTAAGAACTTCTGACATTGAAGAAGTGGGGGACCAAGATCATTTAACGTTTATGGAAATGCTGGGTAATTTTAGTTTTGGTTATCCTGATGGGGGTTCTTATTTTAAGGAAAAAGCTATTAGATGGTCTTATGAGTTTTTAACTGATGAGTGTGATTTAGATCCGGAGAGATTGTGGGTAACTTATTACGAAGGTTCTGAAGATATTCCTACTGATGAAGATACTCCGGAAATGTGGAAAGAGTTGGGTATTCCCGAAGAAAGAATTTTGGGATTTAAAGCAGATAATTTTTGGGGGCCAACTGGCGATGAAGGACCTTGTGGTCCAACCGCTGAAATTCATTATGATCTCACCGGAGAGAAATGTGGCTCTGAGTGTAAGCCTAATGATGATTGTGGTCGTTTCGTAGAAGTTTGGAACTTGGTTTTTAACCAGTACTACCAGGACAAAGAGGGTAATTATGAACCCCTGGAACAAAAAGGCATTGATACGGGAATGGGACTAGAGAGGTTGGCTTTAATTTGTCAGGAAGGGGAATCCATTTTTCAAACTGATTTATTTCAGCCAATTATTCAAAAAATAGAAAGTGTTTCCTCTAAAGATTATAAAGATGATCCGGAATCGTTTCGAATTATTGCTGATCATATTAGAGCTTCTGTTTTTCTAGAAGAGGAGGGGGTTACTCCTTCTAATAAAGAAGAAGGATATATTTTAAGAAGATTATTAAGGCGAGCTATTAGATTTAAAAAGGTACTTGGCATCAAAGAAGAATTTTTACCGGATCTTGCTCAAAAAATTATAAATCTTTACGAGGTTAGTTATGAGTTTAATAATCAATCTGATATCATTTCTGTTATTCGAGAAGAAAGTGAGAAGTTTGAAAAAGCATTGGATCGAGGGCTGGATAAATTGAAGGATATATTACAAAATAAAGAAGAAGCGAAATTAACCGGTGAAGAGGCTTTTGACCTTTATCAAAGTTATGGCTTTCCTTTGGAGTTAACCGAAGAGTTGGGAGAAGAGAAAGGATTTGAAGTTGATTCAGAAGGATTCCAAAAACAATTTGAAAAACATAAAAAAGTTTCCAGGGCTGGAGCAGAAAGAAAGTTCAGCGGAGTAGGGATAGATAAGATTGATGATGAAGAGAAAGAAATGAAAGCTAAAAAATTACATTCTGCCACTCACTTGCTTCATCAAGCTTTAAGAGATATTTTAGGAGACCATGTACTACAAAAAGGTTCTGATATTACCCCGGAGAGATTGAGGTTTGACTTTTCTCATCCCGAAGCATTAACTGAAGAAGAAATTAACAAAGTAGAGGGCTTAATTAATGATAAAATTGAAGAGAACCTGAAAGTGACTTCTCAAGAGATGGATTATGAGGAGGCTGTTGAACAGGGTGCTCTTCATCTCCCCGATCATGATTATCCCTCCAAAGTAACTGTTTATTCTATGGGAGACTTTTCGAAAGAACTTTGCCGAGGACCTCATGTTGAACGCACAGGTGTACTGGGGAAATTTAAAATTACCAAAGAACAATCATCAAGTGCGGGAGTAAGGCGCATTAAGGCAACTTTAGAATAATATGTTCAAAAAACTCCCATTTTTCTCTAAACAAGAACCTAAAAAGGAATTAGGTATTGATATAGGTTCTACGGCGGTTAAAGTAATGGACCCGGATGGAGTTCATTACTCCTCTGCTTATTTGGATAAATATAGCGTTTTTGATGCAGATTCTTATACTGAAGGAGTAATAAAAAGGGGAGTGGACAAAGCCTTGGATAGATTAGAATCAAATTATGATTTTGGTAAGGTTTTATTATCATTGCCTCCGTCCGTTTTTAAGGCTCAAACAGTTGTTGTTACCATAGATAGAGAAAGGGAAGGAAAAATTTCCCAGCAAGAAAAGAAAGATTTATTGAAGAAAGCGAAGAACCAAATTAAAGATAGAATTTCCTCAGAGTTGGGGATTTTGAAAAAGGACCTTTATTTTAAAAATTGGGAATTAATTAGAATTAATATTGATGGTTATGAAGTTTCTAAACTGAAGGGTTATGAAGGCCAGTGGGTTCGATTGAATTTTTTGGTTACTTATATTCTGAGCGATTACATAAGTTTGAAAGATATAATCACGGAACGCTTAGATGCTGAAGTCGAGCTTATTCATCCTGCACAGGGTATTTTGAAAAATAAAAATCAAATTCAAGACGGTATTTATCTAGATGTAGGAGGAGAAATTACACATTTGTTTGTAGTGGAGAATCAAGAATTAAAATTTGCAGGAGATGCTAAAGTGGGAGGTGAAACTTTTTCTCAAATTATAGCTGAAAATTTTAATCTAAGTGAGTTGAGAAGTAAGGTTCTTAAAGAAAGATATTCGAACGAAGAATTAAGCTCGGAACTTACACAAGGCATTAAAGAAATGCTTAAGGATGGAAAGCGGGAATGGTTAAATAAAGTTAAAGAGGTTCTGGAAGGACGAAAAAATAAATCTTTGCCTTCAACATTATTTTTGTTTGGTGGAGGAAGTAAGTTGATAGATATTCAGACTATTCTTAAGAGTGAAAGGTGGAAAGATTTCGCTTTTGGAAAGTGGACGAAGTCGAAGTCCACCTTCGGTGGTTCGACAATCGTTGATTCTCCCGAGGTAAAATTCCTCACTCCTGAAAAATTAGGGTTTGATTCTTTAGATATTCAATTTACCCCCTTGAGTTTAATCGTTAATAAGTCAAATTAATTTTTTTGCCTTCTAATTATAATCTTTTCTCACTTCGTTCGAAAACATTCTATTTATTCACTCGCTTCAAAAAGATAAATAATAAATTATTAACTTTTCTCCCTCGTTCATAATTATGACTGATAAAATTTTAGATATAGTGCCTCCTCAAAAAGCTGATCGTCCTCAAAGAAATACTCAAAAGAAAGGAGAATTTTGGACCTTGAAGAGAATAATCCTATTAAGCGTAATAGTGGTTTTATTTGCGGCCGTTTTTAGTTATTTGAATTTTGCTAAAGCTGAGGTTAAAATCTGGCCTAAGACCGAATTGGTTGATTCTAAGGAATTAGTGACGGTTGAAGAATCAGCGGACAAAGTAACCGAAGATACGATTCCCGGTAAGTTTGTGTTTAGTCAGGTGAAAGATTCACAGCAGTTTAACTCTTCGAAGATAACCTCCAATCAAAAAGCAAGGGGAAAGATCAGAGTTTATAATGATTCTAATCAACAAGTCACCCTTATTCCCAATACCGGTTTTATGTCCGCCTCCCAAAAAGTTTACAAAAGTCCCGAAAGAATAACTATTCCCGCAGCTAAATACAGAGGTGGCGAGAAGGTGTCCGGACACGTTGACGTAGAAGTAGTAGCTGCCGAGGTCGGAGAAGAGTACAATGTTAAAGAGACAAAGTTTTCCGTTCCCGGGTTGAACGGCAGTACCTTGTACCATCAGGTTTATGCGGAAACTATCACTGATATTAATGGTGGTTTTGAGGGAAAAGATTATAAAGTTACCGAACAAGATGTGAAGGAAGCAAGGAAGAAAATAGAAGAACGACTAAAAAAGGAAGGGAAAGAGAAATTGAAAGGGAAAGATTATATTATCTTTCCGGAAACCATAACTCAGAATGCCACTGAGACATTTATCTCTGCTCAACCGGGAATGAAAACTGATAAGTTTACTATTCAAGAAAAAGTTAAAACCAAAGCTTTTGCCTTTAAGCGAGAAGATTTAAAACAATTGGTTGAGAAGTTGGCTAGGAAGAAAATGGAAGGAGGGAAAATCTATGAACCCAGTTTAAAACTTGATTATGAGGCGAGCGAAGTTTACCCAGAGAAGGGTAGGGTATTGATAAATGTTAATTTTTCTGCTAAAGTGTATTCCCCAGTGGAAGAGAAGGAAGTTAAGGCCAAGATAAGAGGTATGTCTTTAGCTAGTTTGAATTCCTGGTTTAATAACAAGAATCAAATTGCAAAAACGGAAATTAACACCTGGCCTTACTGGATGAGATCTTTACCATCCAGTTCGGAAAAGGTTGAAGTAAAGGTCTTAATTGATTGATTTAACCTATTGACGAAATAGTTCTTTTTTGTTACACTAACAAGGCAGATGAGTTCTAATTCAAATAAAGACGAAAAAGAAAAAAAGAAGGGAAAAGTTTTGAAGGCGCTTCCTAACGCCCGCTTTAAGGTAGAGTTAGAAGATGGTAATGAAATTATTGGTCACTTAGCTGGTAAGTTGAGAAAATATCGCATTAAGGTATTACCGGGTGATGAAGTATTAGTAGAAACTACTCCCTACGACGACGAAAAAGGAAGAATTGTCTACCGATTATAAAATAAACTTTAATTCTTAAAAGTTGTTTTTTAGTTTTATTTTTTAATTATGCCAAGAGTAGCTGGAGTTAACATCCCCGAAGACAAACAAATTAGAATAGCCTTAACCTATGTTTACGGCATAGGGCGTTCTTCTAGTGAAGACATTTTAGAGCGAGTTGGAGTAGAAGGAGAAACTGAGGCCTCGGAGCTGTCCAATGAAGACTTAAATAAGATTAAAGAAATTATTGAGGATGATTATAAAGTAGAGGGTGAATTAAAAAGGGAAGAAAAAATGAATGTAAAAAGATTAAAAGAAATTGAATGTTGGCGAGGGATTCGCCACAAGAAGGGCTTACCGGTTAGGGGACAAACCACAAGAACTAATTCTCGAACGGTAAGAGGCAATGAAAGAAAAACGGTTGGTTCGGGAGACAAAGCCTCTCCGATGACTAAGAAATAATTAGTATTATTTAATTTTTTCACTTACTTGTAAACATGGGTAAGAAAAAAGTTGTAGAAAAAAGTGAAGAAGAACAATTAGAAGAGAAGAAAAAAGTAGATCAAGCATTGGAAGAAGGAGTTAAAGCAGAGTCCTCCAGAAATGTAAGGAAGGGCAGAGTTTATGTTGCTTCTACTTATAATAATACCACTTTAACTTTAACCGATGACGGAGGTGATGTTTTAGCTTGGTCCAGTGCAGGTAAATTGGGTTTTAACGGAACAAAGAAAGGAACATCCTACGCTGCTACGCGAGTAGGTGAAGTTATTGCAAAAGCTATTAAAGAGCTTAATTTGGAGGAAGTAAAAGTTTTAGTAAAAGGTATTGGGTCTGGTCGAGAGTCAGCTGTCAGGTCACTGGCTGATCATGGAGTTAATGTTGTTTCCGTAAAAGATGTAACTCCAATTCCTCATAATGGATGCCGATCCCCTAAACCTAGAAGAGTTTAATTATGTCTGGAGAACCAAAGTGTAAAAAATGTAGAAGAGCAGGAACTAAACTTTTTTTAAAAGGAGAAAAATGTACTTCTCCTAAGTGTCCTTTAGTTAAAAAAGATTATCCACCCGGAGAAGAAGGTGAACACGGAGGAGGACGACTCTCTGAATACGGAAAGGAATTGAGGGAAAAGCAGAAGTTGAAGCATATGTATAATTTAAGTGAAAACAAGTTCCGCAATTACGTAGAAGAAGTGTTAGAGGGTAATCCCGAAAATTTTTCCGAGTCATTAATTAGAAAGTTAGAACAACGTTTGGATAATGTTATTTTCAGATTGGGTTTGGCTAAGTCCAGAGCACAGGCGAGACAATTAGTGACTCACGGCCATTTTTCTGTTAATGGAGATCACGTTAATGTTCCTTCTCGTAAATTGGAAGAAGGAGATAAAGTTTCAATTAGATCCTCTTCTTCTGATAAAAATGTATTCAAAAATTTAAAAAATAGGTTGGAAGGTTACAATCCTCCCAGCTGGCTTAACTTAGATCAATCTAACTTTGAGGGAGAAGTCATTGGATCACCCTCCGTAGAAGATCTATCTGTTTCGGTAAAGGTTCCTTCAATTTTCGAGTTTTATTCTCGTTAATTCGTAATTTAATTTTATTTAATTATGATTTCATTACCCGAAAAACCAAAAGTTGTAGAGAAAGATGGTAATTGGGCTAAACTAGAAATAGAAGCCCTTTATCCCGGTTACGGAGTCACCATCGGTAATAGTTTAAGAAGAGTATTGCTTTCTTCTTTACCTGGAGCCGCCTGTACCGAAGCACGTTTAGAGGGTGCTCAACATGAGTTTTCAACTATTGATGGAGTTTTAGAAGATGTAGTTGCCATTTCTTTGAACTTGAAACAAATTAAATTTAAATTGCATGGGGATGAACCCCAAACTGCTACCCTTTCGGTTGAGGGAGAACAAGAAGTAACTGCTGGTGACTTGGAAACACCGACTCAAATAGAGGTGATTAATGAGGATGAGCATATCGCTACCCTGACTGATGACGATGCTAGCTTGGAAATGGAATTGAAAGTAGAAAAAGGACTGGGTTACGTAACAGCTGAAGAGCACAAGGATGAAAAAGCCAAAGCAGGAGTTTTACCCCTAGATGCTATTTTTACTCCCATTGAAAAGGTTAGTTATGACGTGGAAGATATGAGGGTAGGAGAATCAACTGATTACAACAGATTAATCTTAGAAATTGAAACAGACGGAAGTATTACCCCCGAAGAAGCATTTATTCAAGCTTGTGATTTTCTTTCGGATCACTTTACCGAGTTAGGCGAAGGACTAGAAGAGCAGAAGGAAGAAAAAGAAGAAGCTCTAGATACGGAGATAGAAGATCTAGAAATTTCTACTCGCACTCAAAATATTTTGGAAGAAAATAATATTAAAACCGTTGCCGGCCTGGTAAGAAGAAAAGAAAAAACTATTGCTGATTTGGAAGGTATGGGGAATAAAAGCTTAGAAGAAATTAAAGAAGCATTAAGTCAATATAATTTAGAACTTAAGTGATGACTAAATTAGGTAGAACAAAAGATCAAAGGGAAGCTTTGGTTAAGAATCAGTGTCGGGATTTAATGTTGAGAGAAAAGATTAAGACTACTTTAGCTAAAGCTAAAGAAACTCAGAAGTTTACTGAGAAAATTATCACTAAAGCTAAGAAGGACAACCAAGCTGTAAGAAGAGAGTTAAGCAAGCATTTTAATAAAGAAGGAGTAGAAAAGGCTCTTGAATTGGGAGAGCGTTATCAAAGTAGAGAAGGCGGTTATACTAGAATTTTAAAAACAGGCCCTCGTCAGTCGGACGGTGCAGAAATGGCCATTATAGAACTTGTATAATTATCATGGAAAGAGAAACACATACAATTGATGCTGAAGGAGAAAAGTTAGGAAGAATGGCTTCTCAAATTGCTAAATTATTGCGAGGCAAGCACAAGCCAACATTTAACCCCAGAGAAGATCGGGGAGATTTTGTTGAGGTTGAAAATATAGGAAATATGGAAGTAAGTGGTAAAAAGTTAGAACAAAAATCTTATTATTACCACACTGGTCATCCCGGAGGAATTAAAGAAGAACAAATGAAAGAATTGATGGAAGAAGATCCGGGAGAAGTTTTAAAAAGAGCAGTAAAAGGAATGCTGCCCGATAATAAATTGAGGGAAGATCAAATGAAACGTTTAACTATTAAATAAAATTATGGCTGAAGAAAAAAACAAAAAAGAAGAAGAGGAAGTTGAGGAAGAAGAGCAGGAAAAGGGAGAAGAAACAAATGAAAGAGAAGAGAAAGAATACTACGAAGGAGTAGGACGTAGAAAAACGTCTACTGCCGTAGTAAGACTTTACACTAAGGGTGCTTCTAAGATCATGATTAATGATGAACCCTATGAAGAATACTTTCCTAATTTGGAAATGCAGGAAACAGTTACTGATGCTTTGGAAGAAATGAATACCGAGGATAAATTTAAAGTTTCAGTCATGGTCGAAGGAGGCGGTCTTCACAGCCAAGCCGAAGCTGTCAGACACGGCATGGCTCGGGCTCTGGTAGATTTAAACCCTAGCTTTAAGAAACGTTTGAAAAGAGTTGGTTACTTAACCAGAGATCCAAGAATGAAAGAAAGGAAAAAACCCGGCAAGAGAGGCGCAAGAAGAAGCCCTCAATGGCAGAAACGATAATTCCTACTTTGGTCAAGTCTAACTTGACCAAGGTCCCATATTTAAAATATTCACACCCGAGAGTTATGCTCTCGGGTTTTTGAATTGTTTGAAGTGTTAAAGTGGAGTGATACAATGAGATAATGCGAATTACTACTTTTAATGTCAACGGAATAAGGTCGGCTTACGAAAAAGGACTTTTAAAATGGGTTGAGGAAGAAAATCCTGATTTTTTATGTTTGCAAGAAACTAAAGCGAAGCCTAAACAACTTTCTGCTGATTTAAGAATGGAGAGTAACCTTTTTGAAGAAAAAGACTACTTTACTTATTTTAATTCGGCGGAGAAGCCTGGTTACAGCGGAGTGGCTATCTATTCACTTAAGAAAGCTCAGAGTATTAATAAGCAACTTGGGTATGAACGCCTTGATAAAGAGGGTCGTTTTCTTTCTGTTGAGTATGAAAATTTTAAATTAGCTACGGTTTATTTACCTCACGGAGGAAGAGATAAAGAAAACCTTGACTATAAACTTGAGGCCTATGAAACTCTTTTAGAATATTTAAAGAACGAAGAAAAAGATTTAATTCTTTGTGGTGATTTTAATGTTGCTCGAGATGAAAGGGATTTAGAAAGAGCAAAAGAAAATAAAAATAATATAATGTTTACCAAAAAAGAAAGAGAACAACTTAAGCAATTATTGGGACTTGGTTTTTATGATACTTTTCGGGAACAACACGAAGATTCCGGACATTATAGTTGGTTTCCCTATGCTCATAATGCAAAAGAAAGAAATCTGGGTTGGCGCCTTGATTACATTTTTGTTTCTGAAGCACTTAATTCGAACTTAGAGGAGACTGAAATTTTGAAAGAAATTAATATGTCCGACCATTGCCCGGTAGTAGCAAGGTTGAATATTTGACTTTTCAAATAAATATTGCTAAATTAAAGGTGGTTAAG
>JAZKSW010000023.1:0-8379 GCA_036625875.1 Minisyncoccota bacterium
ATGGAAGTCTCAAACTTTTCTCAACAAATTAAAAATGGCAGGTGGATCCGCTACGGTGCAGCAGTTTTTATAATAATATTTTTAGTTTTAATCTTTTTTTGGGTTAAAAGTTGGTTTGCTCCTCGAGAACCAAAAGTTCCGCTGGATTGGAGCCAAGAAATAGTTGGTTATTGGGCGTTTGAAGAACCCAAGGATCAAATCATAAAAGATACTGCCAAGCAAAATGATGGACAGTTGGGGGATAATGCTGGAGTAGATCAGCATGATCCCAAAAGAACTAGTGGGAAATTAGCGTCTGGTTTGAAATTCGAAGGAGAAGATTACGCTTTGGTTCCTTATGACAAAAGTTTTGATTTAGAAGAAGAAATAACCTTGGAAGCTTGGGTTAAACCCCAGGCTTCTTCTGCTAATGAGGATTTGTGGTTATCGGGTTGGAAATACAGAAAGAGAATAATTCTAACAAATGAGAAAAAAGATTCTTTTAAGAATGCTCAGGTAAAAGTTATATTGAACACCAAGAAATTAATTGAAGAGGAAAAACTACAACCAGATTGTAGAGACTTACGTTTTACCAAATCAAACAAAACTACTAAGATCAACTGGTTCATCGAAGAAGGTTGCAATTCGACTACTACCGAGATTTGGGTAAAAGTTCCCAGTTTAGAAGCTCATTCCCAAAAACCAATTTACGCTTATTACGGAAACTTTGAAGTTGGTTCTCAAAGTGGATTTCAACAGGCTATGGAATCGCCTCCGGTAAAGAGTTGGAAGTGGCCCGAAAGAAGGCATTTGCTAGAAGAAAAGCCATTTGCTGTTGATATTAATAGTGCAGACCAGGCCTTGGTTGGGGGGTATCAAAATAGAAGAATTCATGAAGGGCAAAAATGGAAGACCGTTCAAATGCATCCCGATGGTTTTGCCTCTGTTCGTAGTTATGAACTTTCTACGGGAGCAAATCAAATTAATGATGTTAAATTTATATCCGAAGACGACTCTTTATTAGTTGGTTTTGATACTAAGCAAGGAGATTCTCGATGGAGGATAAGAAAAAGAGGCGGAAAGGATGTGGAGTGGAAGCATACCATTAATCCTTCTAATGGGTCTGATCAGGCTACTGCATTGGATGTTGCTGAAAACGGAGATTTGATTGTGGGGGGATATGATAATAGTAAGGGTAATGCTCAATGGAGAGTGGAGCGCCTTACCGGTGAAGGAGAAGAGATTTGGACTTATACTTTTAACCCTTCGTCAGGTGCTGACACGATTAATGATTTAACAATAGATTCTGAAGGAAATATTTTGGTAGCCGGAGTTGATAAGAAAAAAGGACATGATCAATGGCGTTTGGTAAAGCTTTCTTCGGAAGGAGATTTATTGTTTTCTTATCTACTGGATGTTTCCAACAAGTCAGATGTACTTACTTCAGTAGAAGTAGATTCAAAAGATAATATTTTACTCGGAGGTTTTGACTTTAAACCCGGTAATTTTCAGTGGCGCTTGGTAAAACTTAATTCCGATGGAGAACGACTTTGGAGTTACAATAAAAATTTCTCAGGGGGTTCAGATCAAATAAAGGCAATGGCCATTGATGTTTATGATAATATTATTATTGGAGGGTATGATTATGAACCGGGAGAAGCTCAATGGAGAGCAGAAAAATTAAACCCCGAAGGTGAGAGACTTTGGTCTTATGTTGAAAATCCCTCCTCGGGATTTGATGCAATCAACGGGTTAGATATTGATTCAGAAGATAATATTGTATTAGCTGGAGTTACGAATAAACATCAACCTGAATTTCTAATAGAGAAAATTTCAGAGAAAAAATATTACAACCTGAAACCCGAGGTTGAGGTTTTAGAAGAGGAAACCTTTAAAGAAATACCTTCTCTAGCGGTGGGCAAGTTAGATAGTTATGGGTTAAGAGTTAATGAGAATAAAGTTACTGGTTCTATTAATAATAACTTAATTTCAACCGATTTAAGCCCTGGTTGGAGTCATCTGGTATTAACTTACGACGGGTCACAACAAAATTTATACGTAAATTCTGAACTGAAAACCAGTCAAGCCTTGAGTGGTAATATAGATACTAATTACAACAATTTACTGTTGGGTTTTAATTACGCTGGTCATCTGGATGAAGTTAAAGTTTATAATAAAGCTTTAACGTCCGATGAAGTCCAACGTATTTATCAGAACTTTTAAAACTAAAGAGGTGAAATAAGATGAAGGTTTCGGTGGTAATACCGGCTCATAATGAACAAGAACGAATTGTTGATGTGTTAGAAGTAGTTGTTGGTTGTCCGAAAATAAACGAAGTAATAGTTGTAGATGATGGTTCCGAAGATGATACTTTTATGGTGGCCAATACCTTCTCAAGGGTAAAAGTCGAAAGGTTTAGAAAAAATAAAGGAAAGGCTTGTGCCATGAATAGGGGGGTGAAGTTAACCAATAACCCCAATATTTTATTTCTGGATGCGGATTTGAAGGGATTAGGAGAAGAACATATTGAAAAAATGATCAATGAATACGAAAAAGGTTACGAGATGGTAATTGGTATTTTTCACAAAGGAAGGCTCAGTACGGATTTTTCTCAGAAGTTTATAAGTTCACACTTATCAGGTCAGCGTCTGTTGTCAAAAGAAATATGGGATAGCTTAGACTTAGATATAGAACAAGGCTATGGAGTAGAGGCTACCCTTTCCGGAATGGATTTAAACTCTAAAAAAGTTCGATTAGAAGGTGTAACCCACATTAAAAAAGAAGAGAAGAGAGGTTTTGTTCAAGGTATAAAAGAACGTATCGAAATGTATTACCAGGTAACTAAAACTTACCTAAGTCGTTTTCTGTCGTATTTAAAATAAAAGGAGTGCCCTTTTTAAACTGATTGGTTTGAGGGCACTCTCTTTTTAATTTAAGAAGTTTTTTGCTAATTCTTCTGCCTCTTGCTTGTTTTCTACCCAGTGAATTCTATCGTCTTTTTTAAACCATGTCATTTGCCTCTTAGCGAATTGTTCAATGTCTTTTTGGAGAGACTCCTTCATTTCTTCCTTTGTAACTTTATCTTGTAGAAAACGAGCAATCCATCTGTATTCCAATCCGAATTCCTCTAATTGCTCCCAGGAAACTCCCTGTTTATGTAAGTCCTTTACTTCTTGAATCATGCACTTATCAAATCTTTTTTCAAGTCTCTTCGCTATCCTTTTTTTGAGTACCTCCCGAGAATGTTTTATTCCGAGTAATAAACAATTGTAACGAGGATTATTCTCCAGATCTGGTACTTCTCCCAGTTCTTGAGCAATTTCTATACTTCTTATAACTCTTCTTTTATTGTTCTTTTCCAGCTCTTCTGCTCGCTCCGGGTCTAATTTTTTAAGCTTTTCATATAATTCATCAGCCGGTTTTTCTTGAAGTTTTTCTCGTAATTCCGGCTTGGGTGCGACTCCGGGAAAAACATAACCGTCTATTATTGAATAAAGATAAAAAGGACTGCCTCCTACCAAAAAGGGCAGCTTGTTTTTATTTAAAATTTTATCTATAGCATCATATGCTAACTCTTGAAATTGAACCACATTAAAGTCTTCTTCGGGTTCAACTACGTCAATTAAATGATGAGGGATTCCTTGAGCTTCTTCCTCCGTAACTTTACCCGTGCCTAGATCCATATCTTTATAAACTTGGCGGGAATCTGCGGAAACCACCTCGCCGTTTAACTCTTTTGCTAGTTTTATCGACAAAGAAGTTTTACCGGCGGCGGTGGGACCCAGAATGACAATTATTTTAGGTTTTTTATTCATTGTTCTAAGTTTCCGGTTAAACCCCAGGCAGAAGCGTTTGTTATTTCCACATTAACAAAATTGTTTATTAAGTCTTCTGGACCTGGGAATTTGACTGTTTTATTATATTTGTTTTTTCCAATTAGTTTGTCTTTTTGGTTTAAAACTATTACTTTCATCCTTTTACCTATGAGTTTTTTATTAAAATCCAGAGCTTGTTTTTCAAGTAGTTTATTTAAAATTTTTGCTCTTCTTTCTTTTTCTTCTTCTGAAACATTATCATCAAGTTCTGAGGCTTCGGTCTGGGGACGAGGAGAGTATTTAGCGATATAAGCCATATCAAAATTTAAATCCTTAAAGGCTTCAACCGTATTGTTGAATTGTTTTTTCGTTTCTCCGGGGAAACCAACAATAATATCCGTGGATAAGCTCAGACTTTCGAAATTATCTCTGAATTCTTTAACTGTTTTTTTGTAATCTTCGATGGAGTAGGGACGGTTCATTTTCTTTAAAACTTCGTTATCTCCCGATTGAAGGGGTAGGTTTAAGTAGGGAGTTACTTTTTCAAATTGAGAAAGCCGTTTTATATTTCCCGAAGTAAAATCTTTAGGATTACTACTAGTATATTTTATCCAGAAATCTCCTTTTAAATTATTTATCTTTTCAACCAAGTCTACAAAATTTATCTCGTCTCCATTCAAAGAATGTTGGTAGCTATTAACATTCTGACCCAATAACCAAAGTTCTTTTACTCCCTCATTAATAAGTTCTTTTGCTTCTTTTATTATCTCTTTTGGAGCTCTAGAAACCTCGGGGCCTCTCGTGTAGGGTACTACACAAAAACTACAAAAATTGTCACAACCAGTTGAAATTGGAAGATAGGCTTTTGCAGAATTCTTGTGTTTCGGGTTTATTTCAAGATAATCTGTATTGAACTTACTATTAAATTTTTCATTTCTAGGATCAGGATGATAATCCCATTCCTCTTGCTGAAGAAATTCATTCCATTGCTGTAATGCTTTCTTAGATAAAATATAGTCAAAGTTTTCCTTCAACTTTTTTTGATCTTTCTTAAGCGTACAACCAGTCAGAACTATCTTTAGTTCTGGTTTTTCTTTTTTAATTTTCTTAAACTTTGGAATTAAACCATAGATTCGATCGACGGCGGATTGTCTGATGGAACACATATTGATTACTATCAAATCAGCATTCTTCATTTCCGAGACAGAAGTGTGGTTGTTCTTTTCCAGATAACTGGATATCCTCTTCGAATCATTCTTATTCATTTGACATCCAAAAGTTTTAATGTGATATTTCATAATTTTCGGCTAAGAAAAAATCTAAAAGGCTTGATTATCTTTTGTGTTTCTACTAAAGGAGCAGCAAAAGATTCTGTAATTTTTTGTAATAAATTACTGCTCCGGAAGGATAATTTTTCTTTCTGAATTTTTTGCTGTACTTGGTAAATAACAAATGAAACCAAATAGATTATTATTAAAAATATTCCAAGGGAGAGTAGAGGAAAACTTAACTTATAGAGCCCCAGAACAATTAATCCGGAGAATATGAAAAAGGTCGATAAATGGTAAAAAGAAACCAGTGCTTTCTTTAGGGGGCTATTTAGCTGAATGCTATAATGTTCTTTCTTCTTTCCGTAAAATAGCTTCATTATCTCCAAAGTAAGAAGATGAAAGGTTTGATCTCTGGGTGGTTCAATGACTAGGAATGAAAATAATAGTAATGCTGCAGGAGCAAACAGATTAATAGCTATTGCTAACCAATTGGAAGGAAAGTTAGTGAAAGGATTTTCCACGGTTAAGAAGATAACGGTTTTTAAGAAGGTTATTCCTAAAACTGAAACAACTATTGTTTTAAAGACTTCTTGCTTTATCCTGTTTACCCTTTCCCGAAAAACTTCTTTAATTTTTTCCTCTAATTGTTCTGGTTTTTTTAATAAGTCTTCTGAATTTTTCTTTTCAATAATCCCTTCCAAGGTTTGGAAGATTGGAGTAAATTTTTTGCATGTTTTGTAGATTTCTTTTTGAAGAGAATGGTTTAAATCCTCACGAAGATCTTCCCAGATACTGTAGATGTCTACAGTAATATTTATTAGTTGTTCTTGGTCCGGGTCCTGCCAATAAGGTAATTTTTTCAACAGCAGGTAATAAGTTAATAATGATTTATCCGGATTCAACAAGGCTTTGTGAGAGGCGATATACGTCTGTATTTTTTTCTCTTCCTTTTCTAACTTATCAGAGGTAATTCTTTGAAACATTATCTTACTCATATATTCGGCAACAAGTTCTTCCTTTTTAGGGGTTAAAGTGTCTTCAATTTCACAAACTATAATATCCAATAACCAATTTTGTAGTTGTTTCTTAGTTTTGTTTTTCTTTTTTTCAGATGCATGCCCAAGGATAAAAACGAATTTATCTATTAAGTTCTGCGTTTTACTTATTTTACATTCCGGAATCTCGTCATTAGGTAGGTGACCATTTCTAATTAATTCTTTAACTAAATATTCGGCTATTTCGTTTTCTTTTTTGGTTATTAATTTTTTTCTTAATATCTTTCGAATAGCAGATCTTCTGAGGGATTGCTTCTGTTCCCAATCAATTAACCCCTGGGAATTAGACTCCCCGGTAACTTTTTGATCGATGTGAATAGTTTCATCCCTATTTGGTCGGAAAGAGCGATACCTGTTCTGGTACCGCTCTCTTAATTCTTTTATATCCGAAGTAAGTTTTTCCATGAAGACAATTCCCCAAAACTTGTTTTTTTGGAGGGCCTTAGTTATTCTTTGTTTTTTATTTCTTCCTTAATTTTTTTGATGAATTCTTCGGTTTTCATTAGACCCAAGTCTTCTGATTCTTTTCTAACGCTAACCCCGTCTTCTTCCTGTTCATCATCTCCCACCACCAGTAGATAAGGAATGTTCTGAACCTCTCCTTGTCTGATTTTCTTGGAAACGGTCTTATTATCATTTCTGACCTCAGCTCTTATACCTTCTTGTTGTAATTTCTCTGCCACCTCAGAGGCGTAGTCACGATTGCGTGATCCCACTGAAATTACCCATACTTGTTCAGGAGCTAACCATACGGGAAAGTTACCTGCGTAATGTTCAATCAAAATTCCAATGAATCTTTCCAATGATCCCAGCAACGCTCGGTGAATCATAATGGGTTTTTGTTCGTTTCCATCTTCGTCTACATAAGTCATATCAAACCTTTCGGGTAGATTAAGATCTACTTGAATAGTAGTGCATTGCCATTCTCGTCCGATAGCATCTTCCAAATTCATATCGATTTTGGGTCCATAAAACGCACCCTCTTCCGGTTCTTCTTCGTATTCGAAGTTCAATTCATCCAGAGCATATTTAAGAGCATTTTGAGATTTTTCCCAAATTTCATCTGAACCAATGTATTTTTCTGGTTGAGTGGCTAAGGTAATATTGTAATTCTCAAATCCAAAATCTTTCAGGATTGATTCAGTCAAATCTAAAAGTTTTACTAATTCTTCTGAAAGTTGCTGCTTAGTGCAGAACACGTGGGCGTCGTCTTGAGTTAATCCCCTAACTCTTGTTAGCCCATGAAGGGTTCCCGACTTTTCGTACCTGTAGACTGTACCTAGTTCCGTATATCTTAGCGGTAAATCACGATAACTTTTAATGTCTTGCTGGTAGATAGATACGTGAAAGGGGCAATTCATCGGTTTTAATTGGTAGTCGTCCTTTTCTTCTTTGTCTAGCTCTTTCATATGCATCTTTGGGAACATGTTGTCTTCGTAAAAGTCAGCGTGTCCTGACTTTTCCCATAATCCGAATTTGGCAATATGGGGAGTAGAAACTAAATCATAACCGTTTTTTCTATAGCGTTCTACTACATGGTCGGATATTAACTTTTTAAGTAAAGCACCCTTGGGGTGCCATAATATTAGTCCGGGTCCTACGTCTTCATCAACATGGAAAAGATCTAATTTCTCTCCCAGGCGACGGTGGTCTCTCTTTTTCGCTTCTTCTTTAAATTCTAGATAATCTTCCAATTTTTCCTCGCTGTCGAAAGCAACTCCGTAAATGCGGGTTAACATTTTATTCTCTTCATCACCCTTCCAGTAAGCACCAGCTACTTTAGTGAGTTTAAAAGCATCCGGGTCTAATTGCTTAGTAGAGTCTACGTGAGGTCCTTTGCATAATTCAACCAAATCACCGGTTTTATAGATAGATACTTCATCTAAATCCTCTAGTAGTTCTAGTTTATAGGGTTGGTCCTCAAGTAGTTTTTTAGCCTCCTCTTTGGAAACTTCTTCTCTTTTGAATTTTAAATCCTGGTTAATTAAATCTTTCATCTTTTTTTCGATCTTCGGTAAATCATCTTCACTAATCTTTTCCGGGAGATCAAAATCGTAATAAAAACCATTTTCAACGTCGGGACCAATACCAAGCTTGGTTCCAGGATAAAGTTCCTGAACTGCGTGAGCTAAAATATGTGCGAAAGAATGCCTTTTAGTTTCTAAATCCATATTTACGAACGAGTGAGAGAGTTAAATGATGTTAATTATTTAAACTTTTGAAGCGAGTGAGTAAATAGAAGTTTACTTATAGTTATTG
>JAZKSW010000002.1:0-33725 GCA_036625875.1 Minisyncoccota bacterium
TCTGCTGTTAATGAGAGCGGCTCATGCTGTTATCTTTATTTGTGGAAGGACCGGAACTCTTAACGAGTTTACCATTTGTTACGAAGATGGTAGGCTAGGCGGAGTTTTAGAGGGAACTGGTGGAACTTCTGCTATGATTAAAAATATAATTGAAAAAAGCAACAAAGAAGGTCCGGAAGTTATTTATGATTCCGATCCTGAAAAATTGGTTAATCGTTTAATTAAATTAATCGATGAAAAAGAAAAGGTCGGTTAAGTTCTAATTAATTAAAATAATATGCCAGAAGCACCTGAAGAAGGAAAATTAATAGGGGAAGTTACTCACTATTTCGGTCATCCGGAGGTGGCTATTATTAAGTTGGAAGACACTTTAGAAATAGGGGACAGTATTAGAATAGTAGGTGGAACTGATACTGATTTTGAGCAAGAAGTTACTTCTATGGAGATTGATAATGAGAAGGTGGAGAAAGCTAGTTCTGGAGATGAAGTCGGAGTGAAAGTTGACGAAAAAGTGAGAGAAACTTACGAAGTTTATAAAGTTTAAGTTGGAAATGTTTGGATATCAAATGATGCTCCAGTTAATCCTGGCTACCCTTTTGGGGGCTATACTCGGACTGGAGAGAGAATTAAAAGAAAAAGAAGCAGGTCTTCAAACTTACAGCCTAATAGCTTTGGGGTCTTGTTTGTTTACGATTCTTGCCTTTAATTATTTTGATATTTTAAGCGGTCATGCTGGACTTGATTTTGATCCGGTTCGAATTATTCAATCAATAGCCATTGGAATCGGTTTTGTTGGAGGTGGAGCTGTTTTCAAAGGAAAATCCTACATCGAAGGATTAACTACTGCTGCCGGATTATGGGTAGCGGCAGGTATAGGTATAGCAGTTGGTACTGAATTTTATGTTTTAGCTGTCTTTACTGCTTTTGTGGCTTTGTTGATTTTATCAGGTTTGGGAGCAGTAGAAGAAAAATTTTTCCGGCATTCGGTTTAGTATTAATCGTATAATTTTTTTAAGTAGCAAAGTATGCGTAAGAATTTTTATTACGCACTGGCAATTTTAATTGGTACTACTGTTGGGGGAGGTATTTTTGGTCTTCCTTATGTGATTGCAAAGGCTGGTTTAATTACCAGCTTCTTTTACTTTTTAGTTTTAGGAACGGCAGTACTACTGGTAACATTGTTCTTCGGAGAGATAATATTGAGCACCGAAGAAGACCACCGTTTAGTAGGTTACGCTAAAAAATATTTAGGCAAAAAAGGAGAGATAATTATTACTTTGTCTACAGTTCTGGGAATGGTTGGAGCTCTACTGGCATATGTTATTATCGGAGGAAACTTTTTAAAAATAGTTTTACCGTCTATTGGGTTGAGTGCTACTCATTTTTCATTTTTGTTTTGGTTAGCCTTGAGTTTCTTTGTTTATAAAGGTATAAAGTTGGTTGCTCCGGCTGAATTAGTTATGAATATCTGCTTGGGAATTATTTTAGTTCTGGTCTTTGGCTTTGCGATGCCTCACATTGACCCTCAGAACTTTGAAGTCATCAATTGGTCCAACGTATTTTTACCCTTTGGTGTTATTTTATTTGCACTAGTGGGTTGGACTGCACTACCCGAGATTTCTGAACTTTTTCAAAGTAAAAAAGATCATGATAATTACAAGCGAGTTATAATTCTGGGAATGGGGATTGTAATTTTAATTTACTTTTTATTCAGTGCTGCTGTAGTAGGAGTTTCTGGTTCGGAAACAACTCAAGAAGCCTTTCAGGGTTTAATGCCATTCCTGGGGTCTAATATTGTTAGACTCGGAGCGCTCCTGGGAGTCCTGGCAGTGGCTGCTTCCTTTTTAGTATTGAGTCTTTACCTTAAAGATACATTTAAGTATGATTTTAATATAGCTCCCTGGAAAGCATTTTTAATTACTTCCGTTCCACCAATAATCTTGTTTGCCTTGGGAATGAGAAGTTTCATTGAAGTTTTGGGTATTACCGGTACCGTCATTGGA
Source organism: Minisyncoccota bacterium (assembly GCA_036625875.1). Classification (GTDB taxonomy): domain Bacteria; phylum Patescibacteriota; class Minisyncoccia; order Minisyncoccales; family JAZKSW01; genus JAZKSW01. The sequence continues at coordinate 2,004 of JAZKSW010000002.1, forward strand.
GCTTTAGAAGGATCAGCAATAGTCCTAATTTTTAAAGAAATTAAGAAAAAGAGAGATCAAAAGCCGGAATATAGTTTAAGTGTGCCTAATCTTCTGCTATACTTATTAATAACAGTCTTTTTAATAGGAGCAATAGTCCAGTTTATTTAATATAAATAAGCTTCTATTTACTCACTCGCATCAAAAAGATAAAAATTAACATTTTGACTTTTCTCACTCGTTCGTAAATATGTATAAACCTTATCAAGATCAAGAAAATCAAAAGACAGGCGATTACAAACCTCGAGGTCCTTTGTCTGATGAAGATAAGTATGATTCTGGCAAAGAAGATTACATTATTTGTCCCGATTGTAATTCGGTTTATGAAGGTAAGGGGTGGCATCACCATTCAGAATTTGACATTGAACGTTTGAAGAAAGAAGAGGAAGTAAGGTTTGAGCAATGTCCCGCTTGTAAGATGATTGAAGACAAATATTTTCAAGGGGAAATAATAATTGAGAATCCGCCCGCTAACCAAAAAGAGCAAATTAAGAATACTGCTCAAAATTATGGCGAGAAGGCATTTAAGAAGGATCCTTTGGACAGAGTTATTTCCATCGGAGAGAAAAAAGTTGAGCGGCCCACCGCCCAAGAGAAGCGAGGCAAAGAATCTCGTGATGAAGTCAAAGGAAGAACTGATATTAGGATTTTAACCACCGAAAACCAATTAGCAGTAAGAATAGCTAAAAAAGTAAATGAAAGCTTAGGTAGAAAAGCAGACTTAGATATTAAACACTCTCACCGTGACAAAGTTAGCAGGGTAAGGGTTAAGTTTCCGGAAGATGAGTAAGGCCCATCTTTTAATTTCAGGCAGAGTGCAAGGAGTTACGTTTAGAGCTAGTACTAAGAAAAAAGCTCAATCACTCGGATTAAAAGGTTGGGTTCGTAATACCGAGGACGGTAAAGTAGAAACAGTAGTCGAAGGAGAGCAGGAAAAAATTGAAAAGTTGATTGATTGGTGTAAGCAAGGTCCGAGTCTGGCCAAAGTTCAGAATATTGAAGTTGATTGGAAAGAAGAACAAGAGGGATTTAGCAACTTTGAAGTAAGATATTAATAGATGAAAAGCAATTATAGTGCCGGGTATAAACTCGGCTTTTTTATTTGAAATAACTTCTGCGCCTTTACTAAAGAAAAGGTGCAGGGTAAAATGAAAACAGTATGGCTAATTTGTTTGAAGAAGGAAATAAACAAAAACCTCCTTTGGCTGATCGAATCAGGCCGGATGGGTTTGATGGGTTTTATGGTCAAGAAGACTTAATAGGAGAAGGAAGCCCTTTAAGGAAAGCTATTCAAAACGATGAACTTAATTCCTTAATTCTTTGGGGGCCTCCTGGTTCCGGCAAAACAACTTTGGCTAAGATTATAGCTAACAAAACTGACGCTCATTTTGTTAAGTTTTCTGCAGTGGATGCTCGTTTGAAGGAAGTAAGAAAAGCAATTCGAGAAGCCGAAGAAAGACAAAAAGTTCACAATCAAAGAACCATCTTGTTTATTGACGAAATTCATCGTTTCAACAAAGCACAACAAGATGCTTTTCTTCCTTATGTTGAAGAGGGTACGATTATCTTAATCGGAGCTACTACTGAAAACCCTTCTTTTGAAGTTATATCTCCTTTGTTGTCTCGCTCTTCCGTTTACACTCTGGATCCACTTGATGAAGAATCAATGAAAAAGATTATCAAGAGGGCACTTAAGAAAGGATTTGAAAATAGTTTTGAAATTACTGATCAAGCCTTGGAAAGATTAATTAATTATGCTGACGGTGATGCCCGAGTGGGGCTTAATGGCTTGGAACTGGGAGTTAATTTTGTTGAAGCTAATGAAGGAAATAAGATTACGGAAGAAGTCTTAGATAAAGTTTTAAAAGAACATGCCTTACGTTATGATAAAAAAGGAGAACAGCATTATAATTTAATTTCTGCTTTTATTAAAAGTATGCGTGATTCTGATCCGGATGCCGCTCTGTATTGGTTGGCTCGTATGGTGGAATCGGGCGAAGATCCGAGATTCATAGCACGAAGAATGGTAATTTTTGCTTCGGAAGACATCGGAAATGCTGATCCTCAGGCTTTGGAGGTAGCCACCAACGTTGCCCGAGCAGTTGAATTCGTAGGGTTGCCCGAAGTCCAAATTAATTTAGCTCAAGGGACGACTTATCTTGCCACTGCTCCCAAGAATAATGCTTCTTACTCCGCTTTACTAAAGGCTTTAAAAGATGCGAAGAAAGGTGCTTTTGGAGTTCCTCTTCATTTAAGAAACGCTGCTACTAATTTAATGAAGAAGATGGGTTACGGCGAAGATTACGAATATGCTCATGATTTGGAAGAAGAGCCGGACCAAGAACACTTTCCTGAAGAATTAGGAGAACAAAATTATTACAAGGAGGACTAACCAATTTTAATATAAAATGAATAATAAAAAGCCGGTTTTAACTACTGATGGACTGATTACCAAGGGAGATAAAATTCTGTTGATTAAAAGAGACATTGAACCCTTTAAGGGTTTTTGGGTTTTGCCCGGTGGACATGTTGAGTACAACGAAAAAGTTGAGCAAGCAATTAGAAGAGAAGTAAAAGAGGAATTAGGTGTTAATGTTAAAATTAAGAATTTGGTCGGAGTCTATTCTGATCCTGAACGGGATCCTCGTTATCACAGTGTAAGTGTAGCTTTCTATTTAAAAAAGACAGGAGGAGAGTTTTCCCTCAATGAGGAGGCTACCACTTTTGAATACTTTCACTTTGAAAATCTTCCTCGGAAGGTAGGTTTTGATCATAGAAAAATAATTAAAGATCTAGAAAAATAATAAATTTAAGAGCAAGGTAAAATAGATTAATGGACATTTATTCTAAAAAAACCAAAGATGAATTGAAAGTTACATTAGAAGACAGAGTATTTACTGTTACTGAGTTTATCAATTTTGTAAATGCTTTGTTTGAACCTTTGAAATCTCGTCGGGTTTCGATAAAAGGTGAAATAGGAGAAGATATTAATCTTTATCCCCGGTATGGTTTTTTTAAATTGATCGATGAAAATGATTCAGTTTTACAATGCTTTGCCTACAAAAGAGTGATCAATGAAATGGAGATTGATTTTGAGCCAGGTATGGAAGTAAAGATTAGTGGTTATCCGGAATTAAGAAAGAAAAAAGGTAGTTTTAATTTTCAAGTAAAAAGAATTGTACCGACCGGCGAAGGAGAATTAAAAAAGCAATTTGAACTGTTAAAAAAGAAATTAAAAGAAAAAGGTTTTTTTGATAAAGAGAAGAAGCAAGAAATTCCTCCTTTTGCGGAAAAGATCGGCTTAATCACATCGAAAGGAAGCGATGCAGAAGAAGACTTTCGAACACATCTTAAGAAATATGGTTTCACTATTTATTCCTACAATAGTAAAGTGGAGGGTGATTCGGCCATACAAGATATTGTTTCGGGGATTCAATTATTAAATAGTAAATTCCCCGATTTAGACTTGATAGTTATCACTAGAGGTGGAGGAAGTTGGGAGTCATTACAAGCTTTTAATAGCAAGGAAGTTGTCAAAAGTGCCTTTTCCTCAAATAAGCCTATTATTTCCGGAGTTGGTCATGAGAACGATGTAACTCTTTTGGATTTAGTTGCGGATATGAGGGTTTCTACGCCTACCGATGCTGGTAAATATCTTTCTGAAAACTGGGAACAAGGTGCACAGTTTATTGAGCAATCAGAGAGGAATTTAAATATGACCATAGCAAATATAATAGAAAGAGTTAAGCAGCAATTTGCAGAAATGAAAAGATTCTTTGAAAGAGAAATTAAAAATGAAATTGGTAAACTTGAACAATCCTTAGAACATGATTTAAAGTTTTTAACTAATCAACTTAAAAGCAAAATAGAAAAGTTTTATTCTTTAGAAGAAAGTTTTCGTGCGAATGGATATAAGTTGAAAGTTAATTTTAAAGAAAACAAAGAAAAGGTCGAAACATTAACTCAGCAATTAAATCAAAATAAAGAACACTGGGAAGAAACACTTTTTAAACAGCTTTCACAGGAACGAGAAAAATTAAGAATTTCTAGTCCAAAGTTTAAATTACGTCAAGGATACTCAATTACTAAAAAGCAAGGAGAGGTAGTGAAAAAATCTTCTGATCTGAAGCAAGGGGACAAAATCAAGACAAAGCTTTCCAAAGGAAGTGTGAAATCCCAAGTGGAAAATAATGAGTGACGAAAAATTTGATTTTTCCGAAGCATATCAAGAAATAAAAGAAATAAATAAGTGGTTTGAGAAGGAAGAGATAGATTTAGAGGAGGCCTTGGACAAATATGAAAAAGGAATGAAGCTTATAAAAAAATGTAAGGATAGACTTGAAGAATCCGAAAATAAGTTCAAGGAAATTAAGGAAGAATATTCCGAAGAAGTAAAGGAGGATTGACTATTTATAAAAGGGAGTTTCCACTTGACAGTTTCTCTCTTTTTTCTACAATGTAACCACAATGAGTTATCTCTCAGTTATTAATTTAATTCTATTTATTATTTACCCCGCGAACGGCTGGGAGGTAGCTTAATTTTGGTACAACTAAATAGATTCAAGTCAAACCTCCCAGCTCGGGAGGAATTTTTAATTGTTCGTTTAAATCTTATAGGAGGTGTTTTTTGTTGGATGGTGAAAGAGTTTCGACGAAGTTTGATGAGAAGAGACAAACCCAAGTAGAAGTTCCACTTTCTCTTGTATGGCAGCCTGAGCCGGACTTTTATCCGAGAGATAACAACAATGAATTATCTTAGAAGGAGGTATTTGATGGATAGTTTATACGATGAAGGTGGTACTAACCTAACAGTGCAAGAGCTATGCAGGCAAACTTCCAACGAAGAAGTTAGACAGGATATTGAAAGAATTGTAAATTTTCTCTGTGATCAAAGAGAAATGTATGAAGAAGAAGTTAAAAAGAAAAAGGTAAGGGAGTTACTTACATTGGATGAGTTACCTTCTGAGCATAAGGAGACTCTAAAAGGGTTTGATCTTGCTCTTAATAGGCAAAAAAGTTGCTGACATTCAAAGGGGCAGGGGAAGCAATTCCCTTGCCCACCTTTTTTATTTTGCTACAATAAAAACAGACATGAAAAACGGACTGAAAATCATAATTTTATTACTCGTTATCACTGCTATAACTACTTTTACTTGGATTCTTCTTCAAAGGTCGGAACAAGTTTCTAACAAAACAGGTGATATGAAAATAACAAGTCCTGCTTTTGAACCTAACCAACCAATACCTGATAAATATACTTGTACCGGGGAAGATATTAATCCGCCTCTGAAGTTTGAAGAAATTCCTCAAAAAGCTGAATCTTTAGTATTAATTGTAGATGATCCCGATGCACCTTCCGGCACTTGGTTGCATTGGACTGTTTGGAATATTAATCCCAATGTAGGTGAGATTAAAGAAAATACTATCCCCTCTAGTGCGGTAGAAGGCATGACTGATTTTGGGGAACCGGGTTATGGTGGTCCTTGCCCTCCTTCCGGAGAACACCGCTACCGATTTAAAGTCTTTGCTTTGAGTAGAAAGCTAAATTTAAAGGAAGGAGCTGAACAAGAAGAATTAGAAAGAGCATTGGAGGATTACATAATAGAGAAGGATCAATTGGTAGGGGTTTACAGTAAATAAGGAAATAAATACAAACCAGATTACCGTCTGTAATGGGGCGGTTTTTGTTGTCTTGACAAAATTAATATAAATTAGTATTATTTAAATACGGGGTAGAAAGGAGCTACCACAGATCTTTATACAACCGAATAGGAGGTTAAAATGAAAAAGCTTATTGTGGTAGTTGCTTTGTTGGTCTTCTTCTCTAGTAACGCTATAGGTTCTGTTGGAGTTACTGTACGTTCCGGTGCAACACTTTGGAGTATTGCTCAGGATTTCAACATGTCCGTTTCGGAATTAATGGGAATTAATGATTTAGAGGATGCTACAATTTATCCGGGGCAAGAATTGAAGGTTAAGCCCTATGTTAACTCTTATGCTGTAGTTAGCTGGTATGGCTCAAAGTTTCACGGTCGGTCAATGGCCAATGGAGAAGAGTTTGATATGCATGACCCGAAGATAGTGGCTCATAAGTGGTTACCTTTTGGCACAAAAGTTAAACTTACTCGTGTAGATACCAATCATAGCATTAAGGTCATAGTGAAAGACCGTGGTCCTTACGTAGAAGGTCGTAATTTTGATCTAAGTCGAGCTGCCGCAGAAAAACTAAATATGAAAAGTAAAGGTGTTATTGAATGTAAAGTTGAAATTATCTCATAAGTACGATCTCCCGTCGGCTTTGCCGACGGGAGTTTTTATTTGATTTAACGGGGTAAGTTTAGTAAAATAATAGTGTCCATGAACGATAAAAAATTTAAAGAATTAATCCAAGAAGGACTTGAAGAGTTACCTTCTAAGATCAGAGACAAGATGGAGAACGTAGCTTTAGTGGTAGAGGATAAACCTTCTTCTGAGCAGAGGAGTAATTTTGGCAATAAGAAACTTTTTGGTCTCTATCAAGGTACTCCTCAGTCAAAGAGAAACTCAGCTTACGGAAAGGGCGCCTTACCGGATAAAATCACTATTTTTAAAGAGATAATTGAAGATAAATTTGATGAAGAGGAAGACATCAAAGATAAGGTTAAGCAGGTAGTTTGGCACGAGGTGGCTCATCATTTTGGTTTTGATGAGTCTGAAGTGCGGAAGTTAGAAAAACAAAGGTTTTAACTCATTAGTAAATTATAAGAACTCTCGCTTCACTCGAGAATCTTCTATTTACTCACTCGTTTCAAAAAGGTAAAAATTAATCATTTTAACTTTTCTTACTCATTCGCAAATATGTTTGATAAACTTAAGCAGATGAAACAATTAAGGGATTTGAAGTCTTCTATGGAAAAAGAAGATGCAACTGTAGAGAAACAAGGAGTAAAAGTTACTGTTAACGGCTCGATGAAAGTAAAGAGTGTTGAACTAAATTCTGATTTGTCTTTGGACGAACAACAATCATTGGTTAAGCAATGTGTTAACGAAGCTTTTCAGAAGGTCCAACAAAGAGTAGCTCAAAAAATGAAAGAGGCTCAACAGTAATATGGATGTCCAACAGGCAATTCTAAAAAGGAGGAGTGTCAGAGAGTATAAAAATCAGGAAGTTCCTTCGGAAAAGTTGAATAAAATTTTAAAAGCAGCTCAAATGGCACCCTCCGCCCACAATGATCAACCTTGGAAATTCGTTGTGGTTGAGAAAGAGATTACTAAAGAAAAGCTGGCGGAAGCGGCTCAGCAGTCTTTTATTGCCACAGCTCCAGTTATTATTGCTGCAGTAGCTCTAAATCCGAAGAAGGAAATGAGTTGTGAGGTTCCTAGTTACGCAGTAAATCTGGCTATTGCAGTAGACCATATGACCTTGGCGGCTACTGAACTGGGTCTAGGGACTTGTTGGATTGGAGCTTTTTCTCAAAATGAAGTGAAGCGAATTTTGGAAATACCCGATCAATATAAAGTAGTGAGCTTATTACCGTTAGGGGTGCCTGCAGATGAGACTAAATCTAAACAAAGAAAGGATTTAGAAGAAATCTTTTGTAAAGAAAAATTCCAATGAATCTATTCGATTGGCTAACAATAGTGGTGGTAATAATATTTCTGTTTATTTTCCTTTCTAGTAATTTTAGTCCATTTTCTGATTTTATGAATCAGATTATGGTTTTTTAATGAGCGGTAGAATTAGAAAGTCGGATTTAGTATGGACTTCACACGCGGAAAGAAAAAGAAAGTATTATCAACTTTCTCAGACTAGGGTATTAAAAACTTTGAGGGATCCCGATAGAGTTGAAAAAGGAATAGCTTCAGAAACAGTTGCCTGCATGAAAAGATTAGGTACTGATAAAAATCCTTGGGAAGCATGGGTAATGTGGCAAAAGGAAGGTCATCAAAAGAAAATTATTTCAGTATGGCGATATCCGGGAACTTCCCCGGAAGGAGAACCACCACTTCCTGAAGATTTACCGGAGGGCTTTGAGATATAAGCCCCTTTTAAATTACATTTATAAATGAAAATGGTCTACTTGGTTTTGGCATTGCTAGTTCTTTTTGCTTGTTACCTTTTTACGGAACCTTATCTCTTAAAGACAAAAAGAGTAGAATTGGATATGAAAGAAGAGAATTTAAAAATAGTGCACTTAACAGATTTACATTCCAAGAAATTTGGTTGGACTGAAAGGAGAGTTTTAGAGAGGTTAAGAGAAGTAGATCCTGATTATATTTTTGTAACTGGAGACTTCGTAGATGATAGCACTTATAACTTAGAGGAGTGTCAACAGTTTTGGGAAGCTTTAGTTGACCAACATTCGGGGAAAGTCTATGGAGTACTGGGCAACCATGAATATAGACATCCTAAAACCAAAGAAGTTATTGGTCGGTTGAAAGAAAGTGGTATAAAGTTACTCAATAATGAGTCGGTTGAATTGAATGGACTTATTTTAGGAGGAGTTAAAAGTCCCCATCTGAAGCATGATGAAATGAATAAGGCTCTTAAACGGGATGTAGATATTTTATTGGCTCATTCGCCGGAGATTTTTAGGAAAGTTAAAGATAAGAAAGTTGATTTAATGTTGTCGGGTCATACACACGGAGGACAAATTAATATTCCCATTTTAAGAGGGTTGGTTTTACCTCTGAGGTATGGTAAAAAGTATAGAGAAGGGGTATTTAAAGAGCAAGATACTTATTTGCACGTAAGCAGAGGAATAGGTACTTCTATATTGCCTATTAGATTTAATGCCCCTCCGGAAATCAGTATAATTGAATTTTAACTATAAGATTTTTTCAGCTCCTTCTATTTGCTCACTCGCTTCAAAAGTATAAATAATTACTTATTTAACTTTTTTACTCGTTCGTAAATATGATTGATCATTACGAGTTTGGAAAAATAGTAATCGATGGAGAAATTTATGATTATGATGTTGAAGTGCGTTGGAATGGAAAGGTTCTTAAATGGTGGCGTGATGAGGGTCATGTTTTTGCAATTAGTGATATAAAAAGAGCAGTCGAAGAAGAGCCAGAAGCTATTGTTTTAGGGACGGGTGCGAACGGAAGAGCTGAAGTATCCAAAGAAGCTAGAAATTTCATACAGGAAAGAAAAATTAAATTAATAATAGATAAAACTAAACCTGCCATTAAATCATTTGAATTACTAGCGGAAGAAGGTAATGAGAAGGCACCTGAAAAAGTAATTGGCTTATTTCATCTAACGTGTTAATGGTTTTAAGTTTTTTAAAAGGTCGTTTTTACTTAATTTATTAATTATTAAATATGTTTAAACGATTGGTTTTAAGCATCTTAATACTCGTATTCGGAGTAGCAATGGTAGGCATGGCTTCTGCTGATACTGTAGACATGACTGAGAGTGAATGTAATGATGCAGACAACTACTGGTACGAAGACACGTGCTACACAACAGAAAACGAAAAGCTCAATGCTCAGATTGTGAGCTTGAACGACAGAATTGATGAGCTTCTGGGTATGCTGGAAGAAGAGGAAAAAGAAGAACAAGAAGAAAAAGAACAAGAAGAGCAACCCCAACAAGCTCCTCCTATACTATGTGAAGGGGTTTCTTTTGATCGGCCCTTGAAATTGGGAACGAGAGGTGAAGATGTAAAATGTCTTCAAGCTATGCTTAATGAGAAATTAGATGAGCCATTGGCTAAAAAAGGTCCTGGCTCCCCCGGCAATGAAACTGATTACTTCGGTCCCCTTACCAAAGAGGGAGTAAAAAGATTTCAGAAAAAATATGAGCAAGATATACTTGCTCCTTGGAATCTTTCCAGAGGCACCGGATTTGTAGGTGGAAGAACTCGTGAAAAATTGAATAGATTTGTGAAGAGAAAAATAGAACAAGAACAGGAACAAGAGAGAGAAAAGGAGCAGGAAGACAAAGAAGATGAAGAACAACAAGAACAAGAGGAACAAACAGAAGAAGATTTAACTTATTGTGATACCGATGATGATTGCACTCTGGTTAATGAAAACTGCTGTGGCTGTGAAAACGGTGGTGGAAAAAAATGCATTAATAAAGAATTTGAAGAAAGTTGGAAATCAGAATTAAACTGCGAAGAGAAAGAGGATATAGCTTGCCCCATGGTTTACCTTTGCGATGACTTACCCAGTGGTTGTGAATGTGTAGATAATACTTGTCAAACCATAGAGTAATGAAATTGGACTGGAAACTTTATTTGATTACGGGAATAGGGCTAATTTCAGCCCTATTCCTTTTGTTTTTGGTTAACCAACAGAAGGCTTTTTACAACAAACTATCTTATTCCTTAGAAGCAAAACTTCAAACTGAAGGGAAACTTACTACAACTCTATTATTTACGGGAGATATTATGTTGGACCGAGGGGTAGAAAAAGTAGTAAAAAAATACGGAGAAGATTATGAGTTTCCTTTTTTAAAGATTAAAGATTATTTACAAAATGCGGATATTTTATTCGGCAACTTGGAGAGTGTCATTTCCGATGAAGGGTATCAAATAAAGCCAACTTATCCCTTTAGGGCGGAACCGAGAGCCAAGTACGGTTTGGGGAAAGCTGGTTTTGATGTAGTTTCTTGTGCTAACAATCACTCTCTTGATTACGGAGCTGAAGCCTTAAGAGATAGTATTGATAATTTAAAACAAGTAGAAATTAGTTGTGTCGGAGCAGGAGTTAAAGAGGAAGCTTGTGCTCCGGTTGTAAAAAAGAAGAACGATTTAAAAGTAGCTTATTTAGCTTACACTTATTTAGCTCCGGAAGGTTGGGTTGTCAGCGAGAATAAAACGGGAATAGCCTGGCTTAATGAAAAGAATTTAAAACAAGGAGTTAATGAAGCTGAGCAAAAGGCGGACTTGGTTGTGGTGTCTTTTCATTTTGGTAAAGAATATGAGAAGAAACCCAACTCTCATCAAAAGAGTTATTCTCACCTGGCAATTGACTCTGGGGCTGATTTAGTAATAGGGCACCATCCTCACGTCGTTCAAACAGTTGAGCAATATAAAGACGGCTGGATTGCTTATTCTCTGGGTAATTTTGTTTTTGATCAAAACTTCTCCAAAGAAACGATGAAAGGATTGATTTTGGAGGTTGAAGTTAAGGACAAGAAAATAAAAAGGGTTACTCCTCGCAGAGTAACCATTAATGATTATTTTCAACCCGTTTTGGATTAATCAGTTGTCCATTTAATTTTATTCTCTTTTACTTCAAAACTTCCCTCTAAGAACTTTTCTATCAACCAAATGTTTGTTTTGCAGTGATCTGTTACTTCGGAAACGGTAATTTTAGAATCACCGGCCAGGGCCATGTAAATCAAAATTTGGTCTGCCATGTATTTATCCAAACAGCCGTCTGACTTTTGTTGTTCTAATAACTCCAAAGCGGCTTCCTTACCTACTTGTTCTGCTCTCTTTTTTAATTTACCTATGTTATCTGTGCCTATAATCGAATTACTGAAGTTTGCAATTAGGGAAATATGACTACCGGGACACTTTGTATTATAGTAATTTTCCTCTTCTTTGATTGGCAATTGGTCAGGTAATACCTCGTCAGCGCCGCTTATTTGCCTATGAGCTACACTTTTATCTTTTAATTGGGTAGCAGCTCCGGATTTCATCGTTATCTCCTTAACCCGCTTCTTTTTGAGTAGATGAATTGTTCTTAAATTCGATGGTTTAATTTTTGCTATGACTTCGGCACCTCCCTGGGGGTAATACCCTCTTCTTTTTATATCTAAATCGACGGAAACGCCCATTCTTTCTAAATTTTTTAGGAATACATTCTGAAAATAATCAATGGTCGGGCTAAAAAAGGTATCCGTTGCTCCACCTCTGAAATGTATTTCGGTGGGTTCTGATGCTTGAAGCGCTATTGGAATTAAACCTTGTAAAACCAAGGTGATGCTTCCGGCGGTATCTATATCTACAGTGATATGTTTACCTTCAATTTTTCCGGGCTTGAATTCGATTTCTTCGGAGTCCTGCTTAACATTATTGAATTGGGCACTACAAAGTTCAGCTGCGGCTTTAATGCCAGACAGGTGCTGGGGGCGTAATCCTGACTTCTTTCGCCCCTTTCTAATATTGGTTACATGAATATCTTGATTGGTTATAGCGGAGAGAGCGGTAGCTGTTCTTAAAATAGCACCTCCTCCCTCGTGTTTGGAACCATCAATTTGTAACATGATGTTTCATTAGGACAACCACTTTTATTTTAGCAGTTTTTCTTAGGATTGGCCAGCCTGGTTGATTTTATGAATTTTATGAATTAAAATTGGGGTAAGGCCTGGTGCCCGAGTAGCTTAGGGAGCGGTTTGCAAAACCGTTTTACAGGGGTGCAAATCCCCTCCAGGCCTCATGTTTTTTTATTTGATATTAGTTTATCTGTTAAGTTCGATTCCAATAAGTTTCTTGTTGGTGAAACGAACATCCGAAGTTGACCTTCGAAAAGTAGGAAGTAAGAAGGTAAGTGTTTCCAATGTAGTTAAAAACGCAGGTGTTAAAAGTGGATTGATATGTCTTGTCTTTAATCTAATGAAGGGTTTTTTAGCAGTCTACTTAACTCAGCACTTTGGATTTAATTGGCAAGTACAAATAGCAGCCGGTATTTTGGTAGTAGCTGCTCAGTTATGGCCTTTGTTTTTTAGATTCTGGGGTGGAACGGGTTTTGTCGTTGTGATCGGTGCACTTTTGTTTTTAGCGCCTAAAATAGCATTGGGGGCTGCAGTTGTCAGAATATTAGTTGAAGTTATAATTAATTATTATGATTTGTTACCGGAAGGAGAGTCGATGGGAATAACTTTTGCTTTGTTATTGGTAAGTATTTGGGGTTTTTGGAGTAGTTTGGGACTAGGGATTTTTGGGATTGCTACCTTTGGTCTTGTCCACCTTGCAAGGATATTGGGAATACCCGGTTCTTTAAAGGAAATTAGTAGCAAAAAAACTTTACTGCTGAGATTGCTTTATAATCAAGGGGTTAAGCGGGGGTAATTTTACTCGGTTAGTTTTTAGGTTCTGAATTTAAATTGAAAACGTCCAGAAAACCCGCTATTGTTGGTAAAAGCTCTACTTTCTATAAAGGACTAAAATAAATACTTGACAATTAAAATGGATGAGAATAGGATGAAAATACAATGGCTAGCAAAAAGTTTTATCTAACTAAAAAAGGACTCAAGAAGCTTCGTCAGAAGTACAAGGATCTGATGGGAAGATTGAAAAAGCTCAAGAAGGAAGGAGAAGTTCCTAAGCTTTTACATTCGGAAGATCCCAATCCAGAGTATCTTTCTTTTCAGGAAGACTTAAATTTTCTTGAAGCAAGAATTTCTAAGGTAGAGAAAGCTCTAGCTAACGCCGAACTTATTGAGAAACCTCCCGAGGAAGAACAGGATGAAGTACAGGTTGGAGCTACAGTAAAAGTGGAAGTGAACGGAGAAGAGGATGAATTCACTATTGTGGGTAGTGCTGAAGCAGCACCGTCTAAAGGTAAAATAAGTAATGAATGTCCAGTGGGTCAAGCTTTGCTGGGTAGCAAAGCTGGAGATGAAGTTACGGTTAATTCTAAAGTAAAGACGAAGTATAAGATTAAAGAAATTAATTATTAAAAATAACGAGAAAAATAAATCTTGCTTATGCAGGAATTGATTGATTTTTTCATAAAATTAGGACAATTAAAAGGGAATGAAAGAAAAAGGTGGAAGTTGAATGGATTGAAAAAAGTAGAAAGTACGGCCAGCCACATGTTCAGGGTGGCTATTTTAAGTTGGTTGTTGGCAGAGAAAACCAGTTTAGATACAGAACGAATCATAAAAATAGCTTTGATTCATGATATATGTGAAATTAACACCGAAGAAGTTTTAAGTGATCCTACCTTACTTAATAATAGCAGTGAGGAGAAAAAGGAGATGGGAAATAAAAAAGAAAAAGCTAAAAAGCAAGCCCTTTCCGAGCTGGTGAAGGGCCTGCCCTTTCAGCGAGAATTTGAGAAACTTTACTTAGATCTTTTCGAGGAAGCTACAAAAGAAGCTAAGTTTGTAGAGCAGGCTGAAAAAGCAGAAAATTATTTACAAGCCCTACAATATTGGGATCAAGGCAAAAACATTGATAAGGAAAAATGGAACGAATGGAGTGGTAGGGTATTTGATGTACCTCTTTTTATCGATTTCAAAAAAGCGATTGATAGAAAATTCTTTGGCGAGCCCGAAGACCAAGAACTAGATAAAATTGTTGATTTTCTAATAGAAGTAGGAATTTTAAAGGAGAAGCCGCGAAAAGGATGGGTTTTAATAGGCAAGGAAAATCCGGGTACGATTGCTGAACATATTTACAGAACAGCAATGATGGCTTGGACTTTGGGACAAAGGAGTGATACTGACTTAAACATGAAGAAGGTCATAAAAACTTCTTTGATCCACGATACTTGTGAGGTAAAAACTTATGATAAGACACCCTATGATGATAAACTACCCGAGGATAAAGAAGAACGAGCTGAACTCTTTGATAGGTGGCCACGATCCTCTCAGGCAGAGAAGAAAGAAGAATCATTAGAAAAAGATGAGAGAGAAATTGAATCTATAAAAAACTTAACTAATAGCTTGCCTCCTTATTTAAAAGAAGAGATCAGAGAGTTACAGATGGATTACATCAAGCAGATAAGCAAAGAAACTTATTTTGTTAAGCAAATAAACAGATTGGAGGCTTTACTGCAAGCTTTGGAATATGGCGAAGAAGATAAACGGAGACCTTTCCATTCATGGTGGGTAGGAACAAAAGAATTGATAGATGAACCTACTTTAGTGGAATTTTTAAAAGCTTTGGATGATAAATTTAAGCACCTAGAAGAAAAGTATCCTCGAAGGGAACTTGAAAAGGCATAAATTGCCGAATTAACAAGGTTTGGTAGACAAGAAGTCTTTTTTGTGATATCCTTAAGACACTATGCCTGAGTTACCAGACGTAGAATCCTTTACCAGATATTTTGAAAGAACCTCCTTAAATCAAGAAATTGAGGAGGTGATTGGAGAAACTAAGTCCTTGGTAAAGGGTACATCCTTTAAAAAATTTAGAGAAAAGTTAATTGGTGAAGAATTTGTCGATGCCAGACGGCGTGGCAAATTTTTAATTGCCGAAGTCAGTAATACGGACGAAAAAGTGGTTTTTCATTTTGGAATGACAGGAAGTTTGAGTTATTCTCGTCAGAGAGGTTCTAAATTTGGACGTGATGAGTATGCTCAAGTTACATTTAAATTTGAGCAGGGCTACGAGTTAAGATGGATTAATATTAGGAAGTTAGGGAAAATTTATTTTGTAAAAAAACCGGAACGAATTGATTTAATAAAAGAAATGGGACCCGAGCCCTTATCTTTGAGTGAAGATAGCTTTTTAGAACTATTGGAAGAGCATGAACGCAAGAATGTAAAGACTTTTCTCATGGATCAAAGAGATATCGCCGGTATCGGAAATATTTATTCTGATGAAATACTGTTTCAAGCCGAGATAGATCCTCATCATAATATTAAAGATTTAGATGAGGAAAAGCGCAAAGAACTTTATCAAAAAATGAAAAATGTGTTGATCGAGGCCAGTAACTTATCTCATCCGGGTGCTAAATTTCCCAATTCTTGGCTTACAGCCCATAGAGAAGAGATGGAATGTCCGAATTACAAAACTCATGAGCTTACGAAAGAAACAATTGGAGGTCGAACAGCTCGTTTTTGTGATAAGTGCCAGTCATGATTTTGATCGGCACTTCCGGTTTTTCATACTCGGACTGGGAAGGAAGTTTTTACCCCGAGGATTTAGATAGTGGTAATCAATTGGAGTATTACACTAAACATTTCGATACCGTAGAGTTAAATAATACTTTTTACCATCTACCTTCTAAAAAGACTTTTGTTGAGTGGCGAGAAAGAACTCCCGATGATTTCATTTTTACAGTTAAAGTATCTCGCTTTATTACTCACCGTAAATATTTAAAAGATTGTTCTGAAGCGTGGTTGAATTTTTATGAAAGAGCTAAGGCTCTCAAGGAAAAATTGGGGCCCTTTTTAGTTCAATTACCTCCTCGTTGGACTCAAAACCTTGAAAGGGTTCAGAAATTCGTACAAGTACTGAAGGAAACTTCTCCAAAGGAGCGCTTTGCTTTTGAGTTTAGAAATGAAAGTTGGTTTGATGAAAAAGTTATTGATTTCTTTAAGCAGGAGGAAAATATTACTTTGTGTATGGCTGATTCGCAAAAATGGCCCTCTGTTGAAGAGACTACGGGCAACTTTGTTTTTATGAGATTTCATGGGCCCGGTAAAGTTTATAGATCTAAGTACTCGGAGCAAGAGTTGAAACAGTGGGCAGCTGAAATTGAGCAATATCTAGAACAGAATTTGGATGTTTACTGTTACTTTAATAATGACTATAGTGAGTATGCTATTGATAATGCTAAAGCGTTAGCTGAGTTATTATGATTCAGAAAGAAGAAATATTGATAAGTATTGTAGTAGCTGTAGTCGTTTTACTTATATTTCAACTTCCTCTGTCTCGAAAAGCGGAGCAGGAGAAATTTGTGGTTGAATTGAATGCCTCTCAGTCGGAGTTGACTAATAAGCTGGTGGAGGAGGATTTTGTTAATAATGAATCTGCTTTTGAGTTTTGGCTTAGTGTTTGGCCGGGAGAAGTAACTCCGGGTAGTTATATACTTTCCAAGGAAATGTCTAGTATTGAGTTAGTTGATAAATTAACCGGGAAACCTCGCAAAGTATGGGTGCAAATTCCTGAGGGTTTAAGAAAAGAACAAATAGCGGAAGAATTACAGGAAAAATTGAATTGGAATGAAATGAACAAAGAGAACTTTCAGAAAGAAGCAAGAGAAGGACATTTGTTCCCTGATACTTATTTACTTAAAGAAAACTATTCCGGAAAAGAAGTGGCAAAACGAATGCATAACCATTTTAACGAAAAAATTGAAGGGTTGTTTGATGAGGCACAAAAGCAGAATATTCGTAATGATACTTTGATGGTTTTAGCTTCCATAGTACAAAGAGAAGCAGCTAATAAAGAACAAATGCCGTTAATAGCGGGAATTATCTGGAATAGGTGGTTAAACGAAAGACCATTTGAAATTGATGCTACTTTACAATACGCTTTAGGTGAACAAGGAAACTGGTGGCCTCAAGTAAAACCGAAGCATAAGGAAATTGATTCTCCCTATAATACTTACAAGTACGAAGGGAGACCACCCGCTCCCATTTGTAATCCCGGATTGGCTGCAATTAGAGCCGTAATTTTTCCTGAAGAAACCGATTATTTTTACTATCTTCATGATAAACAAGAACAAATTCACCTTGCTAAAACTAAACAGCAACACTGGCAAAACATTGATCGGTATTTGAGATTCCCCTGGGTCTACAAACAGAAAAAATTATATAAGCTTGAAAAAGATGAAATTAATTCTATACTGGAAAAACTAAAAGAAAAATATCCCGATAAAGATAGAAGATTGGAAGCTCTTTCTCTACTTAGATTAGGAACTCCTTATCAACGAGGTTGCCTGGGAGAAGAATCCGAACGCGATAAAGATCCGATATTCCAACTGGAAACTACTGATTGTACAGCCTTTGTTTTAACGAATACCGCTTTGTTGTATTCTAAAAGTTTTCAGCAAGCCGAAAATGAGATGAAGAAGGTTAATTATCGTAATGAAATTTCTTTTGAGGATAGATTACACTTTACTACTGACCGAATAAAGGTTTCTCCCTATTTCGAACCGATTACTGAGCAAGTGACGAAGGAAAGTAAAATTAAAACCCAGCGGGTAACCTTAAACAAGATTAAGCAAGATGGAGAGCGATTAATAGACATAGATTGGCAGAAACAAGCAACGGTAAAGTATATTCCTCGGCAACATGTCGATGAAGAATTACTCTCTTCTTTACCTCAAAGTGCCGGAGTCGCTTTTGTAAATGAGGAAATGTTTGAGCTTGGCTTGGATGTAATGCACGAAGGTTTTCTACTTGATCAACGTTATTTGATTCATGCTAGTTCAGAAAGAGAAAAGGTAGTCAAAGTCAATTTCTTGAATTATTTTCAAAATACCAACTTTGACGGAATTACAGTTTATAAAATCAAATGAGTCCTTGTTGTGGAAAATTAGATTTTGAATACCCTTACTGTGTGATAAAATAAGTTTACTAAAGGTCCTTACCAATTAACATTGAAAAAATTATGAAAAAGTTATTACTTAGTGTTATTAGTTTAGTGCTTTTGCTGGGTCTGGTGACACCAACTGCAGCTCAATTCGGTTGGTTGCCTAAGGCAGGAGTAACTCCCGACAGTCCATTCTACTTTTTGGATCAATGGGGAGAAGGGATATCAATGGCTTTTACTTTTTCCAATGAAGCTAAAGCCAAGAAAGCGCTGAGGTTCTCAGAAGAAAGATTAGCTGAGATGAAAACTATGTCGGAAAAAGGAAAAACTAAACAAGCCGAGAAAGCAGCTGAGAAATACCAACAGGCTTTAAATTCAGTTCAAAAAAGAAGTGAGCAAACCAAGGAAGATCAGAAAAGAGGAAAAGTTACGGCCCAAGTGGCCAGTTCCACCTCTAAGCATTTATCTGTTTTAGAGGAAACTTTAGGTAAAGTTCCGGAAGAGGCTCGATCTGCTCTTAAAAAAGCCAAAGAAAGCTCTAAGCAAGGTCATATGCAAGCCCTGGAATCTTTATCTAAAACAAACCCTGATGAAGCTGCCAAGATTGGAGCCAAAAGCCTCCAGCAGCGCTTGGAGGAGATTGAGCAGGTTACAGTGACAAATGCTACAACGGCAAAACAACTTCAGAGAGTTGAATCCATTACTAAGGATTTTCAGGATTTAAGTAAGGGGTTCAAGGAAATGACTCAAAATTCTAATAGAATAGAAGTGCAAGAAATAGTGGGTAGTAGTACTTCTCAGCATATTGAAACCTTGAGAGGAGTTTATGAAAAGGTTCCTCAGGCTGCGAAGGAAAGCATCCAAAAAGCTATTGATGTTTCCGAGCAAGGCAGAGAAAGAGCTATGGAAGCTTTGAGAAACGCTTCTGAAAAAGGACAAAAGGGTGCGGGTGAAGCATTGGATAGAGTTGAAGGTTTGACTCCTCCAGGAGGAGCTCCTTCCCAAGGTGATTCAACTACTTCGGGACCGACGCCTGATCAACCTGATTCTCAACCGGGTCCCCAGCAACAATCAGAACAATCGGGACAATCAGAATCCCAAGAAACTCCAGGATTGGAACCCAGTGGTGAACAAACTGACCAAGATACTGATGAACAACCCTCTGAAACACCCGGAGGAGGTCCAGGAATGTAAACAATAAGCAGCCAAGGTTTTTCCTTGGCTGCTTTCTATGTTTTTTAAAGTTATAGATATCGATATGAAATTTTTGAAGAAAATTCTTCTCTTTGTAGTTTCACTAATAGTAGGATTAGCACTATTATTCGGTGTGGTTGAAAAAGTAGGTTGGCAAGAGATTGTCAAAAGCTTTTTTGTATTTAGGTGGTGGAAAGCCCTGATAATAATCGGTTTAACCCTATTAAGATCTTTCTTTGCACTTTGGAAATATAAATTGATTCTTAAGGCTGATGGGCTCGAGGTCCCTATCAAAAAGATAATACCATCTTTTTATTCTGGTTATCCTTTAATGTTTTTTGCTCCCGAATTTTTAATGTCCGGAGATTTTCTTAGAGGTTATGCTTTACAAAAAACAGAAGACCTACCCTGGAGAAAGACCATTGGAGCAGTAGTGGTAGACCGAATGCTGGATTGGGGAGTTTCTTTGATTACAATTTTTCTGGGGGTGTTTATTTTTCTGTTTAGAATTGGTTTACCTCCGAAGAATATCAGTTTGATTCTCGGTGGTTCTTTACTTGGAATGGGAGCGGGTTTATTTTTTCTTTACTTTAAAAATATTAGAGAAGAGAGCATATTAAAATTATTCGGTGTGCAGGGTGGAAAAGCCATTGAAGTGGAAGAGGAGGTCCATTCTATCTTTCAAAGTGGCTGGCGACGATGGGTGATGATGTTGTTTCCTTCTGCTATGGTAGGGATTACAAGGGTAATAAGAATATGGGTTTTAATTATCTTCTTGGGGGAAACAATCAGTATATTAAATTCTATCCCCCTCCTGGCATTTTTCTACTTGGGAGCCGGAGTTCCCATCCCCGCTTCGTTGGGAGTTCACGAAACAATTCAAACTTTTGCCTTTACTAAATTGTCTTTAGGAGCGGGAACAGCTACTGCTTTTTCCATGATTCTACGAGCGGGCGAATTAATTCTGGCTTTGCTTGGATCTATAGCCTTAATTAAAATAGGCTGGAACATATTCAGGAAGATCCTTTTAGAAAGATTAAATGGTAATTCATGACAAAGTTTCAAGTTTCTACAAAAGGTTTCAATGATATTATAAATATTACCTCTCAAGTAAAAGAGGCGGTTGATTCCTCTGATGTAGAAGAAGGTATGGTTTTAGTTTTCGTTGCTCATTCTACTGCTGCAGTAACTACTATCGAGCACGAACGAGGAGTTTTAAAGGATTTAAAAGAAGCGGTGGAAAGATTGGCTCCTCGCGATAACAATTATCATCACAATAAAACTGCTGGAGATGGTAACGGGGATGCTCATGTTAAAGCAGCATTATTAAAGCCTAGCTTGGTTCTTCCTATTGAAGACGGAAAGTTAGATCTGGGCACTTGGCAACAACCGATTTTAATTGATTTTGATAATAGACCTCGGGAAAGAGAAGTAATAATTAGGATTATGAAAAAGTAATATGTTTAAATCTATTAATAAGGTCATCCGAACTATGATATTTTCGGATTTAGCTTTATTATTTGGGTGGGGGCTGGTAACTCCCATTTTAGCTATTTTTATTGTACAGAATATTAAAGGGGGAGATGCTCAAGTGGCAGGGATTGCAGTAGGGATTTATTGGTTAGTAAAATCAATACTCCAAGTTCCTTTGGCTAATTGGCTGGATAAAATTGAAGGAGAAATAGATGATTACTATGCTTTGATTTCTGGTACACTACTGGCTAGTTTGGTACCTCTAGGTTTTATTTTTGCTAGTTTACCCTGGCACATGTATGCGCTTCAGGGTGTTCATTCTTTAGGGATGGCCTTAGCAATTCCCTCTTGGGCTGCGATTTTCACCAGACACATCGAAGATGGAAAAGAAGCACTGAGTTGGAGTTTGGATAGTTCTGCCTTGGGGGTTGGAACAGGAGTAGCAGGTATCATCGGAGGGAGTTTAGTAGAAGTAGTTGGATTTAATTCGTTATTTGTAGGTGTTAGTGTGTTGGGTTTAATTGCTACTTTAATATTGTTACTTATTCGTAAAGATATTATTCCTAAGAAACATGTTTTCCCTATGCCTAAGCCATAATAATTATGACTAACCAAGAAGTCGCAAAAATATTGTATGAAATAGCTTCTTTTCTGGAGATGGATGAAGTTCAATTTAAGCCGCAGGCCTATCGTAAAGCGGCAGTAGCCTTAGAAAGTTTAAGTAAAGATGTAAAAGAGGTTTACGAAGAGCAAGGAGAAGAAGGTATTAAGGAGATTCCGGGAGTGGGGGAAAGTATTGCATCTAAAATTATAGAGTATATTAAAACTGGTGAGATTGAGTATTATCAAGAATTAAAAGAAGAAATGCCGATTGAAATTGATGAGATTACAGATGTAGAAGGAATAGGACCCAAGGTAGCTCAAGATTTGTATGAACATTTGGAGATTACCAACTTGGAAGAGTTAGAAGAAGCAGCTAAGAAAGAAAAAATTAGAGATTTGTCGGGTTTTGGTAAAAAAACAGAACAGAATATCTTAGAAGGCATTGAATTTTTAAAGAAAAGCAAAGGAAGATTCGTATTAGCAGATATAATGCCTGCTGTAGAAAAAATGAAGTCGGAACTTGCTTCTTTGGCTCAGGTAGATAAAATAAAAGTAGCGGGTTCGGTTCGTAGAAAAAAAGAAACCATTGGAGATGCTGATTTTTTAGTCGTATCCGATCAACCAGAAAAAGTAATGGAGTTTTTTATTAATCGACCACAAGTCGTTAAGGTGTGGAGTAAAGGTGAAACTAAATCTTCAGTTCGCCTAAAACAAGATTTCGATGTAGATTTAAGAGTCGTTCCCGAAGAAAGTTTTGGTGCTGCCCTTCAATATTTTACTGGTTCCAAGGATCATAATATTCAGACCAGAAGAATAGCTATTGATAAAGGTTTTAAATTGAACGAGTATGGTCTGTTTGAAGATGAAGAAAGAATAGCGGGCAAAACTGAAGAAGAAATTTATAATGCTTTGGACTTAGAAGTAATACCCCCGGAGTTGAGAGAGGACAGAGGAGAGATAGAAGCTTCACAGGAAGGCCAATTACCTGATTTAGTGGAACTAAGTGACATTAAAGGTGATTTACATTGTCATACCGACTGGAATGGAGGTTCTCATTCTATTATGGAAATGGCTGAAGCGGCTGTAGAGAAAGGTTATGATTATCTGGGAATTGCTGATCATACTCGGTTTTTAAAAATAGAAAACGGTTTGGATGAGAAACAGTTGAATAAGCAAAGAAAGGAAATTAAAGAAGTTAATAAGAAGCTTGATGCTCAGGGGTTAGATTTTAAAGTTCTACAGGGAGCTGAGACTAATATTTTAAAAGATGGCTCTATTGATATTGATGATGAGGTAATGAAAAAGTTGGATTATGTAATTGCCGGTGTTCACTCTCACTTTACTGTTAATGAAGATCAAATGACCAAAAGAATTGTTAAGGCCGTTAATCATCCTCAAGTGGATATTATTTCTCATCCGACGGGCAGAATCTTAAAGCAAAGGGACGAATATGATATTAATTTTGATAAGATTTTAAAAGAAGCTAAAAGAAGCAATACTGTTTTGGAAATTAACTCTTCTCCTCAACGTTTGGATTTAAATGACGTGAATATTAAAAAAGCAATTGAGTCTGGAGTTGAATTAATTATTAATACAGATGCCCATCAAAAAGAACAATTACGTTATATGAAGTATGGGATTTACCAAGCACGCCGCGGGTGGGCAGAAGCTAGGGATATTATTAATGCTCAATCTTTGGATAGATTATTAAGGATAATTAAATGAAAAATGGCCAAGCCGGGAGATCCGAACTTGGCCAAGATCTAGAAGGTTATTCTCCAAAGAAAATGTCCATTACTTCCTGGGTTTTTTTAGTAGATTTCTCACATTCGTCTAAGATTTCTTCGACGTTTTCCGCTAAGCCTGCTCCTTCCCATAACTCTTTCGTCAAATTAGTAATTCCATCTTCATGAATTTTAATCTGATCTACTATTATTGCTTGTGGTCTGCTAGGATTAGGACCATTTGAGACGAGGACAGCAGTTGTTTTGGGGGAATCAGGATTAGCTATGTCAAATCGGAATTGAGATTTAAGTAACCATTTTAGTTTTAAATCTAAATAGATAAGATCTTTTCCTTTTTTGAAGAGTTGGCTCATTCCTAAGTTTTTCTCCTTACTAAATAAGCTTAATGGTTTTATTTTCTCTCTGTGATCATTGTCTGCGAAGTAACTTTTGAGGCGTCTTAACTTATCTATCTTTGCTGCTGCTGAATTGTTCATTTTCCACTCTTCTTGTTCCGTATATGAACTTTGATGAAATTCCAGAAGAGTTTCTTCATCTAAATCTGATACGTCTATAGAGCAAGAAGGAACTTTTGACCTTTGATTTACGGAGTTATATTCTTTTATAAAATCTTTGATTTCGCAACCTTCCGGTAATCTGACCAAAACTGACTTGTCAATAGCATATATTCCTTCATGCTTTTTAAAGAAACCCATTAATTCCTCAAGTTTGTCGACTATTCTCTCTGGGGTAAGCCCCTTTGGAGAATTATTCATTTTAGACCTCCTTTAAGTATTTGGATTTATTAGAGTTCAAACCTGCTTCTCTATTTTAATAATATTTTAACAAACTTGTCAAATTTTATGAAAGCTATTATTCAAAGAGTTAATCAAGCTCAAGTTACTACTGAAGAAAGAACTCTGGGTAAAATAAGTAAAGGGATGGTTGTTCTATTGGGAGTGGGGCAAGAAGATAAACAACAAACTGTTGAAAAACTAGCAGAAGAAATTTCGAACTTGAGAATTTTTTCTTCCGCCGATAAAAATATTGATCGCTCCGTGCGAGACATAGAAGGTGAGATTTTAATAGTGCCTCAGTTTACTTTATATGCGGATACTTCTAAAGGTAATCGCCCGAGTTTTATGAAGGCGGCGGACCCCGAAAAAGCTAAACAACTCTACTTGAACTTTGTTGATTATTTAAAGGACAACTCCCGATTGAAAATAGCCACTGGTGAGTTCGGAGCGATGATGGATGTTTCTTTAGTTAATGACGGACCGGTAACTATAATTCTAGAGGAATAATTGTGGAATATTAGATTTGAGTCTGTCGGTAAATAGTTTAGAATGAAATAATATGCCTGTAGAGAAATCAGCTGGAGTAATTATCTTTAGAAAGAAGAATCACGAAAATCTTTTCTTACTGCTTCATTATGAAGGAGGCCATTGGGGTTTTCCAAAGGGGCACATTGAAGAGGGCGAAACTATTAAAGAAACTGCTATTAGGGAAGCAAAGGAAGAGACTACTATCACTGACTTGAATTTTAAGGAGGGATTCAAGGAATGGATAAAATATTTTTACAAACGAGAAGGAAAAAAGTTTTTTAAGATAGTTACTTATTTTTTAGCCGAAACTAAGCAAGAAGAAGTTGAAATTTCTCATGAGCACGTTGGTTATAAATGGTTGCCTTATGAGCAGGCTTTAAAACAAGTTACCTTTGACAACGCTAAACAAATTTTGAAGGCAGCCCATCAATTTTTAAAAAAGGAGGAATCTAATTCTAAGTAGAAAAACACTTATTTAGGTAGGGGTAAAGCCCTACCCATTAAGTTGGAACTCTGCTTTATTTTTATGCTTCCATTAGTTGAAATTTCAGATCGAGACTTTGATGAATACAAACAACACATACCGGAAGAAATGTTTAATGAAATTAAGGATTTAGCTGAAGAATTACAAGGACTTGAAGTAACTATGGTGAATGCCACTCCCAAGGGAGGTGGAGTAGCAGAAGTTTTAAAAAGTTTAGTACCTTTAATGCAAGATGTTGGTTTGGAAGCAAAATGGCATGTGATTCCACCTCGTGAGGATTTCTTTAAACTTACCAAGAGCATGCATAATTCTCTTCAAGGGGAAGACTTTAAGCTTAACTTTGAAGAAAGAAAACTTTACCAAAGGCATATGGAGAAAATGGCTGACCAAATGCAAGATATGGAAAGTGATGTGTGGGTAATGCATGACCCACAACCGGCAGGAGTTATTCAATACTTGTCAGATAAAGAGTGTTATCCTATGATCTCTAGAATTCATATCGATACTACTAATCCGGGTAGGGAAAGTTGGAATTTTATTGAAGGGTTTTTACTACAATACGACAAGATTATTTTTCATTGCAAAGATTTCGTACATGATAATGTTTTCGGTGATAGAATTGAAATTATGCCTCCAGCTATTGATCCCTTTATTGATAAGAACAAGGAATTAGATCAGCAGGAAATCAATGCTGTTCTAGAAGGCTTTGGTATAAATACCGATAAACCATTGGTTTCTCAAATTTCGAGGTTTGACCCCTGGAAAGATCCAGTAGGAGTGGTGGAAGCTTATCATCAGGCAAAAGAAGAAATTCCTGATTTGCAACTGGCTTACTTGGGGTTGTTTTTAGCTTCTGATGATCCGCAAGCGCAGGAGATTTATGAAAAGACGAAAGAAAAAGTAAAACCCGAAGACGATATTTATCTTTTTACCGATCCTAATCGTTTAGGAAGTTTAAGCGTAGGTAAATTCGTTAATGCCTTCCAAGCAGGAAGTGATGTGGTAATGCAAAAGTCAGTGAGAGAGGGTTTTGGTTTAACCGTAACTGAGGCAATGTGGAAAGGGACACCCGTAGTAGGAGGAGACGTAGGTGGAATTAAGTTACAAATAGAAAACGGCAAGAACGGTTATTTGGTGTCTTCTCCCGCAGGAGCGGCGGAGAAAACCGTAAAGTTGATTAAAAATCCGGAGTTGAGGGAGAAATTGGGAAATGAGGCTCGGGAAACAGTGAAGAAAAAGTTTTTGATGCCGCGATTGTTGAGAGATTATTTAAGGTTATTTAAAGACTTGGACGAAGAAGGGAAGATTGACCGCTGTTGAGACCAATAAAAAACTCGGGGATTAATTCCCCGAGTTTTGATTTCGCCAGGTGTCTTCCAATATTCCGAATATAACTAAATCATATCGTTCACCTTTTATGCGGATCATCTCTTTATGAGCTCCGACTTTCTTAAAGCCCAGTTTCTTTTGAAGAGCTATGCTTCTTTCGTTATACCCAACTGCAGCTGCGTTGATTCTATGGAGGTTCAATGCATCAAAGCCGAATCCGAGTAGAAGTTTTGTAGCTTCAGTTCCATAACCTTCTTCCAAATAATCTTCTCCGAGGAGAATACCGGCTTCGCCAACATCATTAACTAGGTCAATGTCTGCTAATCCGCAAATTCCTATTACCTCGTTTTCTTTTTCGTCGTGCATTAATTCAATTGTGAAATGAGCGGCCTCTTTATTCTTTATTTGTTCGGCGTTGTTTTCTATCCACGTTTCTTCTTCTATGCGAGGCAGAGGAAAACGGCGTGTTAGAAAACGATTAATTCTGGGGTTGTTTAACATCTGAACAAAGAACTTTGCATCTTCCTTTCTGGGTGGTCTTAAACGAACATTTTCACCTTCTCTCGGTACCAAACAAATATCCTCTGACATCTTTGACATTCTATCCCTCCTTAAGGGTAGAGTGGTAAAACTTTAATAGAAAAATAATTAGTTGTCAAGTTACTTTCCGATCATTTTCTGATAAACCTCTTTCGGAATTTCTACTTGTCCCTCCTTTTTCATTTTTTTCTTTTGTTCCCGTTGGTTTTTCAGTAACTTCTTCTTCCGGGAATAATCTCCTCCGTAAAGGCCTTCGGTTACGTCTTTTCTGCGGGCGGGAATATCTTCTCGTGCTATAATATTACCTTTTACTTGGGCTTGTAATTTTTGAGCAAAGTTTTGCTGGGGAAGTAAATCTTTAAGCTTCTTTAACTCTTTTCGGGCCACCTTTTGTGCTTTGTCTTTATGCACTATTTTGGCTAGACCGGATTTTGGTTCTCCGGCAACTAATATTTCCATTTTTACTAAATCACTTGCTTCATAACCTTCTATTTCATAACTGAAAGAAGCAAACCCCTGAGAAATACTTTTTAATTGGTCTTGGAAGTTGGTCATTATTTCTGCCAAGGGAATTTTAAAAGTCATATTCATTCTTTTTGCAGAAAGCATTTCTGAGTTGATGAAATTGCCTCTTGAATTTTGCACTAGCTTGTGAACCTTACTTTGAATGTCAACGGGTGAGATAACATCTACCTTAGCTATTGGTTCTTCTACCTTTTTGATTTTACCGTGATGGGGGAAATCGGCCGGGCTTAAACATTTTTTGGTTTTTTCTTTTTTGCCTTCCTCATATTTCACTTTGTAAGAAACAGAAGGAGGGGTAACCTTTACTTCTGTATTAAACTCTCTTTTAAGTCTTTCTAGGGTAACTTCTAAGTGCAACATTCCTAAAACACCCAACTTAACTCCTCGGCCCATGGTAGCATGAGATATATTTTGAGGGTCTAGGGCCGGGTCGTTTAGTTTTAATTTTTCTAAAGCTTTTTTTAAGCCGGTAAAGTCGTCTTGTTGGTCGGGGAAAAGATTAGCAAAGACAACCGGTTGAGCTTTGCGATAGCCTTCAATGGGTTCTATTTCCAGGCCGGGTTTGGTAATGGTCTCCCCAATTCTTAATTGAGAACTCTCCTTTATACCGGTAGCTACCCAACCTATTTCACCTTCTTGTAGTTTTTCTGTTTTCTTAAGGTTGGGTTGGAAGATACCTACCTCCAAATTTTCTTCCTGTAAGTCTTGGTGATAAAATTTGATGTCCTCATGTGGTTTTAAAGAGCCACTAAAAACCCTTACGAAGGCTATTACTCCTTTGTAGTTATCGTAGACCGAATCGAATACTAAAGTTCTCAGTTTATTATGGTTTTGTTCGGGCGGTTCCGGTATTGTTTTAACTATTTTTTGTAAAACGCGATCTACGTTTTCCCCGGTTTTAGCAGAAATGAATAGAGGATCTTTAGCATCAATATTTAAATTATCCAGTAAATTGTTTACTTCTTTTGCTCTTTTTTCCGGTTCTGCTTGATTTAAATCAATTTTATTAATAACGGGGATGATTTTTAAATTTTGCTTTTTAGCTAATCTCAAATTGGCTAAAGTTTGAGTTTGTATACCTTCTTTTGCGCTTACTAAAAGCAAAGCGCCTTCTGTTGCCTGCAAAGCCCTTTCTACCTCATAAGAAAAATCCATGTGACCGGGGGTGTCAATAAGATTTAAGGTGTAGTTGTTGTATAGCATTCGGACGGGTTGCATTTTTATAGTAATGCCTTTTTCCTTTTCCAGGTCCATTTGATCTAAAACTTGATCCTCCATTTTCTGATCGGAGATTGTTTTCGTCATTTCCAACATTCGATCGGCCAGGGTGCTTTTGCCGTGGTCGATGTGAGAGATTATACAAAAATTTCTTATATTTTCTCTTTTCATTGTTTATTCATTTAAGTTGAAAAAATTACTTTTGTCAATAAAAAGAAGCGCTTTTTCAAGCGCTAATTTTTTATTTCCTTTTATTCTTCCAGGGCTTCTTTCGCTTCGTCTACAATCTTTTCAAAGGTTTCGGGTTTGTTTTTGGCTAAATCAGCCAGCATTTTTCTATTTAGTTCTATATCGGATTCTTTTAAACCATGCATGAAAGTGGAGTATTTCATGTCGTGTTGGCGAGCTGCAGCATTGATTTGAGTTTGCCATAACTTGCGGAATTCACGCTTCTTTCTTTTTCTGTCTCTGTAAGCATGATCCCATGCTTTCATCAGGGCCTCTTTTGCCTTTCGGTAAAGATTTTTACGATTCCACTTAAAGCCCTTGGCCTGTTTCAACAGACGTTTCTTTCTTTTTCTACGACTTGTGCTTGATTTAGTTCGAGGCATACTTTAAAGCTTTTTTAATCTTTTTGGCTAATGGCTTAGAAACCTCAACCCACTTTCTTTTTTTTCTTTTATAATCACCGGATTTCTTAGATCGGAAGTGGTTTTGTCCGGTAGCTCTTCGTAAAACTTTGCCGTTCTTCGTTATTTTAAATCTTTTTTTGATAGACTTCCTGGTTTTCATGGTAATAAAAAAATTGATTTTGCTACTATTAAAATTTGAAATTAAATTTAGGAAACAATCATAACAAATTTACTTCCTTGTTTATCTAATTCTTTTTCTACTTTAAAGGAAGTTTCCTCTTCAAGCAAGTCTAAAAAGTCTTGAATCTTCTCTTTAGCGTGATCAGCTAATGCTTTTTCCCTACCGCGCATTAAAAGTTCAATCTTAACTTTGTTGTCGTTATCTAAAAACTTCTTAGCTCTTCTGACTTTAGTTTTCATATCATGTTCGGAAATACTGAAGCCCAATCTAACGCCTTTTAGTTCTGTGGATTTAGACTTGGAGTTCTTTTTCTTCTTTTCTCGTCGGTACATAAACTTACCGACTTCTATTAATTTACAAACGGGAATATCAGGTTTTCCCGTTACCAAGACCAAATCTACATCCTTTTCCTTTGCTTTTTGAAGGGCTTCTTTCTTGGACATAACTCCCAAATTCTCTCCATCGTCGTCAACTACCCTTACTTTCTTGCCTTTTATTTGATGATTTATTGGTGGTCTGTCAGCAATAGTATTTTTTGTTAATTAATGGTGGAGGTGGTGGGATTGAACCCACGTCCAGAAAGCAAGTCAAGATACCTCTACAAGCTTAGCTCAGTTAATGAAGAACGAGAAGTGTAAACTGAGCAAAACCTTCTCGCCGTTTGCCTATTACATTTCGACAACTTGCCTAGGCTAGAGTAAGTTGTCTACCCTGAGCTATGATACTCACTCTTGTTTATCAGGGATCGACAAGAGGAGCAGCTGCTAACGAGTAGCAGCGAACCTGCGACAATTGTCACGGAGTGACCCGTAACTTTTAGGCGTAAGCCATAGCAGGTTCAGAAGAGAATAAGTTTGCACTTATTATTCCTCTAAGTTTTTTGAGTTTAGAGGATACTCAGCTTGCGCATCTTAACAAGACATCCTGTCGAGTCACTCACCCCCTCTTTAATGTTGTTTAAGTTCTCGTCTAATTTTTCGTTCGGCTTCCCGTTCTTTCAGCTTTTCTTTTTTCTCATACTTCTTTTTCCCTTTCGCTACTGCTATCTCTACTTTAATTAATCCATTCTTAGTATACACTCTCAGGGGGATTAATGTCAAGCCTTCTTCTTTCGATTTACCAATTAAATGTTTTATTTGGTCTTTTTTTAGTAATAACTTTCGATCCTGTTCCGGTTCGTATTCGATAGGTACATTAAAGGGTTGGTAAGGCGGAATGTTAGCACCTATTAAGTAAAGTTCACTATGCTTGGG
The DNA here is from genome assembly GCA_036625875.1 of Minisyncoccota bacterium. Classification (GTDB taxonomy): domain Bacteria; phylum Patescibacteriota; class Minisyncoccia; order Minisyncoccales; family JAZKSW01; genus JAZKSW01. The sequence goes on from JAZKSW010000002.1 coordinate 32,676, forward strand.
CATCACGTAAGCTCCTTTAATGCTCATCTTTCCGCTCTTCACTGATTTTACTTCTTGGCCTGATAAAACAATTCCTGCCTCGTATTTATCGAGGATTTCGTAGTTGTGAGCAGCTTTTTTATTTTTTGCCAGAGTTTTCATAAAGACATATATATTTTACCACCCTTTGAGTAATATTTAAAATTTGAAAAAGAAAAGTCCGATGAAGAACACGAGGCTCTTCATCGGAAGATAATGTTTCAAGCAATATAATTTGTTAACTGTTCTCCGAGCTTTTTAATCTCATCTTTCTGTTCTTGGTTAAATTTGGATATGAAGTCTTTCCGGATGGTTTTACTGGCGGGTAGTAGAGTAATACCTTTTCGGTAAAGATCAGAAGGGACGTAATGTTCTATTCTTAAACCATCTAGGGTATTTAATCCCAGCCGGGGATTTTCAGCTTTGAGTTCCGGTCGAAAAACCTCTAACAATGCATTTTCTTTTTGGTTTTCGAGTTGATCTTCTAAAAAATCGTGAATAATTTTTGGATGATCAATTTTTTCAGTAGTATGATATAAGATACCAACTATAACATCCCTTTTACTAAGGTTTTCTTTCTGCATTTTTACCTCCCGTTTAAAGATATTTTAAAAACCAGCAATTACAGAAAATAGGTTTGAAGGTGCTTAACTTTTCCTCTTTTTTATCAAATACTTGGTCTAAAGTCAAACTATTCCTTGAAATTTAATATAATTAATGTAGTATAAGGATACAATTCATCAATTAATAATATAGCCTGGGGTTTCCCAGGAAGTTCTTACATACTTCAATGTCAGAAATAGAGTTTTTACAAGAAAAAAATGAAGAACTACCCTCCGAATTTGAACCATACGTCAAAGAATGGTTCCGGGATTCTTTTGATGAATTATCTCCACCTCAAAAACATTCTTTCGAGCAAATTCACAATAAAGAGAATTTGCTGATATCAGCGCCGACCGGCTCGGGGAAGACTGTTGGTGCCTTTTTATCTATGATCAATGAATTATTCTTAATGGGAGAACAAGATGAATT
>JAZKSW010000024.1:0-7904 GCA_036625875.1 Minisyncoccota bacterium
AGTCTTAAAGCCGTGTCCGTCATCGGTTCTTTTAATTTCTCCACTACCGAGAGTAACCATAGGTTCAAGACAAATAACCATACCTTCTTCTAATTGCAACCCTTTTCCTGCTTCTCCTTTATTCAAAACCTGAGGATCTTGATGAACCTCCTGTCCTATACCGTGCCCACAAAGTTGCTCAACCACGTTGTAGCCCTCGTTCCCAACATAACTTTGAATAGCGTGACCAATGTCTCCTAAAGTATTATTGGGACTAACCTGTTCTATTCCTTTCATCAACGCTTCCCTGGTAACCCTCATCAGTTTTTGCTTTTCGGAAGAAACTTTCCCTACTCCCACAGTAAAAGCCATATCAGAATGGTAATTATCAAACTCTACCCCCATATCCAAAGAAAAAAGATCCCCCTTTTTCAGCTTCCTTTCGGAAGGGGGAACGTGAACTATCTCATCGTTAATAGAAGTACAGGTGCAGGCCGGGTAATCATGAACTCCCTTGAAAGAACATTCTAGCCCTCTCTGTTTAACCAACTTACTGGCTCTTTCTTCAAATAACTTGGTTTTTACTCCCGGCTTAATTTCATTCTTCAATCCCTTCATAATCTCAACCAAAATGCTGGCACTTTCTCTCATTTTCTCAATTTGTGATTCGTTTTTAATAGTAATCATTTTGCCGCTTCTAAAACATCTTCATAAACATCTTCGATAGATTGTTCACCGTCAACCCTTTTTAATAACCCCTTTTCTTCGTAGTAATCTATGACCGGTTCCACTTCCTTTCTGTACCAATCCCATCTTTGTTCAATACCTTCTTCATCATCATCTTCTCTAGTAAATAATTCTCCCCCACATTCTTCACATTTATTCATATCTCTGTACTTTTTAGTGTAAGGGTAAATCTCACCACAATCCTTACAAATTCTTCTATGCAACAAACGTTCCGTTGATTCCTCTTGAGAAACATCGATAAAAATAATTCGTTTATCCTCCCAATTATACCAATCCAGAGCCTCTTCTAACATCTTTGCTTCTCTCACCGTCCTTGGGCTTCCATCTATTATAAAACCTTTTAAGCTATCGTGCTTAAATTCTTCTAGCTTCTCCATCCAAATTTTAAAAACCACCGGCGTAGGAACTCTATTACCTTTATCCATCACTTGAGCAATTTTATTACCGGTAAAATCATCCTTTTCTTTTCTATCACGCAATAAATTACCGGTTCCCAAGTATTCTAAATCAAGCTCTTCTTGTAGGCGATCAGCTTGAGTTCCTTTTCCTGAACCGGGAGGGCCTAATAGAACAATTACTTTCATATTTACAAATGTATGAGAAAATTAAAAGGTTTCGTACTCCCTCATCTGAAGTTGAGACTTAACTTGCCTCATACTCTCCAGAACAACACTTACAACAATCAACACAGAGGTTCCACCTACCAAAAATTGGAAGGATTGAACTCCGGTAATCGCTGCAATGATGGAGGGCATAATGGCAATACTAGCCAAAAACACAGCACCGAAGGGTAATACTCTGTACAGGACGAAGTACAAGTATTCAGTAGTTGACTCTCCCGGTCTGATACCCGGAATAAAGCCACCCATTTTCTTAAGATTATCAGCAATGGAATTAGGATCAAAGGTGACAGAGGTGTAAAAATAGGTAAACATCGATACTAGCAAAAAGTAGAAAATATTATACACCCAGGGGTTCTGAAAGAAAGCACCAAGCGCTTGAGCCGCATTGGAGATAATCTCATTACCCACCCCCGATAACATCGAAGAAAGCATACCCGGAAACAGAAGTATCGCTAAAGCAAAAATAATGGGAATAACTCCTGCGGGATTAACACTCAAGGGTAAATATGTAGAACTACCCCCATAAACCTTTCTTCCTTTAACTCGTTTGGAATAAGAAACAGGAATATTTCTCTTTGCTTCGTTTACAATCACTACTCCGGCAATAATTAATACTGAAATTATGAAAAATGCTAAATAAGAAGGTATTTGACTCGGATCCCAACCTACAACCAACTGCTGCATATTACTGGGGAAACGAGCAATAATACCGGCAAAAATTAACAAGGATACTCCGTTACCGATACCCTTTTCTGAAATTAATTCTCCCAACCAAACTAAAAACATAGTACCAGCTGCAGCAGTAGTCAGAGCGGAGAGCATTTGCAAAATCCCTAAATTTCCAATAGCACCTCTCCTCTGCAACAAAGTCAGCATTCCAAAACCTTGAAGAAAGGCAAGTGGTACAGTCAAGTAACGTCCGTACTGATTAAACTTTTGTTTTCCTTGCTGGCCTTCTTCTTTGTAAAGACGTTCCAAACGGGGGAAAATCATAGTTAACAACTGCATAATAATCACAGAAGTAATGTAAGGCCCAATACCCAACATTACGATGGAAAGCTTAGATAAAGCTCCCCCGGTAAATACATTCAACAAACCGAAAACCTGAGAATTAGCAAAAAACTCTTGCAATCTCTCTATTTCAATTATGGGAATGGGGATATTCGCCATTAACCTAAACACTACAAAAACCCCCAGAACAAATAAAATTTTATTCCGAAGTTCTTCAACTTTAAAAATTTGAACTATCTTATCGTACCACATGAAATAAGTAAAGAATTATCTAGAAATAATTATTAATTGACTTCAATACTACCCATTATTTTACCAGAAATAAACTAAAAATCAAATGAAAAAACCTACTAATATGCTATAATATAACAACATAAGAAAAGCTTCTACTTACTCACTGAGCAAGGAAAGTTAGATACAAGTATCTACTTACACTTGCTCTCATTCGTAACTATGAAAAAAGTAATTGCAATAGATCTGGGCGCTACTCATTTAAGAGTAGCGGTTATAAACAAAGAAGGAGAGATACTTACAAAGAAAAAAGAAAGAACTAAGAAGGGAGATTCTGGTGAAATTGTAACCGAACAAATAAAAAAGCAAATCTCTCCTTTGATTGACTACGAACCAAAGGCCATAACAATTGGCAGTATAGGCCCTTTTGAACAGGGAGGCATAGTAAATCCTTCCAACTTGGATTTTAATGAAGTCCCCCTAAAACAACCCATTGAAGAAGAATTCGACTTACCGGTAAAGCTATTCAACGATTGCCAGGCGGCAGTCTGGGGAGAAAAAGTTTATGGTGCAGGAAAGAATTACAACAATTTAGTTTATATTACTATCTCTACGGGCATCGGAGGCGGAGTTATTGTAGGCAATCACTTACTTAAAGGAGCTAACAATAACGCAGCAGAAGTCGGCCACCAAATAATAGAAGAAAAGTATAACTTTGAATGTAATTGTGGCAATTTCGGCCATTGGGAAGGTATAGCCTCTGGTGATAAAATCCCCCGCTTTTTCAGAACTTGGTTAAAAGAACAAAACAAAGAAGTTAAATTCCAACCCAAAGATACTGAGACTATCTTAAGTCACAAAAACAACAATACTGTTGAAGGATTTCTTAAACAATTAGGAAAAATCAACGCAAGGGCAGTAAGCAACCTAATAGTAGCTTATAACCCCGCCTTAATAACCTTCGGGGGAGCGGTATTACTCAACCATCCAAACGTTATATTAGAACCAATCAAAAACAACATAGATCACTTTTTAAAAGAACCTGAAATGAAAGTCACTCCCTTAGGAGGAGATATTATATTAATGGGAGCAGCTGCTTCTTACTTTAATCCACCCAAATAAAAAGTTAAATTTAAAAATCTGCGGAAGTTAAAAACTCCAGAAGCAAATTCTGGAGTTTTTTATAAGCTTTGCAATTATTATTTTCCGGAAATATTATTCCTTAACAGTTCCTCCCGCGTCTTCAATCTTTTCTTTCGCACCTTTCGATAAATCACAGTTTTCCACTTCCAAAGATATATCGATTTCTCCTTCTCCTAAAATTTTCACCTTGGGTAATTTACCCTTCTGACGACTCACCAAACCTTTATCAACCAAGGTGGCAGGATTTATCATATCACCATCTTCAAAATGATGTTTTAACCTTCCCACATTAACAGTTTCTACGTCCGATAAAGGATTAAACTGGTAACCTCTTAACTTAGGAAAACGTTTAATCAAACGTCTAATTAAAGGCTGAAACTTACCGGAACCAGCCCTTGATTTTTGTCCTTTGTCTCCACGACCGGCATAGGTACGCCATTTACCACCGCGCCCTACTCTCTTTTTATCCTTATTCTCATGATCTGGTTGTAGTTCGTGTAATCTCATATTATTCGGATGTAGAAACATCTTTAGGAGTGTGTAATTTTTTCAGTCCTTTAATAGCCGCTCGAGCAATATTCAACTTGTTACGAGTATTGCCTAAAATTTTAGAGGAAATATCTTCAATTCCTCCTAAATTAGCAATAGTTCTAATAGCTCCTCCGGCTACTAAACCTCTTCCTTTGGTTTGAGGTTTTAACATCACTTCGGCAGCGCCATACTTGGCCTTCACCTTGTGAGGAATAGTTCCATCAGTTAAAGGTATACTAATCATATTCTTTTCCGCTCTGTTGGTTGCTTTCTCAATAGCCTGAGCGACATCTTTACCTTGATCAACACCTACTCCGACTTTTCCATTTTTATCACCAATTACCATAGTAGCTCGGAAATGAAAACGTCTTCCTCCGGAAGTTACTCGGGTTACACGTGCTAAATCTAATAACTTAGAATCGTATCCGTCTTGATTTTTATTATTATTAGCCATAATTTAAAAATCTAACTTCTCTCGAGCTCCTTCAGCCACAGCCTTCACTCTTCCGTGATATCTGTAGCCAGCTCGATCGAAAACTACTTTCTTAATGCCTTCTTCTTGTGCTTTTTCTCCGATTAATTTGCCTACTTCGTAGGCTAGTTTCACTTTTCTTTTGTCTTCTTCAGCTGCCTCTTTTTTAACGTCATCATCAATTTCCATATCATCGGCCTCCACAAGAGTATGACCATTTCTATCATCAATAAGTTGAGCGTAAGTATGCTTATTGGAACGATAAACACACAGTCGCGGAACTTCTTCAGTTCCTTTTACTTGCGACCTAATTCTCTTATGTCTTAATTTTCTCTCTTTTTCTTTCATGATTATTTATGGTTAGGCAGCTCCACCAGGACCACCTTCGGCTCCAACAGCTCTCTTCCCTTCCTTCCTTTCAATCTCTTCTCCTTTGTAACGAATACCTTTGCCTTTATAGGGTTCTGGGGGTTTAATATTTCTAATTTCTGCAGCAATTTGCCCTACTTTGTTTTTATCTATTCCGGAAATCTTAATTTCATCTTGATCTTCATTTACTTCAAATTCTATTCCTTCCGGTTTATCCAATTCTACGGGGTGAGAAAACCCTACTTCCAACTCTAGTTTATCTTTCTTAACCGTAGCCTTATAACCTAAACCTTGAATCTCCAATTCTTTCTCAAAGCCCTCTTGTACTCCCTGAACCATATTAGCTATCCTGGTCCTGGTAGTACCCCATAACGCTTTGGTTTGCTTAGTATCTTGTTCAGGTTTTACCAACAATTCGCCTTCTTCCTTCTCTACTTTTAACTCTGGTCTTACTTCAAAATCCAAAGTTCCTTTGGGGCCTTCAACCTCAACTACATTATCTTTAATGCTAATCTCAACATCATTCGGTATTGAAATTGGTTGTTTACCTACTCTACTCATAATATTTACCAGACTTTACATAATACTTCTCCTCCCAAGTGTCTTTTACGAGCTTCCGTATCGGTTAAAATACCTTGGGAAGTGGAAATTATACCCAGGCCGTATCCACCTCTTACTTCTTCAATCTCACCAGCGGATTTATAAATTCTTTGACCGGGCTTGGAAACTCTTTTCATCTCTTCAATTTTAGGCTCTCCGTTCTCGTATTTTAAGTCAATTATTATTGACTTATTGGGATCCCTACCTTTCTTATTCACTTCTTCAACAAAATCATTCTCAGCCAAAACTTCCGCTATTCTGTAGCGAAGATTGGAAAAGGGAATCTTAACCGTCTCTTTTTTAACGGCTTGAGCATTTTTTATTTGACTTAGAAAATCAGCTACAGTATCCATAATTACCAACTTGATTTCTTAACCCCGGGAATCTTACCTTCATTAGCCAACTCACGAAAACAAATCCTACACAATCCAAAATCTCGCATGTAGCCTCGGGAGCGACCACATCTCCAACAACGATTAACTTTCCTAGTTTTATACTTTGGCTCTTTTTTCGACTTTTCAATTTGTGATTTTTTAGCCATAATTATTATTTTTCTTTAAATGGAAAATCTAATAGTTCAAATAACCTTAAAGCTTGTTCTCTGTTTGAATCAGTCACTACGGTAACTTCCAACCCAAAAATCTGATCCGTTTCTTCTGCTTCCACTTCGGGAAAAGCTACTTGCTCGTCAAAGGAAAAAGTTAAATTTCCATGTTCATCTATCGACTCGGGATTAATCCCTCTAAAGTCTTTGGAACGCGGTAGAGCAACATGAATAACGCGCTCTAAAAAGTCATACATCCTGTTACCTCGTAAAGTGGTCTTAGCTCCTATTACTTCTCCTTCGGTTACGTCGAAAGCAGAAATGGATTGTCGAGCTTTTGTAGCAACCGGTTTTTGTCCAGTAATCAATGCTAAGTTATTAAAAATCTCCTCTTTAATCTCTGGTTTATTCTCGGGATTTTCGGATAACTTTTTACCAAAGCTAGTATTAACCACTACCTTCTCGATACTGGGAGCAGCATTCTCATTATCAAAATCGAACTCTTCTTTAAGTTCGGGTATTATTTCTTCTTTTTTTTCTTGTAAGTGTTTCATATTCTATCTCCACATTTTTTACAAACTCTGAATTTTTCATCTCCTTCTTCGCTGAATCCAACTCTGGTGGGTTGGTCACAACTTGAACAAATTAATTTAACATTAGAAATATCCATAGGTGCGGGAAATTCAACTACTTGTCCGGACTCTTCTTTTTTCTGAGGTCTAATATTCTTTTTTTGTAAATTCAAACCCTCAACTACCACTTTTTCTTCTTGTGGTATCACTCTTACAACCTTTCCCGCTTTTCCTTCATCCTGACCGGTAGTTATTAAAACTTGATCACCTTTTTGTATTTTACGCATATTATATTACTTCTTTAGCTAAGGATGTGATTTCATCAAATCCCTTCTCTTTCACTTCTCGGGCAACCGGACCCATTATTCTATTGCCTTCCGGTACGCCAGCATCATCTAAGATAACTACAGCATTATCATCAAATCTAATATAAGTTCCATCATTTCTTTTGTATTTTTTCTTTTGCCTTACCACTACTGCCCTCACCACTTCGTGCTCTTGTACGTCTCCACGCGGTTGGGCTTTTTTAACGGCTACAACTATGAGATCACCCAACTGAGCATAACGTCTTCGCGAACCTCCTAAAACCTTGATGCATTGCACCACTTTGGCTCCGGTATTATCAGCAACTTTCAATTTGGTTTGTGCTTGAATCATTCTTCTGAATCAACTTTACTGATTACTTTCCACCTTTTATCTTTGCTAATGGGACGAGTTTCTTTAATTACAACCTCGTCGCCCACTTCATATTTCTCTTCTTCATCGTGAGCCTTAAACTTATTATTAACCTCGTACTTCTTCTTATAACGAGGATGCTCTTTCAAGCGACTTACATTCACCACTACTGTTTTGTCCATCTTATCCGAAACTACTGTACCTTTTAATTTCTTTTTCATGTTTTTTGATTAATAACAGTTTTTATTTGGGCAATGTCTTTTTTAATCTTCCTTACTTCATCTACATTTTTGGCCTTTCCGGAAGACAAATCAAAGCGCAAAGATCTTAGCTTTTCTCGTCGATCCGCTTCTAATTTCTTCAATTCTTCCACTGATTTTTCCTCTAGTTCACCAATATCCATTATA
>JAZKSW010000025.1:0-7756 GCA_036625875.1 Minisyncoccota bacterium
ATATTTTTACCTTTGTTATACTATACCCCAGTAGGGTATTAACTACTTCATTATGGCTAAAAACAAAACACAATTCAATAAGGATATTTTAGAACGCATTAAAAAGGCTGAGGGTCAAATCAAAGCCGTCAGGAAAATGTATGAGGAAGGAGAAAGTGATAAATTGGAAATAACTCAACAAATTACTGCGGCAAGATCAGCTCTGAGTAAAGTTTCGGCTAAACTATTACAAGAAGAATTACAATCTTGTTACAGTGAGTCGGATCAGGATAAAATTAGAAAGGTCTTAGAAAACATCGCTAAATTAAACTAATTAATATGCCTATTAAAGTTTCTGATCAAAATTTTGAAGAAGAGGTTTTAAACGCGGATAAATTGGTTTTAGTAGACTTTTGGGCCGACTGGTGTAAACCGTGTGAAATGATAGCTCCGATAGTGGAGAAGTTGGATGATAACCTTGATGAACTTAAAGTTGCTAAATTAGATGTGGATGATAACCAAAAAACGGCTTCCAAGTACGGAATTAACGGAATTCCCAGTCTTCTTTTATTTGAAGACGGTGAAAAGATTGAAAAGTTCGTGGGAGTTAAACCCTACGAAGAATTAGAAGAAGCTGTTAAGCAACAATTGTAATGCCCGTTTACACTTACCAATGCGAAAACTGTGGACAGGAAACCGATGAGTTGGTAGAACGAAGCCAAAAAGAAAATCCTGAAATTACTTGCTCTAACTGCGGTAGTGATTCTTTTGAAAGAAAACTGAGTGCTCCGTCTCAAATTGATAATAAAATGAATAGTTATTCTCATCACTCCTGTCCGGGTGGCAGTTGTGGAATTTGACCATGAAAACTTATGACTTAACAATTATAGGTTCGGGTCCGGCCGGATTGTCTGCGGCTATTTATGCGTCTCGTTACAACTTGAACACTTTGGTTCTGGGAGCTCAACAGGGAGGATTAATTGCGGATGCTCACAAGGTTTGTAATTTTCCCACTCGCCCGGAGATTGAAGGAAGTAAGTTGGGAGAGAAAATGCAAGATCATGCCGAAAAATACGGAGCTGAAGTAAAGATGGAAAAAGTAACCGAAATAAAGGAGAATGACAACTTTGTGTTAAAAACTAACCTAGATGAAGAGTACGAAGCTAAGAGTTTAATGCTCGCTACGGGTACGGAACGTCGTAAGTTAGGACTGGATCGTGAAGAAGAATTGATGGGAGCCGGTGTTTCCTACTGTGCTACTTGTGACGGGCGCTTTTTTGAAGACCAAGTAGTCGGTGTAGTGGGAGGAGCCAATGCGGCTGCTACCGCTGCTTTGTATTTGGCCGATTTAGCCAAAAAGGTTTACATCATTTACAGAAGAGATGAGTTAAGAGCGGTAGGAGCGTGGAAGGAACAAATTGATAAGACCGATAATATAGAAGTAGTATATAATACCAATGTTACTAAACTGAAAGGAGAGGATAGTCTGCAAGCGGTGCAACTTGATCAAGATTACGAGGGCTCTGACCAATTGGAGTTGGAGGGTTTGTTTGTTGAAATTGGTTCCGACCCGCGTACTGAACTTTCGGAGATGCTTGGATTGGAATTGGATAAGAAAGATTACATTAAAGTGGATGAAACCCAAAAAACAAGTAAAGAGAAAGTTTGGGCTGCAGGAGACATCACCACTAATTCCAATTACTTTAAGCAATCTATAACCGCTAGTGCCGAAGGAGCTGTAGCTGCTAACAGTATTCATAAGTTTATTAAATCCAACTAACATAAGCAAAGCTTGAAAATTGTAGCGTAGCTACTGCTAGTTCGCTTGCTCGTTCATCTCAAGAATGTAAATAAACTAATCATTTAATTCTCTCATTCACTCACAATTATGACTAATCCCTGGGAAAATTATTTAAACGTAGTTGAAGAGGTTTCTCAAAAGTTAGATCTTTCTTCCGATGAGAAGGAAGAATTGACTGAGCCGGACAACATTTTGGAATTTGAAGTTCCTTTGAATGATAAGAAGTACAAAGGTTACCGTGTGCAGTTTAATAATGCCCGCGGCCCTTACAAGGGAGGTTTGCGTTTTCATCCTGAAGTTAATTTGGATGAGGTGAAAGCGTTGTCCGCCTGGATGGCTTTAAAGACGGCGGTGGTTGATGTTCCTTTGGGTGGAGCCAAAGGAGGGATTGAAGTTAACCCCAAAGAACTTTCCGAACAAGAGTTGGAAGAACTTTCTCGTAACTTTGTGAAAGAAGTTTACGAGGATATTGGACCGGAGAAAGATGTTCCCGCTCCCGATGTCGGTACCAATTCCAAGATTATGGATTGGATGGTTGACGAGTACGAAAGTTTAGTAGGTGAGGACGCTCCGGCCACCTTTACTGCTAAGACTTTAGACAACGGTGGTTCGGAAGGAAGAACTGAAGCTACCGGTCAAGGAGGCGCTTATATTCTTGAAGCTCTAGCGGAAAAGAAAAACTTGGAAAATGCTACCATTGCAGTTCAAGGATTTGGTAACGTTGGTGCTGAATTTGCTTTGTCTGCTTCTCAATTTAACAAAGTTGTAGCCGTCTCCGACTCTCAAGGAGCTTATTACCTGAAAGAAGGCCTGGATGTTTCTGAATTGAAAGAATGCAAGGCAAAAGGTAATTCGGTGGTGGAATGCGCTCAAGAAAAATATGATCAGGGTAAAGAGATAAGTAATGAAGAGCTGTTGGAGTTGAACGTGGATGTTTTGGTACCCGCTGCCTTGGAGAACGTTATTACCGAGGACAATGCTGATCAAATTAAAGCTAAAGTGGTAATTGAACTTGCCAACGGTCCAACTACACCCGAAGCTGATGAGATCTTGGAAGAAAAAGATATTACTGTTGTGCCCGATATTTTAGCCAATGCCGGCGGAGTAACCGTTTCTTACTTTGAGTGGTTGCAGAACAGAGAAGGAGAAAGTTGGTCCAAAGAGAAAGTTTTGGATAGATTAGAAAGAAGATTAAAACCCGCCTTTGAAGAAGTCTGGAAAAGAGCGGAAGGTGGTTCTTTAAGGAAAGCTGCTTACGAAATAGCGATAATCAGGATTATTAAAGCAATGTCTTGATTTAGGATTAAAAATGAATTTAGTGAATCCCGGGGCTCAGTCCCGGGATTTTTAGTTAAAGTTTTCAACTTGTCACTTGGTTTGGTTCTTTGGTAAAATAAAAGAGTAGAATTCCATTGAAAACTAAATTATGTTTAACTTTTTTACTACAAACCCTTGCGGGGTTAAAATAAGCGACTATGCTCTGGAGGTAATGGAGTTGAGTGAAGACCAAGTGGTTGAAACTTACGGACGAAAACTCTTGGATGAAGGTATGGTAGAAGAGGGAGAGATTTTGGAGAAAGAAGAGCTAACTGAAGTGTTAAGAAAGCTTTTAGATGATATTGGAATTAGTACGGAACGAGCTGTTTTGACCTTGCCTTCCTCCAAGCTTACTCTTGATAGTTTTAAGTTGGAAGAAGAAGACGCGAAAGAAGCGGTATTGGAGAGAATAGATGAATCTTCTCAGGCTTTTGATTTCATGAAGGTAAAGAGTGGAGACAAAACTTATGTTCTTTATGTAGCAGCAGATAAAGATATTATAGAAAGTTACAAAGATATCATAGAAGAAGCCGGCTTGGAGGTAGTAAGAGTAGAACCGGAACAATTAGCGTTGGGTCGTTCTCTTTTGAAAGTTGACGGAAAAACAAGAGCAGTACTGAACTTGGGGAATGACGTTACAACTCTAAGTGTGTTTACAGAAGACAAAGAACTCGTTTTCTTTAAAACTATGGACTTCGGCAATAGGGATTTATTGAATAAAATTGCCGATGAAGAAGGTATTTCCATAAAAGAAGCCAAGCATTTAAAACAAAAGTTCGGTTTGAATGAAACTACGAGAGAAAACAAAGTATCTCCCATTATTAAAGAAGAGATGGAAGATTTAATAGAAGAAATAAAGGATGAAATTAATTATTTCGAAACTAATTTTGAGAAAATTGAGCAAGTACTTTTAAGTGGAAAGGTTGCTTTAACTCCCAGTTTAAGTGATTATTTAGCAGAGCGATTGGGGAAATTGGTTCAAATGGGTAATCCTCTCGTTAATTTGAAGGACCCTTCTTATCTGGGAGAAGAAGATACCGTTCATCCTGTTATTTTCGCTACTACAATAGGCCTCTCCATGTCGGAAATTGAAGATTACGAAGGTAAGATTAATCTTTTGTTTCCTCAACACGCAGAAGAAGAGGAAGAAAAAGAAATTCAACAAGGCATGGAAACCAAAGAAGAAATCGTGGTTGAAGGAAAAGGTCCCGACCTTGGTAAAATTGCTAAGGGGGTGGGTATTGTCTTATTACTTCTCGCGATAGGGGTTGCGGGTTACTTTTTTGTACCCGATTTGTCCAAACCAAAGCCGGCTCCGAAGACTTCTAATGAGCCCGAGCAAACAGAAGAAGAACCTCAAGAAGAACAACAAACCGAAGAGGAGAAGGAAGAAAAAGATGAGCAAGAACAAGAGGAACCACAGCAACCCGAACCCAAAAAGATAGTTACCATTGAAGAAACACCATTCGGCTGGTTAAGGGTAAGAAAAGGTCCCGGTACTTCTTATGAAGAATTGGACAAAGTTGATACCGGCAAAAGCTTTCCGTTTGTGAGCCAAGATGGTGATTGGTACGAGATAGAATTACCCTATGGTAATGGTTGGGTTTTCGGTGGTTATGCGGAGGTCAGTACTACTACTGTTGAACAATAATTTTGATAAAAATGGAATATTTACTTATTTTACTCGTATTTTTATTCTCGGGGATTTTTCTAAAATGGAAATATAATATCAGTTTGTACGATTCTTCAAGGGCAAGAATAGTTGTCCCTTTGCTTTTTCTAATAGTAGGATTGACTTGGGATTATTTTGCAGTACACAATAATCATTGGAACTATTCCGGAGAAGGATTGGTGGGGGTAAATATCGGTTCTTTACCGATTGAGGAATATTTGTTTATGTTAATCGTACCCTTTTGATACTGGTTGTTCATCGGGTTTTTATTAAAAATTTAAATTATTAAACTCCTCTTAGATTTGATTTTAACTCCTTAGTGTACTAGAATAAGAAAGTCGCCGAGGTAGCTCAGTTGGCAGAGCAACTTCTTCGTAAGAAGTAGGTCGGGGGTTCAAATCCTCTCCTCGGCTCAGAATAAATTAATTTTCTCACTCGTTCATAAATATGGAAGAAATAGAAGCAAAAATTGAAGACCTTAAAGAGCGAACCCTGAAACTCAGGGACCATCTTTAACTTATCGGAAAAGAGAGATAAAATTGAAGAGTTGCAAGAGAAGACCCAACAACCGAACTTTTGGGATAATCGAAAAAGAGCGAGTGAGATAAGTCAAAAGTTGTCTAATTTTAAGAATAAAGTTGAGACTTGGGAAGAAATTAATGAAGAAGTGAAAGATTTAGAGGAAATGATTGAGCTGTCCGATGAGGACATGAGGGAAGAACTTAAAAACCAAGTAGAAGAATTAGAAGAGAAAATTGAGAAGAAAGAAACTCACCTTTACTTATCGGGAGAATACGATAGTAGGTCTGCCGTATTGTCCATTCAATCAGGCGCCGGTGGTCAAGACGCTGAAGACTGGGCTGCTATGTTATTAAGAATGTACCAAAGATATTGTGAAGAGAAAGGTTTTAAAACCTCAATTTTAAGTCAATCTTACGGAGATCAAGGCCCTGAAGGCAGAGTAGGTATTAAGACGGTTAGCATGGAAATAGATGGAGAGAACGCCTTCGGTTTGTTAAAAAGAGAAAGTGGAGTTCATAGATTGGTGAGAATTTCTCCTTTTTCCGCTCAGGACTTGAGACACACGTCTTTTGCTCGGGTGGAAGTAATTCCCGTGCTTCCCGAAAGTGCTAAAGATGATTTGAATGTGAAGGATGAAAATTTGAGAGTAGATACTTATCGCGCTTCCGGTCCCGGTGGACAATACGTTAACAGAAGAGAAAGTGCGGTTCGTATTACTCATGAACCTACCGGTGTTACCGTTTCTTGTCAAAATGAAAGATCACAGGGTAGCAACAAGGAAAAGGCAATGGAGCAGCTTTATTCCAAACTTTACCAATTAAAACAACAACAGCGAGAAGAAAAATTGTCAGACCTTAAAAGGGAAGATTCGCCTGAATTCGGAAATCAAATCAGGTCTTACTTTCTTCATCCCGACCAAAGGGTCGTGGATCATAGAACTGATGTGGAAACCGGTGATATTGAGTCGGTTCTGGATGGTGGACTAGAACAATTTATTCAAGCTGAGGTTAAGCTCGAAAACAATGATTAAATTTGAGGATGTTACTAAAAAATACGGTTCTACTACGGCTTTGGATCAGATTAGCTTTGAAATTGATGACGAGTTCGTTGTAGTAGCCGGAAAATCAGGAGCGGGGAAAACTACTTTGTTGGAAATGATTTTAGCCAAAGAAACCCCTACATCGGGAAGAGTGGTTTTTGATGGTGAAGTGGTTAATGAACTGCAGGGTAATGAAGTTTCGGATTTAAGGCAGCGGATAGGAGCCATCTTTCAGGATTACAAATTACTGTCGGATAGAACCGCCTTCGAGAACATCGGTTACGCAATGAGAGTAGTGGGGGCTTCCGAAGAAGATATAGAAAAAAGAGTACCTCAAGTATTGGACATCGTAAGCATGAAGGAATTCGCTGATTCTTATCCCCGGGAGTTATCGGAAGGAGAACAACAGAGAGTGGCCATTGCCAGGGCTTTAGCTACTAAGCCGGAAGTTGTTTTGGCTGATGAACCCACCGGCAATTTAGATCCTTATTACACTCAGGATATAATTCAATTGTTGAAGAAAATTTACGAAATGGGAGCCACGGTAATCCTGGCTACCCATGATCGGCAAACCGTTAATTCTTTAGAACAAAGAGTCATTAGTTTAAAAGACGGCCGGTTGGTTAACGATCAAGACCCCGGTAAATTCGTGTTATAATTTAAACAATTATGGATTGGTTAGACCTTAAAAGAGTTTTTAAATCCGGTTGGCGTAACTTCTACGAAGATAGAAGCTTATTAACTTCTACTTTATCCATTATGGTGGTGGTGTTGCTTTTGATATCCGTATTGTTTCTCTCCCACCAAATGACTCAAGCGTTGGTTGGCGAATTACAACACAAAATGGACGTCAGTGTTTACTTTAAACAGGAAGTTTCCAGCGATAAAATTATGAATGTTAAAAATGACTTGAAGGAATTACCGGAGGTAAAGGAAGTCAGTTATACTTCTCAAGAGGAAGCCAAGGAGAGATTTAAAGCTACCTTTAATAATAACGAAAGTTTAATGAAGTCATTGGAGGTAGTGGGGGTAAACCCCTTTTTGGCTTCGTTGAATATTCAAGCGTTCGGCAGAGAGCAGTACGATAAAATAGCCAGTTATTTAAACAAGGATTCTTACCAAAAATTGATTGACCATTCCAATTACAATCAAACCAAAGAGACCATTTCCAAGGTTTTTTCTATTAGTTCAGCGGTAAGGACGGGTATGCTGTCTTTAAGCATTGTTTTGGCCTTTATAGCCGCCCTAATAGCATTTAATACTATCCGTCTGAGTATAGTTAACCGAAAGGATGAAATTTCCATAATGAGGTTGGTTGGAGCCAGATCTTGGTTCATTAGGGGGCCCTTTTTAGTGCAGGGAATACTAATAGGAACTTTTGCAGCGGTAATCACCGCGGGATTGTTCTCAGGTGGTTTGTTTTTAC
>JAZKSW010000026.1:0-7289 GCA_036625875.1 Minisyncoccota bacterium
TCTCCATCTTTTTTACTTGTTCAACAGTTTCTTCTTCCTCAGTTGCTTGTTTGGGCTTTGGTTTCAACCGTTCCTCTTTGGGCTTTCCCAGTTTTACCAGTGTATCTTCTATTTCTTTAATTCTATCTCTATTTTCTTTTTCCTTGCGCCTCAAGTTTTCTATTTGGTCTTCTTTGTCTTTTATTCGGTCTTGATAGTCTTTCTTCTTTTCCTTTAAATCCCACTTCCTTTCTTCTATTTTTTGTCGGTCTTTTTCTATGCTCCATCTTCTCTTTTCCAATTTTCTTCTTTCTTCCGTTGAATCGGCATTTCTTTCTTTCTTTTCTATTTGTTTTTTCTTTTCCTCGGCTTCCATTTCCTTATTCAAGACCTTGTTCAACTTCTCATCCAGTGGTTCTCTTTTTTGGACGATATCTTCCTTTTCTTCTTCGAACTTCTCTTGTTTTTCTTGTAATTCTTTTATTTCTTTTAATAATTCCGCTTTTTCCTCGTTAAGGTCGAGTTTCTTCTGCTCTTGGTCAATTTCCTCTAATTTTTCGTTCAGCTTGTCTTCCTTATTTGATAGGTCTTCTAAATCTTTCTCTGCTTTCTCAATTTTATCATCAATTTTTTCTATTCTTTCTTCGAATTCCCATCTATTTTCTTCTATTTTTTTCCTTTTCTTTTCCAGTTCCCATCTTTTTTCTTCTATTTTTTTCTTTTTATCTTCTTCGGCGAGTGTCTCCTCTCCCTCTAAAATGTCTTGCTTGTCTTCTATCGCCTCCTCCTTCTCTTGTATTTCTTCTAGTTTTTCTTGGATGGGCTTCTTTTTCTTTTTGAGCCTCTTTTTCTTGTCACGGTAGGGTTTAGCCTTTTTCTTAATTTTATCCAACTGGCCTTTTATCTTTTGCTTTCTTTGTTTTAGTTTCTTTCTTTTTTCTTTTCTCTCTTCCGAGGAAAGCATTTCCTCTAGTGCTTCTTGAGGAGAGAATTCAGGAGCAGGTTCCTCTCTTACTTGTTTTTTCACTTGTTGTTCTTCCTCTTCTTGTTCGGCAAATTTTCTTTTAGCTTTTTCGGCTCTTTCTCTTCTTTCCCCTTCTCTCCTACTTATAGCTTCCGCTTTTTCTCTCTGTTTTTCTTTTGCTGCTTGAATTTTTTCTTTTTCCTCCGGGGAGGGTTTCCATTCTCTTTCTTTTTTCTCCTCCAGTTTTTTCTCCAATTGTTGCAACTTTTCTTTTTCTTCTTCCGGCTTTAAGCCACTTATTCTTTCTCGTTCTCTGATTGCTTCTTGTTCTCTCAGTTTAGTAATATCCTTGTCCATAGTTTGGACCTCGACTCTTTCCAAAAAATCTTTTTTCTGTTGTTCCGGCCTCTTTTTCATAATTTCAAGTGAAGAATGGAAATTGGCTTATTAAGCCTGTTTGATAGAGAGGCTGATTTTCCCTTCTTGCTTGTCTACGTCAATAACTTTAACGGTAACTTCCTGACCTACTTCTAATTTATCTTCTACTTCCTCGGTGTGACTGTTTTCTATTTCTGAAATGTGGACTAGGCCCACTTTTTCAGGAGCAATTTCCACTAAAGCACCGAAGTCCAAGATCTTTTTTACCTTACCTTGATAGGTTTCTCCGGGTTTTACTTCTTTAGTGATGTTTTTGATAGTGGACAGGGCTTGTTTCGCTTCTTCCTCTTTTTCGGCGGAAATGAAAATTTCTCCTGAGTCTTCAATGTTGATTTCAGCTCCTGTCTCGTCAATGATGTTGTTGATAACTTCACCACCGCTACCGATAACTTGACCTATCTTGTCGGGGTCTATTTGCAAGGAAAGAATGGTAGGAGCCTTCGGAGATAGCTCTTTTCTCGGTTCCGGAATAGTTTGTTCTATTTCATCTAGGATTTCTTCTCGGGCTTGCTTGGCTCTTTCCAAGGCTTCCTTCATAAGCTCTTTGTTGATTCCCGGCAACTTAACGTCCATTTGGATAGTCGTGATGCCTTCCTTCGTTCCTGCTACCTTGAAGTCCATATCTCCATGGTGATCTTCCGGTCCTTGAATGTCGGTTAAGATTTTATGCTCATTTTTTCCTTTCATTAATCCGATGGCAATTCCGGCTGCCGGTCTTTTGATGGGCACACCCGCATCCATTAGTGCTAAAGAGGTTCCGCAGACCGAAGCCTGAGAGGTAGAACCGTTAGAGGAAAGAATTTCGGAAACACACCTGATGGTATAAGGGAATTCTTCGAATTCGGGGAGTAGGGGCAATATGCTTCTTTCAGCCAGCATTCCGTGACCTATCTCTCTTCGTCCCGGAGCTCCCAAGTAATCTGTTTCTCCGGCACTGTAAGGAGGAAAGTTGTAATGATGGATGAATCTTTTTTCCGTTGCATTTTCCATATCTTCTAATACTTGTCGGTCTTCCGGTCCTCCCAGAGTAGCTATAGTCAAAGCGGTAGTCTGACCTCGGGTAAAGCGAGCCGAACCGTGAGTTCTGGGAAGAACATCAACTTCGGAAGAAAGACCCCTTACTTCGTCCAGGTCTCGTCCATCCACTCTTTTACCTTCCAAAGTTAGTTTATGAATTATCTTATCCAGTTTTTCTTCGAACAAATCAACGGCATAACTTTCTTGCCCTTCAAAGTCCTCCTCTAATTCTTCGGTCATTTCATCTCTCAGTTCATTGATCTGATCCATTTTGTTTTCGTCATCAGAACGCAAGATTTCTTCAATCTTATCTGCATAAGGTTCTACATGTTGTTTTAGTTTTTTCTTGGGTTGTTTGAATTCTACTTCTTCTTTGCTACCTACTTCTTCTATTACTTCCTGCTGAAGATCTATCACTCTTTGCAGGGGCTTTTGAGCTTTTTCTACTGCTTCCAAGATTGTTTCTTCCTCTTCTTCTTCTACCTCGGCCTCAATCATGTTAATCAGTAGTTCATCTTCTTCCAGGGCGGCCATTGCGAAGTCCAAGCTGCCCTCCTTTTCCTGTTCATAAGTCGGATTTACTACGAAGTCTTCGGTTTTGCCCATTCTTACCGCTCCCAAGGGGCCTTCCCAGGGAATATCGGAAAGAGAAAGAGCAGTAGAAGCTGCAATCAATCCGGGAATAGCCGGATCGTTTTCGCCATCAAAAGAGAAACAGGTTACGATAATTTGAACCTCTCTTTTCAAGCCTTTCGGAAAGCGGGGGCGAATAGCCCTGTCAATCAGTCGAGAAGTGATAGTAGCTTCCGTTGAAGGTTTGCCTTCTCTTTTAAAATAGCGAGAGCCCAGGATTTCTCCACCTGCATAGTATTTCTCGAGAAAGTTGACCGTTAAGGGGAAGTAACCTAATTCCGGTTTTTCCTTGCCCATGACGGCTGTTGCTAAAACGACCGTTTCTCCATATTGCACCCAGGCCGAAGCGTTAGTCTGTTCGGCCCAGTTTTTAATTTGGATGGTCAAATCTTGACCACCGACTTGTTTTTTAAATTCTTGCATAAAGGTTCAACGGTTTATACTCCCTGAAACACATCCGAATAGCCCCAAGCGTCATCTTCGGGATATACGGATGCCATCCAGGGATTGAAACCGCTGTTAATCTTGAATTAAAAATCTTTTTGGGTCCTCCTCCAAGTCCATGAAGTCATCTATCTCTTCTCTTAATTCAGAGGAAGCCGATCTGCCGAAAGCAATCGCTTCGACTCTTTTTCCTCTGTTTTTCAAATATTCGACTAGAGGAGCAAAATCTCCGTCTCCGGAAACTAAAATGATTGTGTCTACAGCGGGAGCGGACCTTATTGCGTCCACCGTAATACCTACATCCCAATCTGCTTTCTTCAATCCTCCGTAATATTTTTTAAGATCTTTTACTCTTGTTTCTATTCCCAGACTGGTTAAGGCTTCAAAAAATGCTTGTTCCTCCCCACTTTCCGTTCTTACTACGTAGGCGAAAGCTCTAATTAGTTTTCTTTCTCCCACGCCCGCTTTTAGTATTTGTTCAAAATTAACTTTGGCCTGGTAAAGATTCTTAGCGGAGTGGTACATATTTTGAACGTCTATCAATACCACCACCCGCTGTTCTTTATGTTTTATCATGTCGGTCATGATTATAGGCCTAGTTTTTTAACTAATTCGTCGTATCTCTCTTCACTTTCACTTTTTAAGTGATTTAGTAATGCTTTACGTTTTTTGACCATTTTCAACAGGCCCCGTTTTGAGCTTTTGTCTTTTGCGTGTTCATCCAAATGTTCCAACAACTCATTAATACGTTCAGTCAGCAAAGCAATTTGAACTTCGTCCGAGCCCGTGTCTCGGTCGTGTAATTGGTACTTATCAATAATTTCTTCTTTTTCTTCTTCGTCTAACATTATTTTATTTTACCTTGATTAATAATAAAAAACAACCTTTTATGTTTTGCTTGAATTTTTTGTGAAACTTTTTTGAGTAAAAAGTTTCGGGGTGCCCTCACTAGGATTTGAACCTAGATCAACGGATTAAGAGTCCGCTGCTCTACCAGGTTGAGCTATGAGGGCTTTATTCTTAAATCTTAAATTTATTATGTTATGAAATCTCTAACCCTCAAAGAAGATTAGAAATGAATAATCCTGATTATTTAGTGATGCAATTATCGTTATAAACCTTACAATCTATTTCACAGGGGTCTTCCTGACAGGCTTCTTTCCAAACGTCACCGAGTTTTTCATCTGAGCCGTCTCCTGCTATATTATTTTCTCTGTAGGATGCACAGCTTGAAATTGCGTAGGGGTGATTTTCGTAATAAAGGACATGAGTATTTGCATCGTATTCGTGACAAACGAATTTTTTGTCAACACATTCTGTGCAGTCGTCGGAGCAAACCTTTCCGTCTTCGCACCCCTTGTTTTCTGCTTTGTCACAAACTTCTCCACAATAGTCTTCGATTGTTCCGTTTCCGCAAGGAGAACAGTTATTACAATAAGCCTGAGTTCCTTGGCAAGACTCTAAATTACAATCTAGGTTACACTCGCCGCTACTATTACATTGCGAACACTCGTTTCCACAACTTTCTCCTTCTACGGGTACGCAACCCCCCTGGTTATTACAGAAATAACAAGCTGCATCATAATCGTCGGATTGAGCATCATTTGAATCAGGGTCGCAAGCGACTCGACTATCGGGATCGGTTGGGATACTATTTTTGGCCGTTCCACTACATTCACCGTTGTCACAGTGAACGGAATCAAGGCATTCAGAGTCGACACTTGTTTCATTTTCTAAAAAGTCCCAACAATCATCTTGATTATCACATTCGTCACCAGTATTATCTGAACTATCTTCTCCCTCTGAACAATTCCAACTGTCGTCTACCTCTTCTACATCTTGAGCATCTACTTCTTGGCATCCCCCACTTTCTTTAGCAAGACAAATTTGCTCATAATTAGGAGAGCCGATTGGGGCACCAGGGTGGTCTGGGTGTCTACATACATAGACACAACAATCGGAAGAGCTGAAGCAGTTTCCGTAGTTGAGATCTTCACATGTATCTTTTTCATGAATCTCTACAGAACAACTATTAGATACAGAGTTTCCGTCAGAAGTAACTTGAACAGTAGCTCCGTAAGTTCCTTCACTAGAAAAAGTTTTATTACAATTCTTAGAAGTTCCCGTACAGTCACCTGACCATTGATAAGAATAAGAGCCACTTCCTCCTGAAGGTGAACTGGAAAAAGTTATTGGATTTCCAGTATCTGCAGGGTCGGGAGAAGCGGTGCAAGAAACACTGAGATTACCATTACCGTTGCCATTCTCACTCCCATTGCTACTACCGTTCTCACTGTCTCTATCAACTTCCTCCGGACTCATAGGACAGTCGTCTAATTTTAATTCATACCAACTATCCAAACCGGTCCAATCCGCCACTCCTACTGCTGTCATGAAAGTGCTGACTATTATGTAAGAACCGTAAATCAGAGCGATACCGATTGCCACTGTGGTGAAGATTTTCCTTGCCTGAGTTATCTGCTCTTCGGAAGCACCACCGAACATGAATAAGAAACCTCCGATGAGAATCATCAGAGCGGCTATGGGTGGGACGATATAAGCTAGGGTGAAGTCTACAATTCTTTCAAACATTAAGAACAAATGACATAAATGACAGGGAACGGTTTCATCAATATTTTCGGTGGAATCATCGTCTTCTACTCTGCCGCAAGGAACTAAACCACCCTTTGGACCTATCGTATTACTTTCGGTGTTGGAATCAGCTTCAAGGGTACTAGTAAAAAGAGGGGCGAACATCCCCACCACGATTAATAATATTAAAAGTGGAATTAATTTCCTCATCAACTTAATGATACTATACTAGATAAACCTATGTAAAGCTGTCTGACGTTTTTGTGAAACTTTTTGTCCAAAAAGTTTCAGGAAGGTACCCCCGGTAGGATTCGAACCCACAACCTTGGTTCCGAAGACCAATGTGATATCCATTTCACCACGGGGGCGGCTCTGAAAATTTTTTGAAAAAAATTTACATAAAAAACTTAAACCGCATCGAATAATTAACAATAATTTGCTTTCAATCTCTTTTAATCATACCAAAGAAAGTTGGAAAAAACAAGGGTTTTGTGTTACTATTAACGCGATGGAAATACCTAAGTTGGTAAAACAAATCTTTGAGAAGTTAAGTGAAAACCACGAAGTCTATCTCGTAGGAGGTTGCGTGCGAGATTTACTGTTGGGGGGAGAGCCCAAAGATTGGGATGTAGCTACTGACGCCAAGCCGGATGAAATTGAACAATTATTTGAGAACTCCTTCATCAACAATGATTTCGGTACTGTTACCGTGGTTAACGAAGAACAGGAAGGAGCTTTAAGAGAGATAGAGATAACACCCTTCCGCGTAGAAGAACAATACAGTGATAAAAGACATCCCGATCAAGTAGAGTGGACTTCTTCCGTTGAAGATGATTTAAGTAGGCGTGACTTTACCATTAACGCTATGGCCATGGGCTTGGACAAAGAAATAATTGATCCCTTCCACGGCCAGAGAGACCTGCAAGAAAGAAAGATAAAAGCAGTTGGTGATCCCGGACAGAGGTTTGATGAAGATGCCCTGAGAATGATGAGAGCGGTGCGTTTTTACACTACACTTAATTTTAAAATTGAAGAAGAAACTCAGGAAGCCATAAAAAACAATGCGGAGGCATTGCAAACCATTTCCAACGAAAGAATTAGGGACGAATTAATGAAAATGATTAATTCCGAAAGAGCTGCCTACGGTATAGAAAAGCTACGACACTTAAACTTATTGCAGTTTATAATTCCCGAGTTAGAGGAAAACTTCGGGATTCCTCAG
>JAZKSW010000027.1:0-7282 GCA_036625875.1 Minisyncoccota bacterium
TGATACTCTTTCTGCTACTTTCACCGCTTGGCCGTATTCGGGAACCTCTCTTACACCAACCAAAGTTTTCCATAATTTAGCACTAATATCTTCTATTCTTTTTTCTGTCTTCTCCTTTTGTTGTAAATAACGCTGGTACTCTGCCTCAGTCATTTGCTTTAGTTCTTGCTTTTCTTGCTTAACTTGCCTGTTCTCCCGTACTTTTGATTGTTGAATAGCTACTACCTTTTCCAGACTATTTTTTTCCTGCATTAACGCCTTTTCTTGTTCTTTCAAATAATCTTTTAAATCTTTAACATCCTTCAAAAGCTCTCTATTCCTTGCACTTAAAACTTCAAGGGATACTAAATTATCAAAGAAGCTGGATAATTTATCCTCCGCAAGTAAAACTTCAACTGTAGTCTTTTGGTTCTGTTCATAGACCGCCCTAAGAATTTCAGATAACTTTTCAGTAGATTCCTGAATTTTAACAGTAGTCTGCTTGATAGATTTTTCAGTGTCCTCTATTTGGAACTTCAAATCTTGAATTACCAAATTACTTTGCCTTATCTCATTATCAAGGTTTCTGATTTGCTGGTTCAAGGAGTAAATCTTATTCTGAAGAGTTTGCTTTTGCTGTTTAGTCGTTTCTAATTTACCTTCAATCTGTTGGTTTTCATTCTCAAAGTGATTCAAGCATTTCTTTAATAAACTCCTGTATTCTTCTCTTGATAATTGTTTTGACTTCGCTTCTAAGTTGCTAGAACTACAAGTCTTACTCAGATCTTCCTGAGCTAAACTTTGAATTTGCGGGACTAATAATACTGCTCCCACAATCACAAGCAAAATTACAAGAATCCACTTTTTCATAAATTATTGCTACGCATAAATTTTAGTAGCGCTCGGGGCGGGCGGGAGGTACCAAATAGCTGTCCACTGACAGGAGATTCTTTCTCTTTAAATAATTATTGGGGTTGCTGTGGAGGAGTTTCTTCTTCTCCTTCTTCAGGCTGCTCTTCAACCTCCTCCTCTACTCCTTCTTCAACTTCTTCAGCCTCTTCAACCTCTTCTCTCTCTTCTGCTTCTTCAATCGTTTCAATTTCTTCAATGCCTTCTTCAATCGGTTCTTCAAGTTCTTCTTCTACATCTTTAGGTGGCACTACAGAGGCTATTATAACTTCCGAGTCTTCCAAAATCTCCACATCAGAAGGAACTTCCAAATCTTTTATCTGCAAATCATCAGAAAATTCCTCTAAAGAAGAAATATCCACTTCTATATTATCCGGTATCTCTTGAGGAAGGGTTTCCACCGTTATTCGAGTTACATCTCTTACCAAGGTACCGTTTAAATTCTCCACGGCATTAGACTCTCCGACAAATTCAAGAGGTACTTCTACTTGAATCTTTTTATCCAGTGGAGGTTGATAAAAATCAACATGAAGGGGGTCTCCTGAAACTGGATGCTTTTGAATTTCATAAATCAATACTTTTTCTTCCTCTTCGTCAAGTTCCAAATTAATCAAAGAACTTCTGCCGGCATCGTGATAAACTCTTCTTAAATCCTTTTCACTAACCTTTATGGTCTTATCTTCTCTTTCGGGACCGTAAACAACAGCAGGAATTTGTCCCTGTTTACGTAAAGAATTATTGCTTTCTCCTTCTCTTTTTTGTGCAGTTAATTTAGCCATATTATTCTTCTAATTTAATGCACTGAACTGGACAAGAATCAGCAGCCTGTTTTAGTTCATCGGTTATCTCCGTTTCCTTAACCTCATTACCGTCTTCTTCTTCAGAATCTTTCAAATGAGCTTTGCCTCCTTCTCTCATTTCAAAGTGACCAGGAGCTGCTAGTGTACAATTACCACATCCAATGCATTTTTCTATTTGGTGAATTACTTTACTCATGATTAAACAAATTTATTTTATGATTAACCTTTTCTCTCACTGCCTGTTCAACCTCAGGCAACAAGTTGTAGGGTTTAATACTATCTTTTTTAAGAGCCTTAGTCAAACTTTCTTTCCACGCTAACCTCAACTCGGTATTAACATTGATTTTAACAATTCCCTTTTTAATGGCTCTTTTAATATCTTTATCGGGTATTCCCGAACCACCGTGTAATACCAAGAATGCAGAACTTTGCTCCTCAATATCACTCAATCGTTGCAGATCAAGTTTGGGCATTTCGGCATAAACTCCATGAACATTTCCGATAACTACAGCTAAACTATCTACTCCGGTAGCTTCAACAAATTTTCTAACCTGATCGGGTGAAGTTAAGTTTTCTTTTTTAATTTCAATTTTTCCTTTATGAGAAGCAGACTTTCCCGTTAGGTAACCGAGTTCACCTTCTACCAATACATCAGAGGAATGAGCATATTCTACCACTTCTTTGGTTCTTTCTATGTTTTCCTCAAAGTTTAAATCGGTCCCGTCAAAATGGACAGCATCATAGCCAGCATCTACTGCCTTCTTTACCCAATCAAGCTCTTTTCCATGGTCCAAGTTTAAAAACGCATCCACTCCGTACTTCTTACTACCAGCATCTACTAGTGCCCTAGCCTGTTCCAAACCGAGAAAATGACTTTCACCGCTGGAAGTTCCTATAATTATCGGTTGATCATTTTCCTGGGCTGCCTTTAAAATTCCTTGCAGTTGCTCAAAGCTAGAAAAATTAAATTGACCGATCGCTCTTTTCTTTTGCCGTGCTTTTTTAAGTGTCTGTTTTAAATTCATATTTTGAATAAAAATTACAGTTCTACTTTCTTAACATTAGTTTTTCTAAACTTTTCTTGTTCTAAAAGGCCGTTTTTAGCACCTTTTTCTTCCAGGCAAGCAGTAGCATTAGCTATACCCATTTGAACAGCATATTCAAGGTCCTGAGACCCTATAAGGGCAGTCACAAAGCCAGAACCAAAGGCATCTCCTGCTCCAGTTTTATCTTTAATGTCGGCCGGTAAAGGATCACCGTAATAAAGAGAGTTGCCATCGGAAACTACCACCCCCTCTTCTCCTTTGGTCATAATGGCTATACCGGGACAAAGTCGATCAATTTCTTTGAAAATTTCTTTCTCTTTTTCGTAAGAAATTCCGGTGAGTTTAGCAGCTTCTTCTTGGTTCAGTATTAACACTTCTACTTTCTCCAAAATATCGTTCATTTTGTTTTTGTTAAAATCCAATTGAGAAGAACCGGGATTGAAAGCCACTTTAATATTATTTTGATGAGCATGCTCTACAAGCTGCTCGGTTATCTTACCCAACTCTCCAGAAAGAGGAGCTAAATAAAACCATTTTGTTTTTAGATCATTCCAAGGAATATCTACTTCATTCAACACTTCGGAAGCTCCTCGATAAGCCAGGATGGTTCTTTCTTCGCCCTCAGAAGTTAAAATCACAGAGTGATTAGTGGTTTCCTCTACTTTCTGGAGTTCAGTGTCTACATCTCTACTCTTCAAAATCTCAGCTACTTCTCTTCCGGCAAAATCTTTTCCCACTGAACCACAATAAGCTACATTTAAATCCTGGTTGGCAAAGGTAACTGCAGTATTGGTGCCACCACCTCCTGCAAAGAAGTCTATTTCTTCAATCTCTACCTTGGAACCCAGATTAAAACACAAACCTTCTCCGGTTAAAAAATCATCATCTTCTATAACCTTAAAATCTTCCAAATCCAGGAATAAATCCCAGGTAGCAGATCCAAATGTAACTACATCGTACATATTATTGTATTTTATCTTCTTCTCCCGCCAAAATCAAAATTGTTTTAATGACTCTATTGGGGTTCAAAGACATGCTGTCAATTTCCTCGTCTTGCAAAAATTTAGCAAACTCGGGATAAGTACTAGGGGCTTCACCACAAATACCATTATATTTGTCACGTTCATTACAGCGATTAATCACCTTACTTAACATTTTCTTTATGGTAGGATCTCTTTCGTCGGTAATACCGGCAATCTTAGCATTGTCTCGATCCATTCCCAGTGATAACTGAGTAAGATCATTGGTGCCGATGGACATTCCGTCAAAAACATCCAAGAATTCATCGGCTAAGATAACATTGGAAGGAACTTCGCACATTACATAAACATTCAATTCCTCTTGGCTGAGTCCCGCTCCTTCCATTACTTCTATCACTTCTTTTCCTTCCTCTACCGTACGACAGAAAGGTACCATGACATCCACGTTATCAAGCCCAAACTTTTCTCTTACCCTCTTAATAGCTTGTACTTCCATTTTAAATGCTTCTTGAAACTCTTCATCCAAGTAACGACAGGCTCCCCTGAAACCCAGCATGGGATTAGCTTCTTCTTCCTCAAACAACTCTCCCCCCACCAAGTTTTTATATTCATTGGTTTTAAAGTCGGAGAAACGAACGATTACGGGATCGGGATGAAAAGCGGCTGCAATCTGCCCTATTCCCTCTGCTAACTCTTTCACAAAAAATTCTTTTTTGTCGTTGTGCTCCACGGTAATTTTCTCAATTTCTTGTTTAAGCTCCTCGTCTCCGCCATACTCTTCTAACTCATCAAAATGCAACAAAGCCAAAGGATGCACTCTTATCTTTTCCGAAATAATAAATTCTTCCCGAGCCAGCCCTACTCCGTCTTGTGGCAAGAAAGAACTTTTAAAAGCGATCTCCGGTGCTCCGATATTCACCATAATTTTAGTATCCAGGTCGGGAATTTCTTCTAAATTATATTCACTAACATCATAAGGAACTTTTCCTTCAAACACTCTTCCATCCAAGCCCTGGGTACAATCAACCGTAACTTCCTGTCCCGTTTCCAGGGTTTCAGTAGCATTTTCCGACCCCACGATCGCCGGAACACCCAATTCGCGGCTGACAATTGCAGCATGTGATGTTTTACCTCCTTCATCGGTAACGATAGCAGAAGCCTTCCGCATAATGGGCACCCAGTCGGGATCCGTCATTTCAGTTACTAGCACTTCATCTTCTTCAAATTCCGAAATTTCAGAAACATCCGGAATCACATGAACTTTACCATCTCCGATTTTTTCACCGATGGCAATACCTTCTACCAAAGGTTCTTGATCAGTATTAATGTTGTACTCCTTCAAAGTAGTTTTCTTTTCTCGAGCATGAACCGTCTCCGGTCTTGACTGCACCACAAACAACTCTCCCGTTTCTCCGTCTTTGGCCCATTCAATATCTTGAGGCATCCATTTACCTTCTCGTTCCGAGTAATGATCTTCAATTAAGCAGGCCCACTCGGCTAAAGTTAAAATTTCTTCATCGTTTAAAGAAAAATCAAGTTGTTTTTCTGGAGCGACCTCTTCTTCTTTTAAACCTCCCTGATCATCATAAACCAACTTCTTGGTTTTCCTTCCCAAATCCTTTCTAATGATTGAATCGTAGCCTTCTTTCAGAGTTGGTTTGAAAACATAAAAAGTATCGGGAGTAATTTTACCTTGCACGATCATTTCTCCTACTCCCCAAATTGAATTAATTAAAACCGCATCTTTAAATCCGGTTTCCGTATCCAAAGTGAACATTATGCCTGAAGAAGATAAATCGGACCGAACCATTTTTTGTACCGTTACCGATAAAGCAATACCCAGGTTAGAAAATCCTTTCTCTTCTTTGTAAGCAATAGCCCTATCATTAAACAAGGAGGCCATGCATCCCTTCATACTTTCCAGCAACTTATCAGAACCAGAAACATTCAAAAAGGTTTCAAATTGACCAGCAAAAGAAGCATCAGGTTGATCTTCGGCCGTTCCCGAAGAACGCACTGCTACATCAACTTGCTCTTGGTCGTATTCATCCGACAATTGGGAATAGGCTTCTTCAATTTGTTGTTTCAGCTCGGGCGGAAACTCTCCCTCTTCAATTAAGTTTCGGGCTTTCTCCCCCGCTTGTTTTAAATCTGCAAGCTTGTTCAAATCAGCCTCCTCAAAAATTTGCTCCAATTCTTCGCTAAAATCATTGTGTTCTACGTACCTCCAAAAGGCAGCAGCACTCATAGCAAAGCCATTGGGAATATTGACTCCTTCTTTAGTTAACTCAGAGTACATTTCCCCTAACGAAGCATTCTTACCGCCCACTTCTTCTACATGGTTGGCGGTAATATCTTCAAACCACAAAATATTTTTATCTTCGGGCATAACGTTTAAATTTATTAAATAAAATACTAAAAACTGTTACTTTATTATAGCAAAGTTTTTTTATATAAAAAAGGCAAAAATAAAAAGCATTCACCAGCATAAAGCCGATGAATGCCTACTCCTCTTTTTGCTTTTCCGTAACCAATCAGCTAAAACTTACTAATCTCTTGCTTTGTTTACGGCTACTTGATAAATGATTCCTAAAATTACTAAGCTCCCGGGCATAACCAATCCGGCATAAATAGCAGGGCCTACGAAACTACCTCCATTAGCACCCGTAGTTAAAAGAAAACCCACCAAAACTGTCACTATTGTTAATGTCACGTAAGAAGAAAAATCTCTCTGAATCAGGTGGGGTTGGTACCTCAAGACTATTATAAGGCCTAAGTAAACTACAATAAGACTTACAATTACAACTCCTACGGCAATATTATGGTAATAATTCGGGGTTGGCGGTCTACCAACAATTTTACTGTGTATCGGTAATCCTACTATTAAATAAAGAAAATTGGAAAACAGCAGTACTTTCAATAAAGCAGCTAACTTCTCCATTTAATGCACCTCCTTAAGGTCAAAAACAAACTCGTTTAATCTTTGTTGTTGCTTCGTAAAGAGATTTTCATTTTTAAAACTACCGTAATCTACTAAGCAGACGGTTTCATTAATTTTCACATAATTATCAACCGAAGCAAAGGCGTGATCATCTGCTTCATATAATTGATTTCCTACAAGATTAATTATCTGTGTCCATAATAAACGCTTATTTTCGAGTTTTAATTCTTTCCCCGCTTTTTGAACCGTAATCAATCCCAACAAAGAAAAGTAAGTCGGAGCCAACCAGCTAAAATGAAATCTTTTCCAATAAACAAATTCTTTCCAATTTTCTATTAAACCAGCGAACAGAAAATTCTGGATAGATCCACCCATAGTATAATCATATCTCTTAAAATGCATTAAGGGCCTTCCTATTTTGGTAGTAGACCATAAGATCCGAAGCGCAGTCAAAAATTGAATCTTAGGAAACTTGATTGCTATCCATGTTCCAATCACCACTACATATCTTTTATTGCCTTTCTTAAATTTCAACTCTATCGCCTCCTTATTATATTTTAAACGAACACCAGCTTAACCACCTTTAATTTAGCAATATTTATTTGAAAAGTCAAATATTCAACCTTG
>JAZKSW010000028.1:0-6547 GCA_036625875.1 Minisyncoccota bacterium
CAAATTAAGATGGCTATGACAGGTTACGGAAAAGCTAAAAAGAAACAAGTACAAAAAATGGTAAAGGAACATCTTAACTTGGAAGAAATTCCCAAGCCGAATGATGCAGCTGATGCTCTGGGGGCAGCACTGTGTTGCAAAAGGGAAATGAATAACTCTCAAGAGGGCTCTTGACAACCCCGAAAGATGTTTCTTAGTAGCACTTGACAGGGATTTTGCAACTTTTATAATAACCATACGATATCTCCCTGTGATTTCTAAGCAGGGAAAAGGTCGGTATTCAAGGTTAACAATTATCTTTTAAAAATTATGATTTTTAACGACGAAGAAGAAGAGGAAAACCCTCTAGAAGACCTTACTAGCGAAGAAGAAGGTGAAGAAAGTGAAGAAGGTGAAGAAGATCCTTTAGAGGGAACTGATATTAATCTTCCCGGAACCGACGAAGAGTAAATTCCGAGAAATCAAAAACCCCGCTGCTCTCAGCGGGGTTTTTGTATTGTTTGAATCAATTAAACTAACTTAACGAAAGTCTTTTTTCCTCTTTGAATAACTTTACCTTTTTCGATTTTAATCTCTTTATTCCAGTTATTTTGTTCCTCTCCGTCTATTTTAATTCCTCCTTGGTCAATTAGGTTTTTTGCTTCCGTCTTAGAAGAAGCGAGTTCTAATTTTACTAATAATTCATCTATTTCCATTGTGTCTTTTTGAAAGCTATCAATAGAAAATTCAGGCATGTCGGAAGGATATTTTTTTTCTTTAAAAACTTTGTTAAATTCTTCCTCTGCTTCCTCTGCTTCCTCCTTGCTATGGTACAGGGTTACTATTTTCTTAGCTAGTTCTACCTTTAAGCTTTTAGGGTTTATATTCCCTTGTTCTAATTTGTTTTTAACTTCTTCAATTTTTTCTAAACTTTCATTGGTGCACAATTTAAAGTATTCGGGTATTAGTTTATCGTTGAGAGACATGAGTTTGCCGAACATGTCTTGAGGGGAATCAGTTAGGTTTACCGTATTTCCTCTACTTTTACTCATTCCTCTGCCGTCCAACCCCGTCAGCATGGGGGTAGTTAAGACGAATTTTTCTTTATTATTGTATTCTTTTTGTAAATCTCTTCCAATCAACATATTGAATGTTTGATCTGTAGCGCCGAGTTCCAAATCAATATCCATTGCCACTGAGTCATAACCTTGCATTATGGGATAGAATAATTCGTGGAGCCATATTTCTTTGTTGTTTTTTAATCGTCTTTGAAATAGATCTCTTTTAAGTAATTGCGAAGTTGTAAAGTGAGAGGCTAATTTCAACATTTTCTCTAAATCCATTTCTGCTAACCATTCTTCGTTTCTCTTGATGGTAGCCTTAGAAACATCTAAAATCTTAGAAGCCTGTTTTTTATAGGTTTTAAGATTTTCATCAACCTCTTTTTTAGATAAAGTTTCTCTTTTTGAGTTGTGCCCGGAAGGATCTCCAATTTGGGCAGTAAAGGTTCCAAAGAGTAAAATAACTTCATGTCCCAGCTCCTGGAACTTCGCTAATTTTCTCAGTTGAACAGCGTGGCCTAAATGCAGGTTTGGAGAAGTTGGATCTATTCCATAGTAAAGCTTAATCTTTCTTTTTTCCATTAACTCTGCTAATTCTTCTTTACTGGGAAGAACTTGTTCAACGTTTCTTTCTAATAGCTTGTTGGTTTTATTATCCATAACTTGTAATACTTTATCATAATTCCATAAAAATTGCCAGATTATTAAAAATGCTGTAAAATAAGTATAGTCATGAAAAGAAAGTATCATCGAAATAATTCAAAAAGTAAAATCTGGAAAATTTTGAAGGAATCTCTCAAGTATCTTTCGCTTTTAATTTTAGCGGGCTTTTTTGTAGGACTGACCGCTTTTGTTTATTACGCAAAAGATCTTCCTCGGCCCGAGCAATTTGAAGAAAGGGTTTTTCCGGAAACTACCAAGATTTATGACAGTTCCGGAGATCATTTATTGTACAAAGTTCATGGAGAACACCGGAGAACGGTAGTTCCCTTAGAAGAAGTACCCGAGTATATGAAACAGGCCGTGGTGGCAGCGGAAGATAGTCATTTTTATGATCACATGGGAGTGGACCCGGAAGGTATAATGAGGGCTATTTGGAAGGATATAAAACTCGGAGAATTGAGGTACGGGGGTTCTACTATTACTCAACAGCTGATTAGGTCTACCTTTCTCACTAATAAAAAAACAATCAAAAGAAAAGTAAGAGAGGCAATTTTAGCTTTGGAATTGGATCGGCGTCATTCCAAAGAGCAAATTTTAGAGTGGTACCTGAACCAAGTCCCTTTTGGAAGTAATGCTTACGGAGTAGAGGCTGCTTCTCAAGTTTATTTCGACAAATCAGCTAGCGATTTGAAGTTGCAAGAAGCAGCTACTCTAGCTGCTTTAATCAAGGCTCCTAGTTATTTTTCTCCTTATGGAAAACACAAGCAAGAATTATTGAATAGAAAAGATTATATTTTAAACAGAATGGCACAGGAGCATTTTATAACTGAGGAACAAGCCGAAAAAGCTAAAGAAAAAAAGTTGAGCTTTGCTGATCCCGGTCAATTTATGAAAGCTCCTCACTTCGTAATGTATTTACTTGAGTATTATTTAAAACCGAAGTATGGATCTGAGTATCTTAAGAACGAAGGTCTTGAGATTTATACGTCTTTGGACTGGGATTTACAAGAAATTGCTCAGAAGGCAGTGAAAGAAAACACGGAAAGAGTTGAGAAATATGATGCTCACAACGGAGCCCTAGTAGCAATAAAACCGGAAACAGGATCAATTTTAGCTATGGTGGGTTCTGAAGATTATTACAACACGAAACAGGAGGGAATGGTTAATGTGGCTTTACGTCCTCAGCAGCCTGGTTCTGCTTTTAAACCTTTTGCTTATATCACTGCCTTTAAAAAGGGTCACAACCCTACTACTACTGTTGTTGATGAAAAGACTAATTTTGGAACTTGGGGAGGAGAATCCTTTATACCACAAAATTACGACGAAAGATTTAGAGGAGAGGTGACTCTTAAAGAAGCGCTTGCTCAATCTATTAATGTGCCTTCCGTCAAAGTTTTTATGTATTTGGCCGGAATAGAAGATACTATCAAGACAGCTCATGAGATGGGGATTAGAAGTGAATTACCGGCAGTTCCTTCTTTAGTACTGGGGGCAGGAGAAGTTAAACTTTTAAATATGGTCTCTGCTTACTCTACCCTTGCTAATGGTGGAGTAAGGGTACCTCCTTCTCCAATAAGAAAGATTGTTAATTCACAAGGGGAAGTAATAGAAAAAAACACCCCTGGCGGTAGAAGGGTGCTAACAGAAAAAGTAGTTAAAATGATAACCAATGTTTTATCTAATGATAAGGTCAGAGCTCCTTTATTCGGAGAAGATTCTATTTTGAGCTTTGATAATCACAAGGTAGCGGTTAAGACCGGAACTACAAATGATTATAGGGACGCTTGGACAGTAGGGTATGCTGACGAGGTAGCAGTAGGAGTGTGGGTTGGAAATAATGATAATAGTCCCATGGAGAAGCATCTGGGAATTCTATTTTCAAGTCCAATGTGGCGGACCGTAATGGACGCAGGCCTTGAAAAGTTCAATTAGATTTAAAGGTAATTTTTTTAATATCTGCTTTATCTATTTTTTTGTTTAACTCTTCAATTATTTGCTCTTGGTGTAGTTGGATTTCTTGAGCAACGCTAGAGTTATCTGCCTTTAAAATCAATCTTCCGTCCTTGACATCAAGTACTTTCACTTGATCAGCAAAATTGGAAAATTGCTCTTTAAGTACTTCTTTCGTTTTTTCGGCAACCTTACTCTCGATTACCCCCTGTTGGAGGTCTCTTTTTTCCAACCTTTTCTTGATTAGCTTTTTAAGAGGCGAAAAAGACATATTAGCCCGTAATGCGTTCTACCTCTTTGATCGTAGTTTGTCCTTTTAGGACTTTAAGAAAACCGTCTTGTTTCATGGTAACCATACCCTTTTCTTGAATCTTTTTTCTTAGCTCTGAAATACTTGGTTCATTTAAAATTAGTTCTTCTATTTCTTCATCAACCGTAAAGGCTTCGAAAATAGCTGTTCTGCCTCTGTAGCCGGTGTTGTTACAATACTTACAACCATGCACGTCGGGAATCTCAGTGCTTTCGTTAATTTCAGGTTTTTCTACCTCATCAGGTAAATTGTTCAAAGCCTTTTTAAGCTTATCTAGTTCTTTTGAAGTTGGTTTTCTAAACTCCATGCATTTATCACAAGCTTCTCTTACTAATCTTTGAGCAATAACCATTCTTAAGGCAGGAGCAATATTGACTATATCCGCTCCCAAAGAGTGTAATCTGGTAATTGTTCCCGCTGCGTCATTGGTGTGAACAGTAGAAAATACCAAATGTCCAGTTAATGAAGCTTGTAGAGCAATCTTTGCCGTTTCTTTATTTCTTATCTCTCCCACGAGAATTACATCCGGGTCTTGCCTGACTATTGATTCCAATCCCGAGGCGAAGTCATAACCTTTATCTTTTTCTGTTTGAGTTTGAGAAATTCCCTCCAAATGATATTCAATAGGGTTCTCAATGGTAATAATTTTCTTTTTAGGGCTTCTTATTTGTCTTAAAAACGCGTAAAGAGTAGTAGTTTTACCGGAACCAGTGGGGCCGGTAACTAAAATCATTCCGTTCGGTTTCTTGATTTGATTTTTAAAGTCTTGTAATAAGTTTTCCCTTACCCCCAATTCTCCCAGATCGATAAGAGATTGAGGATTTAAAACTCTCAATACTATAGATTCTCCGTGTTCCGCCGGAATTATCGACACTCGAACTTCTACTTCAAAATCACCCACAGTAATTGAAAAGCGTCCATCTTGAGGACGATCAGAAACATTTAGTTTAGCCCCTGCCAGTAGTTTAATTCTAGATAGAACTGATTTATAATTAGGTAATGGCAAGAAAAGAACGTCATGTAAGATTCCATCTACACGAACTCTCATCTTCGCTCTTTTTTCCAACGGTTCAATATGAATATCAGAAGCATTTAAGGAAATTCCACCCGCTAAGATAATTTGCATTAAATCAGTGGTTTTACCTTTTAACTTCTTTTTGATGGCAGGCTTAAAATCAGGAACACTTTTGATATTCTTCTTTGCTTGTTCAAGTTGCTTCTCGCTTATTGAAATTTCTTCCGTTATTTTTCTTGTCATAGTATTTTTATTGTAAAACTTTCTTTCTTTATTTGCAATGAAAGAGATTTATCACAGTGAAAAAATAGATGATACTAAAAGACTTGCCGAGGAAACGGCAGAATGGATTACCAAACAGGATCCGGAACAGGCTTTGGTTGTAGCTTTGATAGGAGAGCTCGGTTCAGGGAAAACTACTTTTGTCCAGTATTTGGCAAATTTTATGGGAGTGCAAGAAAAGATATTAAGTCCGACTTTTGTTATTTTAAAAAAATTTGATCTGCCTGAAGGTAATTTTGATAATTTCTATCATATTGATTGTTACCGAATTGAAGAAAACGAAGAATTATTAAAATTGGATTTTGGAAAAATTATTGAAGACCCCACAAATATAGTGGTAATAGAATGGGCAGATAAAATTGAACCAATTTTACCCACCCACTATTTAAAAATGGAATTTAAAGTGGTAGGAGAAAAAGAAAGAAAAATAAAGTCTAAAGTTATTTAAAATGTCAGATTCAGAAAAAAAGTTAATGGCTGTGGATTCTCATGCGTTGATTCACAGAGCTTATCACGCTCTTCCTCCTTTAAAATCAGAGAAAGGAGAAGTAGTTAATGCGGTTTATGGCTTCTTATTGGTTTTCTTTAAGGCTATTAAAGATTTAAAACCCGATTATATAGCAGCTGCTTTTGACTTACCTGAACCCACTTTTCGGCATGAAGAATTTGAAGATTATAAAGCTCAACGACCGGAAACACCAGAAGAACTAACTCAGCAAATTCCTAAAGTTAAAGAAATGGTAAGAACTTTTAACGTACCCGTTTTTGAAGAAGAGGGTTTTGAAGCAGATGACGTATTGGGAAGCATTTCTGAACAAGTACATCAAGATAATCCTCAAATAGAAGTAATAGTGGTGAGTGGAGACTTAGATACAATGCAGTTGGTTGATGACAATACAAAAGTTTACACCTTGAGAAAGGGAGTAAAAGACACCGTTGTTTATGATAAGGAAGCGGTTCAGGAAAGATACGGTTTGGAGCCGAATCAATTAATTGATTTCAAAGCCTTAAAAGGTGATCCTTCTGATAATGTTCCCGGTGTGCCGCAAGTAGGCAAAAAAAGAGCCACTAAATTGTTGAAAGAATTTGGAACCCTGGAAAATCTTTATCAAAGTTTGAAAGAAAAGGAAACCACGATTGTCAGTGAAAGAATTCAAAATATCTTGCTAAAAAACAAGGAACAGGCATTTTTTAGCAAGAAATTAGTCACTATCAGAAAAGATGTTCCTTTAGATTTTGATTTGGAAGACTGCGAGTGGAATTATGACCGGGAACGAGTTGTAGAAC
>JAZKSW010000029.1:0-6420 GCA_036625875.1 Minisyncoccota bacterium
AACTTACTTCTAGTTTTTGACATGAATAAAAAATACTTGATAATAACCCTAATAATAATTGGTTTACTTTTTGGAGGGTGGGCTACCGCTCAAGATCTTTCCTCTGAAGAAAAAGAGTTTCGGGACAAATTAAAACATTATCTTAAGAAAGCACGAGAAAAAATTATTCCGGCTTTGGAAAAACCTTTGAACAAATTGAATAAATGGATTATGAAGCAATTGGTAAGCCTAAAGCCCAATCTTTATGAAGAACTGGAGGAAATGAAGAAATCTTTACTGGATTTATTCAAATGGGGCTGGCAGGAAGGAACAGAAAAGGCTAAAGAAAAGTTATAAGTCAAGTTACCCCCTTGACAAGGAAGAAATAGGGGATTATACTGTAAGAGAATAAACTTCTCTTTTTGTAAGAAAAGAGTAATATAATAACTTATAAACAATGGAGCAGGCTAATAAACCAATTAAAGACCTAATACCCGATTTTTTGGAATACCTGGAAATTGAAAAAAACTTGAGTGAGGAAACTCAAGAAAATTATCATCGCTCGTTGAAAAAATTTGTTAATTGGTTGAAGAAAAATAACTTGGAAGATCTTAAACCTCACGAATTGACTCCTGAACATATATGGAAGTATCGTGTTCACCTCTCACGCTATAAAAGTGACAAAACTAACGAAAAACTAAAGAAGTCCAGTCAACATTCTTACTTGGTTGCTCTTAGAACCCTTTTAAACTTCTTCGCTCACCGAGACATAGATTGCATTCCAGCAGAGAAGATAGAACTACCCAAAACTTCCGAAGACGAAAATAAAGTCAAATTCTTAAACCTAGAACAGGTAAAGCAACTTTTAGAAGCTCCGGACACTGATACTAAAACCGGCATAAGAGACCGTGCTATTTTAGAAACTTTGTTTTCTACCGGAATGCGTGTAGCGGAATTAGTAAGTTTAAACCGGGAACAATTAAATATAAAACCGGAGACGGAAGACCTGGAAATAAGCATTGTTGGTAAGGGAGATCGGCCTCGAACGGTCTATTTTTCGGAAAGATGTATAAAATGGCTTCGAAAATACCTAGAAACACGTGATGACGACTCAGAAGCGCTTTTTAGGCGGTATAGAGGCCCTAAAGACGCTTCCCTGAGGCTCACACCAAGATCCATTGATAATATCGTTAAAAAGTACGTTAAAAAGGCTGGGCTCCCTAGTTTTACTACTCCTCACACTTTGAGGCACTCTTTCGCCACCGATTTGCTAGCTCAAGGGGTAGATCTACGAGTTGTCCAAGAGTTTTTGGGTCATAAGAACGTAGCTACCACCCAAATTTATACTCACGTTACCAACAAAAAGCTGAGAGATATTCATAAAGAATATCACAGCGGAGACAAATTGGAAGAATAAAAAAACATTTCCTATTAAAGAAATATTTACTAGAAAGTTTTTAATTAAATTACTTACCAAACCTTCTTTTACGTTTTGAATATTCCTTCAAAACTTCCTTAAAATCTTCCTTGGAAAAGTCAGGCCATAATTTATCCAAAAAGAAAAGTTCAGAATAAGCGGATTGCCAAGTTAAAAAATTAGACAGGCGCTTCTCTCCTCCTGTTCTAATTATTAAATCCGGGTTTGATCTAACCCGGAGATTTTTTTTCAATAATTCCTCTATTGTCTGTTCATCTTTGGAGGCTTGTTTGACAATTTTTTCAATTGCTTGTTTAATATCCCAACGGCCACCATAATTAATAGCAAGATTTAGCCTTAACTTTTCATTCTCTTTAGTAAGGTCCTCTACTTTCGTTGCAGTTTTTTGAAGTTCCTCGGATAATTCTTCTTTATCCCCCACTACTCTAATTTTAGCATTTTTAAACTCCCCTTCGCCGCCCTCAATTACCTTATCTTTTAATCCTTGGTTAAATAGTTCCATTAGGCCCTCTACTTCATCTTCGGAGCGCTTCCAATTTTCCGTAGAAAAACCATAAGCAGTTAATGTTTCAATTTCCGTCTTTTTGATCCATCCCCAGAGATCAATAAAAGTCTGAAAGCCTTGTTGGTGCCCTTCTATGATAGATTTCCCTTCTCGGGAAGCCCAACGCCTATTTCCATCGGGTATTATTGCAATATGTTCGGGTTTTTTATCCATGATGCCCGAAAGTGCTACTTTGCTGCTTATCGTATTCAATCTTTATTTCTTCCTTTTGGTTATGAACAGCCGTTAAATAACCCGCTGCAAAACAAAGCAAAGAAATTAATATCACACCGATGATTAATATTAAATCTTCTTGATTTCTTTTCACAAATCTCTTTGTTTTGTCCAAGATACTCATTGACTAAATAATGAATCCTTGTTAAACTATTAAGCAGTTGAAGTTAATAAAAAATAATTATGGCAACAACGAAATCTTCAGGTACAACGCGTCTGGGAAGAGATTCAGAAGCAAAACGTTTAGGAGTTAAGATTCATGATGGCCAGAAAGCCGATGCGGGAAACGTTATCATCAAACAAAGAGGTTCAAAATATCTTCCCGGTAATAATGTAAGACAAGGAAGTGACGATACCCTCTATGCTGCTAAAGAGGGTGTGGTTAAGTTTAAGAGTAAAACCAAAACTCGTTTCGACGGAAAAACTAGAAAAGTAAAAGTAGTTGAGGTAGTTGAACAGGATTAAGCGGATGCCTCTATGAATTTCTTGAATAATGGATGAGGATCCAGAGGTCTTGACTTAAACTCGGGATGAAATTGAGTAGCTACGAAGAAAGGATGATCAGGTAACTCAATAATTTCTACTAGATTACGCTGGGGGTTGACCCCAGCCATTTTCATTCCCTCTTCCTTTAATTTATCACGATAATCATTATTTAGTTCATAACGGTGGCGGTGTCTTTCCTTAACTATCCGTTCACCATAAGCTGAGGCACTTACAGTGCCTTCTTTTAATTTACATTCGTAAGCACCCAGCCTCATTGTTCCACCATATCTGTTCTCTTTCAACTTTTCTTCTTGACTTTCCATAACATCAATCACCGGATGCGAAGCATCTTTATCAAACTCAGATGAATGCGCATCTTTTAAACCACAAACGTTTCTTGCAAATTCAACCACTCCAAGTTGCATACCTAGACATAATCCCAGCCATGGAATATTATTCTCTCGACAAAACTGAATGGCTTTTATTTTCCCCTCTATTCCTCTATTTCCAAAACCTCCCGGTACAATTATCCCGTCGTATTGATTTAAATTTTCCAAGGAACCTTGTTTAATATCTTCCGCTGACAACCAGGAAATGCTGGGTTCTTTCTCATGAGCCCAAGAAGCATGTTTTACAGCCTCAATCACGGAGATGTAAGAATCAGTCAGGGTAAAGTCTCCTGTCTTAAAATATTTTCCGACCATTCCAATGCTAACCGTAGGTTTATCTTTTTTAATAACTTCTACTAAGGATTCCCACTTTTTCATATGGTTCTCCTTTGGTTTTAGGTCAAATTTATCCAAAACTTTGTTCCCCAGTTCCTCTTTGGCAAAGTTAACGGGAATTTTGTAAACCGAATCAACGTCGGGTGCAGAGATTATATCTTCTTCATCAACGTTACAAAAAGTAGAAATCTTTTTCTTTCTTAGTTCATCCAAAGGAAGTTTGGAACGCCCTAAAATTAAATCCGGTTGAATTCCGACAGACCTTAATTTTTTAGCAGCATTTTGAGTGGGCTTGGTTTTCATTTCTCCGATAGTTTCCGGAATGGGTAAGTAGCTTACCAATATAAATAAAACTAGGTTGGGATTTTCCATTTTCATTCTTCGGGCCGCTTCCAAGAACAAGACGTTTTGATATTCTCCGATGGTTCCTCCCACTTCCGTCAAAACAAAATCGGCGTCAGTTTTACTGGCCGCCTTTTTAATTCTTCGTATAGCTTCATTGGGTATGTCGGGAACTACTTCCACACATTTCCCGTCATACTCAAGATTACGTTCTTTATTAATAACAGTTTTATAAACCCTACCCGTTGTTATGTAATTATCAGTAGTCGGTTCTTCTTCTAAAAACCTTTCATAGTTTCCCATGTCTTGATCCGTTTCCGCCCCATCTTTGGTCACAAAAACTTCCCCATGCTCAATAGGATTCATTGTACCGGCATCTACGTTAACATAGGGGTCAATCTTATTGGCTGTTACTTTAAATCCTTTGCTTTGTAATAATTTCCCTAAAGAGGCAGTAGTGGTACCTTTGCCAATTCCAGACATAACCCCACCCATCACGAAAATATAGCGAGGTGAATCCATAATTACTTTTCGTTAACTATAACTCTGATTTGAGCTTCCAAGTTATGTTTAAAACTTAAATCTACTTTGAATTCTCCTAATTCCTCAATAGTATCTTCCAGCTCAATTTGTTTTCTCTTCACCTTAAAGCCTTCTTCTTTCAAAGCGTTCTGTATTTTACCTGCAGAAACTGATTCGTAAAGTTGCCCTTCCTCACCGACCTTAACCTCTACTTCTATTTCTCGTCCATCCAACTCGGAAACTTTATCTTGTAACTCCTCTAGTTCTTTTTCTTTCTTTTCTTCCTTCTTTTCTCTTCTTTTCTTGACCTCCTCTACTTTCTCTTCCGTAGCTCTTTTGGCCATGCCTTCCGGAATTAAATAATTACGAGCAAAACCATCACTAACTTCCTTAATCTCTCCTTCTTCGCCCAAATCTTCAACATCTTGTTGTAAAATTATTTTCATAGTACCTTAATTAGTTAAATTTCTAATTATTTCTAAAGCCTTTTTAAGTTGAGGGTCTTTGTCGTTTTTGTAATCTTCTTCGGTTCTCTCTACCTTAACATCCGGTTCTAGACCTTTATCCGCTATTAGATCTCCGTTCGGAGTAAGCCATTTAGCAACGGTAATTTTCAAAGAAGAACCGTCATCCAATCGAGAAAGTTCTTGTACGGATCCCTTACCGAAAGATTTAGTACCAATTAATTTAACTCCTCTTTGATCTCTTAAAGCTCCAGCTAAAATTTCCGAAGCAGAAGCGGAACCTTGATTAACCAAAACAACCACCGGTAGATCAGAAAATGTCCCCGGACCTTGAGA
The DNA here is from genome assembly GCA_036625875.1 of Minisyncoccota bacterium. Classification (GTDB taxonomy): domain Bacteria; phylum Patescibacteriota; class Minisyncoccia; order Minisyncoccales; family JAZKSW01; genus JAZKSW01. The sequence continues at coordinate 5,071 of JAZKSW010000029.1, forward strand.
TTTGTACTTCTTATCTTCTCTGTCTGATCCGAAGTCTTCTATAGCGATTACTTTACCTTTGTCTATAAACCAACCGGTGATATCTTGGGCTACCGATAAATAACCTCCGGGATTATTTCTTACGTCCAAGACAATGCCTTTCGCGTCTTTTTTGGTAATTTCAATTGCAGCCTCTCGGAAAGAAGAGGAAAGTGCTTCTGTGAAATGTTCTAGTTTGATGTAGGCTATCTTCCCTTCTTTCATCTCCCAATCCATAGAAGGAATTTCTATAGTAGATCTCTCAATGTCTATCGGTTTACTTTCCTCCCAACCGTCTCTTGCGATGGTCAGAGTCACTACACTTCCTTTGGGTCCTCTAATCCACTCCACTGCTTTTTCTACTGTTATACCTTGAGTAGAACTACCGTTGACTTCTAAAACTTTATCACCAGCTTGAATGCCGGCTTTTTCCGCGGGAGTACCTTCCAGGGGAGCTATTATCTGTAACTGTCCTTCCCTGATACCAATTTCAGCTCCTATACCTTCAAAGTCTCCCGAAACGTTTTCTCTGAACCTCTTAGCATCACTCGGCTCCATAAATAAAGTGTAGGGATCATCCAGAGATTTCACCATCCCCGAAATAGCTCCATAGATAAGTTGCTGGCTTCCCAACTTTCCCGCATCAACATATTTATCATGAAGTGTTTCCCATGACTCCCAAAACAAAGACATGTCAATTTCAGAGGGTGGGCAAACTTCGCATTTCTCTTGGCCAAACCAAAAACCTGCTCCGAAACTAACTCCGAGTAATAATACTAAAAGAAAAGAGACTAATAACTTTTTAATTTCTGTACGCATTTTAAAATTGTGCCCCCACTAGGATTTGAACCTAGATTAACGGATTAAAAGTCCGCTACTCTGCCAGGTTGAGTTATGGGGGCCCCCGAAACTTTTTTAAACAAAAAGTTTCACAAAAAACTTAAATAATAAGTCTCAACTAACTATATTTTATCTTTATTTTAAAATAAAATCAACTGGTTATCGGCCAGCTGATTTTGAAAAAACCCTACAAACCTTTCTTTCTTAATTTTTCTACTAATTGCTTTTGTTCTGAAGTAAGATTATTCGGCACATTAACCTTCAGTTCTACATATAAGTTTCCTCGACCAAAACCGGAAAATTTGGGAATTCCTTCTCCTTTGATTTTCAAATTATCTCCGTGTTCGCTACCCTGAGGTACATTCAGTTCAACACTACCTTCTAAAGTGCTAATTTCTATTTCATCGCCAAGAAGAGCTTGGGTAATTGAAATTTCCTGCGTGGTATAAAGATCATCTCCTTCTCTTTCAAATCCAGCCTTGTTTTGCACCA